>NZ_CP179926.1:0-309725 GCF_052344095.1 Pedobacter paludisoli | reverse complement strand
TACATAAAGGGGTAATTCACAAAAAAAAATAGACAATTGTGAACTAATCATTAAAAAATCAAAATTAAATAATTAATAAACCATCATCCACCAACGTAAAAAACTGTTCACTAAAGAAGTGCATTATCGGTTTTGAATCCGCGTAAACCAATTTAATTTGCTTTTTTGCACAAAAAATGAGTGTATTTTTGTTTCATTTACCTTCTGTTGATTCTGAATTGTTCAGAAGCATCAACACTAAGCGGCTATTTCAACATGTCTTCAATTTCTGCAGGAATAACATACGCCGTGCCGTAAGCCAATTTCCATTCACTGCAGAATTGTTTTAAAATGATGGATGCCTTTCCCTTATGTTTAACGGCCGTTTTTGAAATTCTTAAAATCAAGACATCTTCATGTAGCGGATCAAATAAATGAAGGGTACCCGCAATGGCGAGAAGCAAATCATCTGAAAGAACAGCTGAATGGTGTTTCAAAATTGATTCCAAGGAATCGATTATTTCAACATCAACGCTGCTTTTAAACTTATCCACAATTTCGGAGTGAATGTTAGCCGCCAAGGGACCATTACCAATTATTTTCAAATAGCTTTCAATAAGCGGAAAATCTGGAGCTGCTTGCGTTGAAAGCGCTGTCTTTAAAGCCAAACCTACTTTCATATACTCCTTTAAATCGCAGTTAATAGAACTATTCAATTCTATTGACCATAATTTATTACTATAATTTACTTTTAAATAATCCTCAGGTATTGTACTTCGAATATTTTGGAGATAGGTACTACGTACATTTTTTGCACTTACCGCACTATAACCCGGCCAAACAATATCCGATAAATCGGTAGGTGAAATGCCTCCATTTTTAATCGTATGGTACAAAATCACAAACAAAAATGCTTTTTTCTTTAACGATAGCTGATGAAATAGTTCGTTTCCTTCTTTATCAACAAATTGAAAACTACCAAAGCATTGAAGATGACTATCAACGGTCTTTTTGAATGAAATATCGGCCGTAGCCAAAGGTGTTTCTATACTTGGAGCTTTAGAAACAACAGATTTTACTTTCCTTTTGCGCTTAATGACATAAAAATATAGTCCAGCTCCTATCCCTAAACAAAAGACAACAGCCATCCATATCAAAGCTGTGTGCTTTTCCTCCTTCACAAAACCTGAATTGAATACTTGTTTTACCTCCGCTTCACTTAAAGCCCGATTCCAAAAAGCAAGCTCTTTCAAGCCGCCTTCTAAAAACTCTTCCCATTGGTCGTATCCCACTAAAAAGTGTGCAGAAGGTTTAAGATTAAAATAACGAATAGATTTTGTTTCAATTAAGGTCCCGTTCTTATAAAACTTTATGTCTTCTCCATTTGAAATGGTGAGGGCTAAATGTTGCCATTCTCCTTTTTGAAGACTAAGTTTCGAACTTAAAACGTCCTCTCCACCCGGAATTGTTAAGCATAAATATCCTTTTCGGATTTTGACTACATAATTATCATTCGATGCTAAAATTGCATAATTCCGGTCAATGGCGTCGGGTTTTAGCCAAAAGGAAATGGACAAAGCAGTAATGCTATCAATATATTTAGGGATTTTGAAATAGAGGTTATTGGTTTTACCATTAAACTTGGCGTAATTCCCTGCAGCATCTGATCCAATGGCGATATCTTTATTCAGCAGCTCCAGATCAACTGGTAAACTTTCAGACCTAAAAGGCAAATAAAACAACAAATTTTGCTGGATGGGCATTTTTGTCGATTTAAACGCTTTTAAATTTTGATATGTTCTGGCATTAAAGGTAAACAGCACCGGAAAAAACTCGTATCCTTCTTTTACAGGCGATGCATTTAGCTTACCCAAATACCGATTTACATTTTTATAATATTTGATATTCGGCGAACTTAAATAGGCAATACCATAGGTTTTAAGTCCGGGAAAACCATACCAGCGCACATTTTGAATAGGCTGATGATTTTCATCAAAAGTGACAACTTTTACGGTTAAGGGAAGTGTTTTGGCATATTCTTCTACCGCAGCTGGATTTTCAGTCAAGATGAAATTAGGGTATTTACCCGTCTTCTTTAAATAAAAATGCATGGCATCTTTTACGCCTGTTACAGCAGATTCTAACACCTGCGCAGAGGGATGGGCATCGAACTCAAAAAACGTGAAGCGATTAGATGGACTGTTTTTAGCAAAGTTAACTTCTCCCCTAGCTTTAAATGCCGAGTCAAGTTGAACATAGGTTATCCACCTATCAATGGCTTGCGGACTTTTTGAATCTGCTTCCAAAAGAATTACCCGTTTATGTAGTTTTTTGATTTCGGCAATTTTAACAAGCTCATCCACTTGCAGTGAAATCAAACTATTACCACAGGCCGTTCGTAGTAAAGAGACTTGCTCTTTAGAGCCTGTAACAATAAAAGCAAGCATTTCATCCGCTGATTTGTTAGCCAAATACGATTTTAAAAAACTTAGGTCACTAACCGTTAAGGTAGATTCTTGATCGATAACAAATGCTTTATACTTTTTTTCGATCAACATCTGGAGAGAAAAACTTCGTTTCAGCGTTGTCGGAAAAATTCCTTCATCTAAATAAACATCTCGAATCGGATTGGGATTATATTGTCCAAAAGATTTTATTCCATTAAAAATCAGGATGCAAAGCAAAAAACACACTACATTAAGGAATGTCTGTTGTCTTCTTTTCCCTAAATTGGAAGAGTTGTTTTGGATAATTGGAGCAAAGAAATCCATAATTCTACCTGCAATATATGCTTTAACTACACGAGTTCAAAAATTATGTATGCTTTTATCGGGGCGAAAAATTTTGATTTTCGGTATGCTTTATTTTTCATCAAAACATTAGAGTCGTAAAAAATTGTCGCGCTATACTGATAAAAAAGTAAAAAAAACTACACATGAACAACGTGTGTTTTATCCCCCTCCTTTGATATTCAGGAAAAACAAAGGGATTGCAGGGCTTGGTATAAATAAAATAGGTTCCAATGGGTCAAAATTTGCCCACGTTGGAACCGATTTAATCCTATCAAAACGAGATAGACAGCCTTCGTTTTGAAATTATTTTTGCTTAATCAGCTTGTTTTGCTGACTGTATTTCTATTTTAGATGTTGGGAGTGATTTTCCCGATACAGCTAATTCAATTTTTCCTCCTTTTTTATCAGATTGAACAAGCACCACCAATTTACCGCTAAAGGCTTTCATGGTAGGGTTTACAAACGATTCTAAGGAAGTAGCATCGCCATTGCAAACTGCTTTAAAGGTACCCGCACCTTTTACGCTAAATTTCAAACTATTATCGGCATTGGGGCATGGATTTCCGTCTTTATCTACAATAGAAACGGTTACGAAAGACAAATCCTTTCCGTCTGCGGTTAGCGTCGTACGATCGGCGGTTAAAACCATTTTGGCAGGCTTTCCGGCGGTTACCATCTGCGATTCTTTAGCCACTTTTCCATTGCTATCATACGCTACTACTTTTAAGGTTCCAGGCTCGTATTTTACATCCATCCACATCAATCGATATCGATTTTGAGGGGATGATTTATCTTTTTTACGAACACCTAAACTCTTTCCATTTAAAAACAGTTCGGCACTATCGTAGTTGGTGTAGACAAAAACTGGGGTCGTTTGACCTTCTCTCCCAGCCCAATTCCAATGTGGAAGAATGTGCAAAGTAGATTCAGATTTATTCCATCTGCTTTTATACAGATAATAACGGTCTTTTGGTAAACCGGCTAAATCGGATATTCCGAAATATGAACTACGCGATGGCCATTTGTTATCATATGGTGTTGGCTCTCCTAAATAGTCGAAACCCGTCCAAACGAATTCTCCAATTACCCAAGGCTTATCGTCTTGCAATACAAAATCGTCGTCTGGCAAGTTTGACCAACTACAATATTCCATATCATAAGAAGATGATTGGTTGTCGTCGTATTGTTTATCATATCCTTTTACCACTGGAAATTTATAAACGCCTCTTGAACTCACCGTAGAGGCCGTCTCTGAGCCTAAAATAAAGCCTTGTGGAAATGCTTTATTCGCTTCTTCATAAAGATGTACTCGATAATTTAAACCTGGGATATCAAGCAAGGCACCAAAACCCGATTGCATGGTGGCTTTCACTTGGTCCATTCCTACCGTAACGGGACGGGTTGGGTCTTCGCGATGAAAAATTTCTTGCAACCATTTTGCTCTTTTTACACCTTCGGCGCCAAATTGGTCAGGAACTTCGTTGCCTGAACTCCACATCACAATGCAAGGATGATTTTTATTGGCCTTTACCAAATTTACCACATCTTTTTCTGCATCGGTATTGAAGTACAAATGATACCCATTTTCTACTTTCGCTTTTGCCCATTCATCGAAACTTTCAGCCAAAAACATAAAGCCCATTTCATCGCATAACGCCAATTGCTCGGGCGATGGCATGTTGTGTGAGCTCCGGATGGCATCGCAACCCATTTCTTTTAAAATAACCAATTGTCTTTTCAAGGCAGCCACATTAATGGCTGACCCTAATGGTCCTAAATCGTGATGTAAACAAACACCTTTAAATTTTCGAATCTGACCATTCAAGCTGAAACCTTTCCCTGCTTCGTAGCGTATTTCGCGTACACCAAAACGCGTTTTCTGCACATCTTTTAAGATGTTTCCTTCATAAACACTCGAAACAGCCATGTACAAATTCGGGCTTTCCGGACTCCATAATTTCGGATTTAAAAGCTGAATATTTTGGTCGGCCTCATTGCCAAAAAAGCCTTTAGCCGAATCAATTGCAACCTGTTTTCCAGTTGCATCTAAAATTTGCGTCACCAAACGCAGGTTAGTACCAGTTACTTTTGTCTTAATATTGACCTTCGCGAATTCCTTTTGAACAATTGGGGTGGTTATGGTAATGCCCCATTGGTCAATACTTTTTTCATCTTTAATCGTGACGTGTACATTTCGGTATAAACCAGCCCCAGGATACCAACGCGAAGATTTCTCCTTGTTATTCAGCTGAATAGCTAACACATTTCCACTCGATTTTAAATCGTTTGTGATATCGATAAAGAAATAATTGTACCCGTAATTCCACTGTCCAACCAACTTCCCATTGAGATAAACCCGCGGTTCACTCATGGCTCCATCCAATTGAAGCAACACTTTTTGATGTGGTTTTAACGCTGGAAGGTTTAGTTTTTTACGGTACCAACCCTCACCCACATAAGGCAGTGCCCCAGTTCTACCTGTTTTTTCAGTGGCTACCGTTTCGTTGTTTTGTACGATGGCCGTTACCTGTTTATCGATTTCTTTATCAAAAGGTCCGGCAATTGCCCAATCGTGTGGAACGCTTACGGTTTGCCAATGGCTATCGTTAAAACCAGGTTCCTTGGCTGTTGGAAAGCTTCCTTTCGAAAATTTCCATCCTTCGTCTAATAAAATTTCGGTTCGTTGTGCAAATGCATTCATCGCCACAGAGCCGGCTACCACGAAGGTTAAAAGTATGTTTTTAAATTGAAACATGTATGTAATCATTATTGTAGGTAAATGGATTCAACCGAAATCGCCAGTGGATTTGCAGTTGCCTCGTAACCAAATGTAAGTTCTATTTTTTCGGTATTTTTCAAGTCGAAAACACCTTTGTTTGTGTGTTGAAAATATAAAGGCAAAAAGCCCGGATAAGGTCGCGGAAGCAATAATTGACGATCATTTTTTAATTGTTCCAAAGGAATTTCAATAGTTTTAAAGGTGGTGTTAGCGACAATCTCGGCTGAAAAGAAATGAGCATCCGTATCAATTAAACCAATTTTAACTTTTGTATTCTCCGTATTCGCTTTCAGCTTTACCACTAGGGTTTTAAAGCGATTTAATTCGGATTTTCTTCCCACCAATTTATCGCCAAAAAAACTTTGAAAGCCCATTATTTCGTTTGCTTTCGGTTTTCCGATGGATAAGGTTAAATTCAACTGTTCTGGATTGATATCCGAAGTATAGTTGATTTTATTTTCTTTCCAATCTGGTGTATAGGCATTAATTTTATCGCCATCTGCTGCCGGGTTAAAAATCTCCAAAAAGGCATTTTTCCCTGCGACATAACTTTGATACGAAGCCTGTTCCAATTTATCCCATGCAAAAGGATTGGTTTTTTCATTCGCCGGAAAGGTTATGTAGCTTCCATCCTGTTTCTGAACAATGATTTGATATTTCAGCAAACCATTCTTAACAAAATCGCCGGGAATTTCTGCTACAAAACAATACGGAATGCTCATTTTCATCGGGAAAAACCGCCCTCTATTTGCTGTATTCAATTGCACAAAAACAGAATCTCCGGTAGAAAGATTCGCTATTTCAGCCTGTACCCGAAAAGGCACTGTTTCTGTAAGCGTTGCAAAAGGATAATGCTTCACATAAACAGCTTCTGTTGATGCTTTTGGCGCCACAAATTCGCCAAGAATGATATTTTGATACCTACTTTTTGCCGATAAATTACTGTGTAGATTTTTCTTGCTCAGCAGATAGGTTCCAGGAGAAATAGTAAAATGTGTGTTATCTGCAAATGCGGTTACCTGATTGCCGTCATTTAAACCTTGAATACTAAAATTGGTTCCTAAATCGTGCAAATTAATGGCCATTGGCCACGTTGCCCAATTAATTCGCGTAACTTCTTTACTGGGCGATGCACGTTCAAAAGGGTCGCGGATATGCAACGCATCGGGCATTACTTCTAAACGCCAAAGCCCATCTTCCAATTTATCTAAAAAATATGCTCCTTTTCCTTCGTATTGAACAACAATAGAGCTTCCCAAACCAGCAATATGCTTCAACTGTCTGCTTGCTACCGGTTCTGAAAAAGTGGAATTGGTATAGCAAAACTCCTGCGGACTATTCATCTCGCTCAGAGCACTCGTATAATCGATACGGAAAGAATCAAAAGCATGTAAATCATCGCTTTGCTCCAAACGTTTGCTTTGATGAAAAACTCGCGCAGCGATTAACATGCTTATCGCCTTTGCTGGCGTATAAGCCAAGTTTAAATAATGTGTTTGGTATTCTGTATTGGCGTAAGCAGTAGCCATGGGGTCGTATGCAAACTGCGTTGCCCATTGAAAGCCTGCCGCTCGAAAGCTTTTAGCCATTGCAGGATACATAATGGGCTGCATCACATCGCCAGCATCAAATTCATACACCATTTTTGCTCTATTCTTGAAAGCAGGAATGGTATCGAACGGGATTTGGTATTTGGCCACATTTGGAAGATAATTGCCTTGCAAAGTATGCCCGCTTACTAAACCGGTTGGATACCATTGAAAACTATGACCTTGCACATTTGCTTTTACCACAGCATCAGCATACCATGGCGACTCACTAATGTTGTAAAAAATTGGTTTTGTCCACCCAGCACTTTTAATGGCTACAACCATGCGGTTGATATAATCGGTAGTTAAGGCCTTGGCCCCGCTGTGATGTGGTTCGTTGTTTACTTCAGTACCTAAAATATCACTATCCTGTTGATAGGTTAAACCCGTGTATGGGTTTTTATGCTTAAAAAATTGTTGTAAATAATTCTCTTGTGCTTTTATGGCTGCTTCCTCAACCAAGGCTTTATCTTTTCCAAATACATTTGAAAAACTGCCGGTTTTTTCATCTTGTTCGGGATAGCCATTCCCCCAAAAGGCAATGGGCGTAACCAAGGTTTTTATTTTTCTCTTTTTAAGCTCCGCGATTAGAAAATCGAACAAACGTAAATGTTCATTTTCTATCAAATTTCCATTTACATCGGATATTTCCTGATCCCACACATGCACGCGAAAAGCATCAAAACCCAATCGAGCGAAATGATAGACATCATCTTTGATAGCTTGTTCAGCCGATTGGCCCACTCGTGTAATGGCACGATTTCCATAAGCGAAGGGGGCTGTATAGTTGACCCCAAAAAAGGTCGCTTCTTTTTTGTCTTTTTCCCAGCGAATCACCCCAGCTTTATCAACATAAATGCCTTGCTTGTTTTGTGCAAAAACACTTATTGATGCAAGGATAAACCCGATAAAAAGAGAATTGTTTTTCGTTAAAATCATAAATAAATGTACTACAATTAAGCCTATATGCTTATTCGTTTTTGCTTTTCTTCTTGCCGAATCATCTTTTACACAAAGCTTAGCATGCTGAACGCGATGAAGTCTTCGGACACTCCAAAGAATCATCAAAGGAAGAATAGCTCTTGCTAAAACAGCTGATAATTTTAAGGCAAAAAGGCATCCATTGCTACCGTAGGTTTACCCGTATCGTCAAACGCTGCCAATTTATAGCCATTCCAACTGTTGTACGACTGAGGTTCCCAATAAAAAACACCTAAACCTTTATTGTTTGGCAACGATTTATTTTTCGCTATTAAGTCTTTGATAAAAGCATTGCAGGCTGTAGCCTCACTAACAGGCATCCCCAACTCACATATCATCACTTCAGAGCCATAACGCGAAACCATGTCGTTCATATTCGCTAAACATTGCGTATTTTTTGTCGACCAGTCACTTGCCGATGGGTACATCGACATGCCTACCACATCCCATTTTGCACCGTTATTTTTTAGTCCATCAAAAATCCATCTGAATAAGGCATTGTCATATCCATTTGAAATATGTACCACCACTTTACTGCTTGGATTCACGGCCTTTACACCGTTATAGCCTGATAGCACCAAATCGGCAAAGTTTTTCATGCTTACCGAAGCTTTACCATCTTCCCAAAGCATGCCGTTGTTGGTTTCATTTCCCACTTGTACCCATTCAGGTACAATCTTATTATTTTTTAAAGCTGTTAAAACCTCTACGGTATGGGTATAAACAGAGGTTTTTAAGTCTGCAAAACTTTGACCTACCCAAGCCGCTGGTTTGGTTTGGTTTGCAGGGTCGGCCCAGGTATCGCTGTAATGAAAATCAATTAAAATGCGCATATTCATGGCCTGTGCTCTTTTTGCCTTTAAAATAACATCGGCTGTATTGCAATATCCGGATGCCGGATTTACCCATACCCTTAAACGAATGGTATTGATGCCTTTATCTTTTAATATTTTAAGCAAATCTTGCTGCACACCTGCATTGTTATAGAAATTTTTACCGGCCGCTTCCATTTCGGTTAACCAGCTTACATCTGCTCCTTTTGCGTATGCACCCGGTGCATCTGGTAGCGGATAATATTGTGTTTCACCAGTAGATTTATTACAGCCTAGTGCAACTACTGAAAGCATTAAAATTGAACTGAACCATTTCATGCCTTTTCTTTTCATAATTCCCAACATATTCTTCGCTATTTTATTGAATAAGTATAATTTCCATCACCAGCGCTCAAATCGAGTGTTATGGTGAAAACACCTGTTTTTGTTACCGGAATATTAATTCCGCCCCATGTTGGTGCACCTGCAAAAACCAAGGTGCCATTGGCATCAACCTTATAGCTAATATCGTAACCACCGTTTGCTGTAAACACAAATGTTTTACCAGCGGTTAAGCTCACATTGGCTGCCGTCCATTTCTGGGTGCTGGCATTGTACACCATTGGCGTTGACGATGTGCTCCATCCGTTGTCATCGCCAGAAATATAAAATTTAACCGGTGTGTAGCTAATGGTCATAGCATCTAAATCGGCATTTACTTTCATGTAGGCCGGTGATGGTGACAACCAAAGATTTCCGCCACCCAACGCTAAGGTAGTAGCCGAAGTACCCCATCCATACACTTTTGTTGGATCGGTTAACGACACCAATTGAAAGGCATCTCCACCCCAACCATCGGCATTTGGCAAGTCTAAATATCCTTCATATTTCGCATTAAACTTACCGGATGTTAATACATATCCATTGGTTCTAACCGTTGGTGTTTTCCATGAATTTCCCCCTTTTACCATTAATGCAGGATACACGACCACTGCTTTGTAAGGATTCACTGAAACCGTCAAGGTCGAATAAATAGGTTTAATTGTTGAACTCAACCCGCTATTTTGGTTAACCTCTGCTTTTAACCGAACCACTAAACTGCTCACAACACCGGTTGGCATCATTAAGTTGTTTGTTAAAAGAGAATTAAAATCAGCTCCCAAATAGCTTTTACTTAGCGATCCGGCAGGAAGTTTAACCAATACTGCATTGGCCCATGCATTGGCACCAGTGGTGTCAGAAGGCACATCGAATTCTAAGCTATAGGTTGGAACCACCGTCGCGCCGAAATCAGCGGCATTAAAACTAAAAGTGATAACATTCGTTGCGTCTGTAGCAGCCGTTAACACCACCGAAGGTGTTGAACTTTTAAATGCCAAGGAAGCTGAACTTGGTGGAACAATAATATTGGTACTTTCTTCTTTTGTACAACGTGTAAAAACACTGATTAAAAAGAAAATACATAAGGTATGAATGAATATTTTTCTCATTTTCGTAAAGATTAATAACCGGTGTTTTGACGTAAATTTGGATTGGCCGACAAATCAGTTGGAGGCAATGGAAAAAGATTGTACTTCGCATCAACCGCGGTACCTGCTTTAACGCCACCTTTCCATGCCCATAAATAAGTGTTGGTTGTAAACTTTCCAAAACGGATTAAATCAGTTCTTCGGCTAGCTTCGTACCACAATTCACGGCCACGTTCATCTAATACAAAATCGGTGGTTAAGGCACTCGAAGTTACATTACCCGCTAAACTTCCGTTGTAAGCACGTGTACGCAATTTGTTTACATAGTCTAAAGCGGTGGTTAAGCTCCCGCCTGTTCCGCCACGCAAAACGGCTTCGGTATAGGTTAAATATATCTCAGCCAAACGGAATAAAGGAAAATCAATATCCGAGAAATCTTTTGCTACATCTTGATGAGGAGCTGCTGCGCCTGTTCTGGTTTTATTTCTGTATTTCGTAGTTGAATATCCATCCGTTGAAACATACAAATCATTTACTTCTAAGTTCTGACCCGACATATAAAACTGTGCACGTGTATCAGTTGCTCCTGTTTTATCAGCAAAAAGATTGGCAAATTGCTGTGTCACACGTAATCCGCCCCAGTTGCCATTCGAACCTGAAATATCCGCAGGAACTGCCGCTGGACCGTGCATTAAATAGGTTGTTCCCCCAAAATTTTGCGTACTGGTTCCATCGTAATTGATGGTGAAAATATTTTCATCTGTATTCAAATGATTGTCTGCTATTGTTAACTCTCTATAGTTACCATGCAGCACATAACCCCCACTCGTAATTTTGTTGCAGTAGGTAATGGCATCGGTGTATCTAGCCGTTCCAGTATAAACTTCTGCATTCAAGTAAATTCTTGAAAGCAAGGCCCATGAAGCGGCACGATCTGCACGTCCATACTCATTTGATTTAGCCGCAGCCAAATCATTTTCAATAGCTTTAAGTTCCGACTCTACGTAGGCAAAAAGGTCTTTTCGCGAAATTTGCTTTGGTAACTCTTTACCACCAATAACGGTTGTTTCAGTTACAAAAGGAGGATTTCCGTACAAATCCATCAATACCGCATATTGATACGCACGAATAAAACGCGCTTCTGCTCTGAATTTACGTACTTCATCAGCATCAGCACCTACAATACCTCTTTTACTTAAATTATCATCACTTGATTGATTGATAAAATCGTTACAAAGGGTAATTTGATAAAATGAACGGTAGTATAATCCGTTAATTATGGCGTTAACAGAACCCCAAGTCATTTCATGTAAACCTTGGATACCGGCATCATTTTGCCACGACCAAACAGCTTCATCAGTTGTTAACTCTTGCAAATTCCAATACAAACGAAGAAAATCTGAGTTTCCTTCATCTTTAATAATCTCTGGTGGAACATCTGGTAAACCTACCGATGCATTTCCCGTTAAAGCGAAAGCACCGTATACTTTTGCTAAAGATTGTTTGTAGCCGGCAACAGATGTGTACACTTTATCAGCGGTTAAATCGTTGGTGGGCACTAAATCTAACTTGTTGCACGAACTGGTAAAAACCATCGCTGAACAAGCCATCATGAATATTTGTAAAACACGTAGTTTCATATATTTTTTGTTAAAGCAATTCATCTTCTTAAAAATTAACATTTAAGCTTAAAGAGTAAATACGCGGACGCGGGTATAAATTGTTATCTACGCCTGAAGGCACTTCCGGATCTAATCCCTCATATTTCGTTACAACAAATACATTTTGTACACTGGCTGTCAATTGCAAATTGGCTTTGGTTTTTAACACTTTCCCAAAGTTATAGCCTAAGTTTAGGTTGTCCATGCGCAAGAAAGAGGCATTTTGAACGTAATAATCGCTTAATAGTTGCTGTGTTTTGAAATTAGTTGTTAGGTAATTTGGCGAGGCATTTAAAAGAATTGCTGTTCCTAAAATTTGGGTTAAATTACCACTTTGACTGTAGTTATTGTTGTAAACATAGTTACCTAGATTAGCTCTTAATGTGAAAGATAAATTCCACTTTTTATAGCTCAAGTTATTGCTTAAGCCCAAGAAAACCCTTGGGTCTGCTTGCTGGCCTTTGGTTAAATCGCTCTCGTTAATGATTCCATCGCCATTTGTATCTACATACACACCTTCCACTGGCTTGCCATTTTGGTCGTAGGTTTGTTGATATAAATAAAAAGTACTTTTTGGACCACCCACCGCATTAATAAACGCATATTGGCCACCAACTCCTCCGGCGATTGTTCCACTTGGAAAACCCACGTAATTTGGATCATTCGGCACAACGGTTAAATTGGTAATGGTATTTTTATTGTAGGTTGCATTCAAACTTAAATCCCAATTAAAATCTTTTCCTTTGATGGCGTTATAGCCTACTGTAAGTTCTACCCCTTTGTTTTCCATGTCGCCCACGTTCACAACAGCATTTGCCGAGAAATTGGTACCCGCTGGTTGAGGCACTTTGTTTAAAAGATCGTTTGTTTTCTTTTGATAAAAATCTAAACTACCTGTTATACGGTTATCTAAAAACCCAAAGTCTACACCAATATTGGTTGTAGCGGTTTCTTCCCATTTTATATCGGCTATGTAAGCGCTAGGACGATACATTTGGTAATAAGTATTCCCAAACTGATACGATGCATTTATTGAACTTAAACCATATGTAGACATGTAGGTATAGTTTCCAATTCCGTCTTGTTGACCGGTAACCCCGTAGCTTGCACGCAGTTTTAACGCCGATATGGTTTCGTTATCTTTCAAAAACGATTCATTTTTAAGTGTCCAAGCCAAGGCTACAGAAGGGAAAACACCGTATTTATAATCTGGACCAAAGCGTGACGAACCATCGCGACGAACCGTTGCTGTTAACAAGAAACGATTGTCGTAGGTGTAGTTCAAGCGTCCGAAATACGAAATCAATCTATATTGCGGTTTATCAATTGCAAAAGCCGGATCTGAGTTAGCAATTTTATTTCCATACGCATCGTAGCTCGGGTAATTATATTGCGTTGTTAGGTAATCGTTATACGAATATCCTGCCGTTACATCTACTCTACTTTTGATTGATTTAAATTCTTTTACATAATTCAGGTAGAAATCCAATACGGTATTTCTTCTGTTTTGTTTGTACTGATTATTTTGTCCATTACTAACGATTGCCTCTGCAGCGTTTGGATCAACATAAACGGTACCTTTACCTGAAGCCACATCGTAAGCGGCATTCAAATTCGCATGTAATTCTGGCAAAAAGTGAAAACTATAATCAATTTGCATGTTCCCAATGCTTCGCATCGGCTTTGCACGATCTACGCGCTGCTCCAATAAACCCACCGGATTACGGCCAACTAAATTCACTAAACCCGTTGGAGTCGTAGGATCTAGCCATTCCCAATAACCATTATAATCGGAACGATTGGTATAAGTTGCTTGTGTTGGATCAAAACTAACCGCACCCCCAATAGCCGAAACATTTGCAAAACGCGTATCTTGCAAACTTCCTTTTAAGTTCACATCCACTTTTAAATGATTATCCAAGAAACGGGGATTAAATACAAGCGCTGCTGATGTTTTCTCTAATTGATCCGTTCTTAAAACACCGGTTTGGTTTTGATATCCGATTGATAAACGATAAGGCAATTTCTTAATACCACCACTGATACTGATGTTGTTATCGGTTGAGAAACCATTTTGATAAATTAAATCTTGCCAGTCGGTATTAAAACTTCCTAAAAGTGCTTTCTGTGCAGAAGTTCCTTTTTCATTTACAATTGTACGTATTTGATCGGCATTTAACACTTCCACCTGCTTGTATAAGGTAGAAATCGAGTTTACAGAGTTAAAAGCAATTTTTAATGCGTCGCCAGCTCCTTTTTTGGTCGTAATGATAATTACACCATTTGCTGCTCTTGCGCCATAAATAGCTGCTGCAGAGGCATCTTTTAATACGGTAAAACTCTCAATATCATTTGGATTGATAAAACTCAAGGGATTTGCTGCCCCTGAAACACCACCGTTTTCTAAGGGAACACCGTCAATAACCAACAACGGATCGTTACTAGCATTTAATGAAGAACCTCCACGAATACGAATGGTACTTCCTGCCCCAGGTTGACCACTATTTGAAGTAATAGCCACCCCAGAAACTTTACCTGATAACATTTGCTCAGGTGTACTGATGTTTCCTTTTTGAAAATCTTTGGTACTCACAACAGCTACCGAGCCTGTTAAATCTTGTTTGCGCGTTGTTCCATACCCCACAACCACCACATCGGTTAAGGTATTAGACTCTTCAAGCAATGTGATCGTTAAATTTGTACTGGCAGAAACGGCTATTTCTTGGGATTTATATCCTATTGATGAAAATTCTAAAATCCCTGCTTTTGCCGGAATCTTAATGGTAAAGTTTCCATTGCCATCGGTTGAAGTAGCAACAGTCGTTCCCTTTAAACGAACACTTACACCAGGCATCCCTAAATTATCAGGTGCTGTTTTTACGATACCAGTAATCGTGGCCTGTTGTGCAAATAGAAATCCATTGGTAAAAATTAAAAGCAAAAGCATTAAACCCCGCTTATTACCCTTGAGAAAAGATGTAAAAATATGCATATAAATATATGGTTAGAATTAACAACACAAATCAAGTTTATTTATCTAATTAGGACTTGTTCTATTGTTCATTTATTTGTTTCTATTTGACATTTTTATGCCATATCAACCTTAAAAACAACATTTAAACACAATTTTAAAATAAAACACTACCTTTAGGCTCTGTTTAATACTGAATGACTAAACTGCTAAAATCCCTTCTATTTTTCATCATTTTTTTATCTATTGAAGCAACTTTTGCCCAAAATTTAAAGTTCAAACAAATTAGTTTAGAAGAAGGCTTATCCAACAGTACCATCGAATGTATTTTTCAAGATCACCGTGGCTTTCTTTGGTTTGGTACCCGTGATGGACTCAACAAATACGACGGAAATCAAATAACGGTTTTTAAAACGAATGGATCCGAAAATAGCTTAAGCGACAATTTTATCCGTTGCATTTTTGAAGACAAGCAGCATATACTTTGGATTGGCACTGCTGACGGACTTAATAAGTTTAATGCACAGAAAAACAATTTCAGCATCTACAGATCGGGTGATAAAGATGGTAAAAATGCAGTAACTTCCATTATAGAAACAGAACAGGGATTGCTAATTGGGACTTATGGTGGAGGATTAAAGTTTCTAGATGAAACGAAGAAAAATTTTAGCCGCTTTGAATATCAATCAAACACCCAAAAACAAGATTTCATTTACGACCTCTATCGCAACAACGATGGTATGCTGTGGATAGCCGGTAACGCGGGTATTCAAACTTTAAACCTCAAAAGTAAACAAGCACAGGCTCTTCCTGAACTGGAGCGTTTCACCATTCGTCAAATAAAAAAATCGAACACGGGTGAATTTTGGTTTGCTACCGAGGAAAGTGGATTAATCAACCTACAGCCAACAAGCCATACCATCCAAATTTTTAACCATCAGGAAACCAATAAAGCCAGCATTGGTAGCGATTTAGTAAGAGCCATTGCTTTTGATCAACATAAAAACCTATGGATTGGAGGAATTAACGGTGGTCTTGATCGGTTCGACCCAGCTACCAAACAATTTAAGCATTACCAGAACGAACCCGGCAATTCAACCAGTTTATCGCAACGTACCGTTTCATCACTATTTGTGGATAAGCAAGGGAATTTATGGATTGGTACCCATCGGGGTGGTGTTAATTTGTACAGTCCCCAGGCTGAAAAGTTTAAACTATTCCGACAAGAGCAGAATAAAAATAGTTTGAGCTACAACGATGTTCGAGCTTTTTGTGAAGACCGAAATAATGGCAATATTTACATCGGAACGGACGGCGGGGGCTTAGATACCTATAATAAAACAACTAAAACTTTTACACATCACCGCTATAATCCTTTTAATCCAAACAGCATTGGTGCCGATGCCGTGCTCGACATTACCCAGACTCGAAACGGGCAAATTTATGTAGGCACTTGGGCTGGCGGACTAAACATTTTACATGCCGATGGTACGTTCACACGCTACAAACACAACGCCGATCCGCATGCCATCTCATCCGATTACGTCCAAAAAACATTTGAGGACAGTGAAAAAAACCTGTGGATTGGAACCTATTATGGGGGTTTAAATCTTTTCAATCCACAAACAAAAAAATTTAAACGCATTCTAACTGGTGCGAATGGCAGTAAATTAAACGGCAACAACATCGTTTCCATTGCTGAAGATCATGAAAAAAACCTGTGGATTGGAACCGACGACGGAGGTTTAAATTGCTATAACCTACGCACCAAAACTTTTTCGCATTACTTTACTGGAATGGGTAAAATGCCCGATTTAAGGGTAATTTTTGTCGACAGCAAAGGCAATTTATGGATTGGCCAATCGGGCTTATACCTATTTAACAAAGCAAAAAAATCTTTCTCGCTCTACACCAAAAAAGCAGCCTTAAACACCGAATTTATCAAAGGAATTACCGAGGATGGGAATGGTATTTTTTGGATTTCGACATCCAAAGGGCTTACAAAATTTAACCCTAAAACAGGAGCTTTTAAAAAATATAACACCGGAGATGGCATACAAGGACTTGAATTTGAAGCCAATGCATATTTAAAAACCAAAAGTGGTGAACTTTTTTTTGGCGGTGTAAATGGATTTAATTCTTTCTATCCCAATGATATTCAAATCAACAAATTTGTACCACCTGTGTACATTACTGAATTTCAAATTTTTAATCGGAAAATTCAACCATCAGAAGATTCGGCATTGGAAAATGATATCAGTTACACGTCTAAAATTAAGATTGATTACGACCAAGCAACTATTTCCTTTCGTTTTGCAGCATTAAACTATGTTTCCAATGAGAACAATAATTATGCGTACAAGCTCGATGGGCAAGATAAAGATTGGATCCACATCGGAAATGCAAACCAGGCCATTTATACCAATTTAGATCCCGGAACGTATACTTTTCATGTAAAAGCGTCAAACAATGATAATGTTTGGAATGAAAATGGTCAATCTGTTAAAATCATCATCTCCCCTCCTTTTTGGGCTACCTGGTGGTTTAGAATTGTATCTTTTGCCATCCTGTGCTATGCGATTTACGAAGCCTTGAGTTTTAAACGCCGACTGGAAATTAGAAAATTAGAAGAGGAAAAGCGCGAAGAAATTCATCAAACACAACTTCAGTTTTTCACCAATATTTCGCACGAATTCAGAACACCACTTTCGCTAATTTTAGGACCGATTGAACGCCTTTTGAAAGAAGACAGGCAAGAATCATTTCAAAATTATTACCTCACCATTCATCGGAATGCCAACCGTTTATTGCGCTTAATTAACGAGTTAATGGATTTTCGCAAAACAGCCAGCGGAGCGCTGAAACTGAATGTTATTAACGGCAATTTAAACCTGTTTATTGACGAAGTTGCGGAAGAGTTTTCGGAAATGGCAGCAGAGAAAAATATCGCTCTGACTGTCGAAAAAGAGCACATTTCAGGACAAATTTGGTTTGACAGGCAAGTGATTGAAAAAATTATCTTAAACCTGGTAAACAATTCATTAAAGTATACCAAAGATGGTGGGATTTTAAAAATACAGGTATTCACTTCCTTAGAAAACCATCAACCTGAGTTTGAAAATCAATTGAATATTACCAGTGATTATCAGGCTGAATCATACGTGTATTTCCGGATAATTGATAGCGGTATTGGCATTTCCAAAGAATCTATTCCGCATTTATTTGAGCGCTATTACCGCATTACTGAAACACATTTAGGCTCGGGAGTAGGCTTGGCCTTTGTAAAAAGTTTAACCTTACTCCACAAGGGGATTATCCGTGTATCGAGCGAAAGAAACAAAGGGACAGAAATCATTATCGGTATACCTGCTAAAAAAGAAGATTACACCGTAAATGAACGCTTTATACAAAGCTCTGAAGCTGGAGGAATCCGATTGGAAAGCTTAAGCTATGGGACAGAAACGGATGCTATCCAACTAGAAAGTATCCCAGAAAATGAACAATCCGATTACCGCATTCTAATCGTTGATGACAACGATGAATTGCGTGTATTCCTACGAAAAACATTGAGCAGTTCGTATAAAATTTTGGAGGCTATTGATGGTCAATCGGGATTAGAAATTGCCAAAACTGAAGTTCCAGATTTAATTATCAGCGATGTCATGATGCCGGGTATGACGGGTACCGAATTCTGTAAAATCGTGAAAAACGACCTCGAAACGAGTCATATTCCTTTTTTAATGCTAACAGCTAAAAGCAGTCTTGAAGCAGAAATTGAAGGGGCAGAATCGGGCGCCGACTGGTATTTTACCAAACCCATTAACACCGATTTATTGCAAATTACCCTCAAAAATATTTTTGAGCAACGCGAAAAACTGAAAGATCATTATTTAAAAAATAGAACTTCGGAACCCAAAGAACTTGTTCATTCTGAAAAGGATAAAGATTTCATGAACAAAATTTTAAGCATTATCGATGAGCAAATGATTAACCCCGATATGGATATCGATTACTTATGCAAGGAGATTGGCATGAGCAGAACCAAGTTATACCAAAAGCTAAAATCGATTACAGGTCAATCTATCGGCGAATTTGTTCGATCGGCCAGATTAAGAAAAGCCATCGAAATCATGAAAACCGAAGACGTATTGATGACCGAAGTAATTTACCGCATTGGCATTCAAACACAATCGTATTTCACAAAAGCATTTAAAAAGGAATTTGGCGTAACCCCAACGGGTTATATGCAGCGCTTAAAAGATGGGGAATAAGGAATATGTAGTCTGAAATGCGTGGTCCGAAAATCTGGGAATAAGCATCTTGTAAAAGTGAATACAGTACGGAGATCGGAAAGTCAAGAAGTCAGAGGGCAAATGTCAGGAGGTACAAAAAGGTAACTCGGAAGTAGATATATCATTCATGTCTGCCAGTTAAACAACAAAATATATAGGAAGATTTTTGGGCCCGCTATGTTTCGAAAAGAAAGTAATGAATCTTCCATCAGGAAGTTAAGCAATTGATGGATTCGCATGATCATCTCGTTGTAAGCTATCAACATGAATATACTCTTTTGTTATCTGAGTTTTAGGGTCATAGCTAAAACTTCGAATTCCTCCCCTGTAGTAATACAACAAATAAAAATGAAATTTACTCTAAAATAAGGTTCATCATAAGGATTTAATTTGGAGCAATATCAAAATATGGGGCGCTGATTTAAAAATTACACCACGAAGTAATATTCTTTTTACAGGGAAAGCCCAATAATAGTAATACTTTTTTATTTAAATTAAATCTAAATAAGAATAGAAAACTTCTATATTTGCAGAAATTTCTAAATCAAAAAACTTAACTCTAAAAGCAAACTATTACCAAAAATGATCACAACATCACTATTGTTATTGTTAATCGCGTTCGAAATTTGGTATCTCACCTCGAAGCAAAATAAACAGAACAATACTTCAGACTATGTAAAAAAACTAAATGCACAGTCTAAACTATTCAGACAATCCACTATTGTACTCGTTATCCTATCAGCAATTTTACTTTGTTTAAAATTAGGTTTAACAAGTGGTTTAACAGCAACGCTATTTTGCTTAATGGCCGTTGGAAGTTTAGTCGTAACCGTACAACCTTTCCGTTACATTCGGTATTCAACCTTGGCAGTACTTTATGTTGTCTTTCTATTACTCGAAATTTTTATTTAATTCTCATGCCTGCAAACAAAAAGCACCTTACTAAATCTCCCTGGTTGAGGTTTGCAAAAATACTAATTGGAACTTTAGGTGGATATATTGTCATGTTCACATTTCATCTGCTCTTATGTAAATTTATTAAACAAGAAGATGTAATCGTTACTTCTTTCATTACGGGATACATCCTATGGGCCGTATTATTACTCTTAGCATTTCTATCTAAAAGTGTATGGAAGGTATTCGGAATCTACCTTGCTTTAACATTAATTTTTTCGGGACTTACTTATATTTTATAGAGCGAAATGGACAATAGAAAACACAATATATACTTTCATACCCACACCATTAGTGGTATTATAATTTGCGCCATTTTATACGTGATGTTTTTTGCGGGTTCTTTCTCCTTTTTTAAAGAAGATATAACCTCATGGCAAAAAAATTCCTCTTTTGTACAGGCACAAAATAATTTATCGCGCGATTTTCAGCATGTTATTGATTCAGTTGGAAAAGAAAAAAAATTAAAAGGACGTGACTTCGATTTTTTTATTCAGCGAAATGATATCGCATCGTATGTAAGCATATCCGATACGAACGACAGTACTTTAAAAGCGAAGGCTAAGACTAAACCGAAGGCAAAAGGAAAGAAAAGAGGCGGAAGAAGAGGCGGTGACGGTGACACCATGTATTTCAAATATGATTTTGCACAGCACAAGCAAAGTGACTATTCGGAATCTTATGACATGGGCGAATTCTTATATCGTTTGCATTTTCTTGCACAATTAAATGCAGTTCCAATCCATTTGGGTGCTCCATTCGGTTACCTTTTGGCAGGGATTGTTTCTTTCTTATTCTTATTTGCTTTAATTACTGGATTAATGCTGCATTGGAATAAAATTTTCTCCAATTTCTTCACGTTCAGACCATGGTCTAAATGGAAAACTTTGTGGACCGATTTACACACCGCCATTGGTATAATAGGATTTCCTTTTCAACTGATCTTCGCCGTAACAGGTGTTGTACTTATTGCAAACGTATTTTTAATTGCTCCCTACACCAAGTACGTATATAAAGGAAAAAGTGAGGCACTTTATCAAGATTTAGGCTATAACGATACCACCAAATATGTGTACAGTTATCAGCCTTTAAACACTTCTTTTAACCTAAATACTGTTGTGAATCAGGTTCAAAAGAAATGGCAAGGTGCTAGAATCAGCACTATTCAAATCAAAAATTACAATGATGCGAATATGCATGTTATTTTAAAAGCAAAGCCATTGGCTACCAGTGGTTTTTCTGGAGAAGGACAATTGATCTATCGTGTACGCGATCAAAAAGTTATATTCGAAAAAGCACCCATTGTTAAACCAAGCTATGTAGATAAAGTACGAAGCCTGATTTACCACCTTCACTTTGGCGATTTTGGTGGCCGCCCGTTGCGTGTTGTATTTTTTGTTTTAGGTATCATGGGATGCTTAGTAATCATCTCAGGAATATTGATCTGGTTGGTTGCCCGCGATAAAAACAATGTACCTAAACATAAACGTGTATTTAATTTCTGGACAGCTAATATTTTTCTAGCCAGCTCTTTAAGTATGTTACCGGTAACCGCTTTTACATTAATTAGCTTACTCTTTATGGAAAAACCTGGTCAAACAGAGATTTATCATTTGTATTTCTACCCGTGGTTAATATTATCCCTTTATTTTATTGCACGCAGAAGTCTTTCGGTTACCAATAACGAATCTTTAATACTTTCGGCAGTACTTTGCTTTCTGCTTCCTTTGATGGACGGTATTAAACGAAATAATTGGCTGTGGAATACCTTTAACAAAGGGCAGTTCGATATACTTTTTATTGATGTTCTATTTTTATGCCTGTCCCTATTATCGATCGCGGTACTGGTTAAGATGAAAAAACATCAGAAAGCGAAACAGCTTTCCAATTAATAGAATGGACTATAAAATTGTGCATCCACACGTCAATTTTATAGTCCATTGATTTTTTAAAAAAGTACTTGTTTAATTTATAAAGATGGCGTACTTTTGCATCAATTTATAATAAGTCTAAATAAAAACAAAATCATTATATCCCTTGTCTTAAAACATTCAAAATATTTTTAGAAAAAACCGGATGGCTGCAACCATCCGGCCAATAGTTTACAAAAGCAAACTAACTCCTAACGTCAATTAAAAGTAATGCAAATTAAAAAAAATTTGTTGACTGGAATATTTTTTATTCTGATGTCGACATCTTATGCCCAAAATTTAGGTTCTGTTAAAGGAACTGTTTCCGATGAAGCTGGTTTCCCCTCTCCAGGAATTGTAATTAAAGTAAAAAACACTTCAATCGGCACGCATACCGACAATGATGGAAAGTACATTATCGATAAATTAACTAGCGGAAAACACATACTCATTTTTAGTGGAATTGGATATACCACGCAAGAAAAATCAATTAATGTTGTAGCCGGTCAAAGTGCAACGCAGAACCTCAAGCTGGTCTCTGTGGCTAATGAAATGGAAACCGTTCATGTGCACGGACGCACAAAAGCCGAGGAAGTAAATAGGCAAGCCTATAACGTTACAGCCATTGACGCAACAAAACTTTACAATACCACACTAGATATTGCAGGTGCCTTAGATCGTGTATCGGGAGTAAGAATGCGCGAAAGCGGTGGTGTAGGCTCTAACTTTTCACTATCGATTAACGGTTTTTCAGGTAACCGAATTCGTTATTTTATCGATGGGATACCCATGGACAATTTTGGTTCTTCTTTTCAAATAAACAACATCCCAATTAACTTAGCTGAACGCGTAGAGGTTTACAAAGGTGTTGTACCCATGTGGTTAGGCTCTGATGCCTTAGGAGGTGCTATCAATATTGTAACTGCTCAAAGAGCCGGCCAATATATCGATGCTTCTTATTCATTTGGTTCATTCAATACACATCGTACGGTTATTAATGGAGGAGCTACCTTAAAAAATGGTTTAACCTTTCAATTAAATGCTTTTCAGAATTACTCAGACAACAGCTATCGGGTTAAAGTGGAGGCGTCAGACATCAATACAGGTGCCTATGCTCCAGCTGCCTACCTGAATCGTTTTCACGACAATTACCATAACGAAACATTGATTGCCAATGTTGGTTTGGTAAACAAATCTTTCGCCGATAAATTATTAATTGGTGTAACCTTAGGTAAAAATTACAAAGAGATACAAACCGCAGCTAGAATGGTAGCGGTGTATGGAGCATTCCATACGACAGGTAATATCATCATGCCGAGTTTGAAATATAGTAAAACAAACTTAGTTAAAGGACTTAGCTTAACTTTAAATGCCAATTACAACTTAGGTAACGAAAAACGAATCGATACGGTCAACGGTCGATTTGATTGGTATGGAAACTTTAAACCTATTGGAACAAATGGTGAAAACTCAAGGTCACTTTATAACTACAAAAACAACAATGGTTTAGTAACGGCTACGGCAAACTATGAACTAAACGAACGACATAGCCTTGCTTTGAGTAATGCTTTGAGCTTGTTTAACAGAAAAGGTTTTGATGAATTAAAACCGTTGAACACCACAGAAGAGCCACCAAAACGCACCAATAAAAATGTGTTAGGTTTAGGATATAGTTACAACATCCAAAATAAATTCAGTGCTACTGTTTTTGGAAAATACATTTACCAGAATATTATTACGACCAACACTGGAATTAACCAACCGCCAATAGAGAAAACGGGTTATGGAACTGCCTTAACCTATTACTTTAACCGGAACTTCCAAGTGAAGGGTTCTTACGAATTAGCGAACAGAATGCCCGAAGCGAATGATATTTTTGGCGATTTAGTGAATCAGGAAGGAAATCCAAATTTAAAACCCGAGAAAAGCGACAACTTTAATGTTGGCTTCACATACGACTTCGCCTTAAATTCAAACAATAAATTCAGCATCAATGCAAGTGGAATTTATCGCTATGCGAAGGACTTTATTTATACCCGTCTAAACCAAAACCAAAGCAAATATGTACCCGATAACCGCGATGGTGTACGAACCTATGGTGGTGATGCAGAAATCAGGTATTCGTACAAAAATTGGTTAACAGCAGGTTTAACAGGTACCTACCAATTCCTTCAAAACATGCAAAAAGTGGAAGATGGATACACGGGTGTAAGTCCTCTTTACCTCGACCAAATGCCTAATATTCCGTATTTATTTGGTAATGCCGATGTATCGGTTTCCATTAAAAATGTGGGCAAGAAAAACAACAGTTTAAATTTAGGTACAAACGTACTTTATGTACATGAGTTCTATTTGTACTGGCCAAGCTTGGGTGAAGAAAAATACAACATCCCACAACAATTGGCTGTCGACTTAAACGCTGTTTACAGTATACAAAATGGCCGTTACAATATTGGCTTAGAGGCTAAAAACATTACCGATGCTTTGTTATACGATAACTTTAGTTTGCAAAAACCGAGCAGAGCATTCTACTTAAACATCCGCTATTTCTTTAATAAAAAACCATAAATAATATCTAAAATGAAAATGAATTTTACAAAAGCCTTGGCAATGCTTGCTATGGCAGGAACCCTTGCTTCGTGCTCAAAAGAATCAGAAAATCCTACCGAAGAAACGAAAGGAAATTATATCATCACAGTAACTCCTGTTGCTTCAACCGCTGTAGCAGATTATTTATTAACCACCAACAGCTTAGAAACTGGAACGATTTCTCCAGCAGGTAAAGGTATTGAGCAAGATGGAACGTATCGTTATTATGTAACGCACAACAATAAATTCTTTAGTATGTTATATGGTCAGGGCAATCCAGGCGCTGTAACTACCTACAACATTCAAGATGGAAAATTAACTAAAATTTCAAATTTCCAATCGGAAACGGTACAGGCTTTTGCTCCGGTTAATGACGATATCTTATTAACAAAATTACCTAGAACGATTAACGCTACTGGCGCAACGAACATTACATGGTACCAAGTAAACACCAACAGCCTATTAATTTCTGCTACTGGCACTTTAGATGCAATGGCCCCTGGTAATAATGGTGAAATTGCACACTTTAGTTGGTTACAACAAGTAGGAAATAAAGTTTTTGCTCCATTCTTTTCAATTAAAAACGGAAGTTTCTGGACAGACCATCCTGATGAAGCTTGGATTGCAGTATACTCTTATCCAGGTATGCAATTAGAAAAAACAATTAAAGATAACAGAACAAGTTTCATTGGTCGTTATTTCACCAACGGTTTAGGTGTAGTTGAAAACGGCGATACCTATGCGTTCTCTTCTTCGGTAGCTGCTAATGAAGATTTATCAACTGCTGTAACCAACGATTCAAAAATTACGTCAACCAAACCTTCGGCTATTACCAGAATTAAATCAGGTACTACTGAATTTGACCAAACGTATTATTTCAATTTCGAAACTGCTTTAACTGGCTATTACATCACCAACTGGTTATATATTGGTTCAAACACATTCGTTGCGCAAGTTCAACCAATTGCTAGTAAAGGTGCCTATACCGCTGGTAAAGAGTTAGCTATTGTAAATGTGGTAAACAAAACCGTAACGAAAGTAACTGGATTACCTGCTTTAGCAGATATTAAAAGTGTTACAACCAACAACTACACACCAAAAGACAGTAAAACTGCCTATTTTGGTATTAACTTAACTGCAGGTGGTGGATATATTTACAAAATCGATGCTGCTACGGCAACTGCAACACAAGGTTTAAAAGTTGATGCAGGAACAATTACTGCAGTACAATATTTAAAATAAAAATTAACGCTATACATTTAAAAAAAGATTAGTTGACCAGGGTCAACTGATCTTTTTTTATACATGAAATTCGCTTCAAATTAGTGCGCTAAAATACTTTTAATCACCTCTGCATATGGTGTTGTAGGTCGTCCAATTAGCTTCGACAATGTTTTACTATCATCAAACAAACCGCCTTTCGACGCACCAACATCGCTATCGGCAAGTAGATTCGCGAAAAATTCTGGCAATCCAATACTGGTTAAAATAGCAGCAAACTCTGCCTCAGGTAAGTTTTTATACGGAATAACTTTACCTACCTGTTTCGAAACTTCAGCAGCAAACTCCGTTAGGGTATACGCCTCATCACCCGCTAATTCGTAAACCTTATTTTCGTGACCGGTAGTGGTTAAAACCTCTGCTGCAGCCAAGGCATAATCCTCGCGCGTAGCCGATGCTATCTTCCCATCCCCTGCACTTCCAATAATCGCGCCTGCCGCTACCGAATCTTTAAGCGTTCCTGCATAATTTTCGGTATACCAACCGTTACGTAAAATCGTGTAGGGAATACCTGAAGCATCTAAGGCCTTCTCTGTTGCCAAATGCTCAACACCCAAACCCAAAGGAGAAGTATCTGCATGCAAAATACTGGTGTACACAATCCAATTTACCCCAGCCACTTTTGCTGCCGCAATCACATGATTATGTTGCGTTTCGCGCTGTCCAATTTCGTTACCAGAAATAAGCAACAAGGCATCAATCCCATTCAAAGCATCCGCTAAAGATGCTGGTTCCGTATAATCAAAAACCCTGGCTTCAACACCTAAAGTAGCCGCCTTATCGCGATTACGCACCAAAGCAACCACATTTTCAGCTGCTGTTCTTTCTTTTAATTTAGCTACAACAATTTGACCCAATTGTCCGGTAGCTCCTGTAACTCCTATTTTCATTTCTTTTAATTATATGATGTTATGAATACTCTTTTATAAACTGTAACAAAAACAATTACATTTAAGTCCAAAAAAAAATTAAACAAACGCTTCTAAAAAGAAAGCCAATGTTTTCTCGCCCAAACCTTTCAGTACCTCCTGCTCGGTTTCCATATAAAGCGCATCCAAGCGAACATTTATTTGCTTCCCAACCGGACACATTTCATTTGGATTTTGATTTTTCTTACCCAAAACTTCCGACGTCTTTACTGCTCTATAAATATCCGACAGCAAAATCTTCTCCTTCGCTTTCCCCAACATTACCCCGCCATCTTTTCCTTTTCTACTAACCACTAAACCTGCATTATTCAGCACGCTTAACTCCCTCCGAACCACAACCGGATTGATCCGAATGCTGCCTGCAATAAACTCCGAGCTGTGCCATGTATCTGGCATAGCCGCCAATAAAGTCATAATGTGAATCGCTGTTGCAAACCGTGTATTGTTCATATCCGTCACAAATGTAAACACAATTTTAATAGTAACAAAAATTATTACAATTAAATTTTCATAAATAAAATCACCTTCCAAAAAAAATTGCCGATGAAATCTTTCATCAGCAAAAAACTATTTACGAATTAACTTTTTCAGTTCCATCAAAATCTCCACATCCCTGGCTCTTATTTTCCCTTCCCGATTGGGCGGTGCATTTAAGATTAAAATATTGTCTTGTGCCGTGGCAATTGTATAACTTTTATGCAACTCTTCAAGGGATTTATACACAGTATCTTTTGTATTATAAAACCATTTAGAACTCATGCAAATAGTCGATTCCCAAGGCATATAGTACATTTTTCCGTTATGCGAAAACAATTTCGGGTCTGGGTTTGCAGGTAAATACGGATCTCCTAACCTAAAATCACTTGGAAAATAACGAATTGGATACCCTTCTTCTTGCTTTTCTGGCAATAAATGACGCGTATCGGGTTCTTCCGGAGAACCAATCGACCAATTTATACCTACCTGACACTCCGGTTCGCGGTTCTTAATAACCGTATATATTTTTGAAACAGGCCAACGTTCGCGTTCCTTCATCCAACCGCCGTCAAACCAAAACTCCACAACATCCACTTTATTTTTTTGGGCAACTTCAATCAATTCAACCAACTGTTTTACCATATATTCATTGTAGGTTGCATCCAAATCCTTGTCTTTCACATTTCCATTCTCATGCCTATCCCATAAAGAATAGTACAATCCCAAGCCTATGTTATACTTTTTACAAGCCTTCGCCACCGCATCCACCACATTCGTTTTATTCGGCGAGCTCGCCACATCATAGCTCGTGTATTGGCTATCCCACAAACAAAACCCATCGTGATGCTTCGTTACTAAAATAACGTATTTCATTCCGGCATCCTTAGCTGTTTTCACCCACTGTTCCGCATCAATAGCCGAAGGCGTATACGTCAATGGCGACAAAGAACCATCCGTCCATTCTTGATCATGAAAAGTATTCATTCCAAAATGTAAAAACATACCATACTTTCGCTTTATTTGCTTTAGTTGCTCCGGAAAGGGCTTCGTATGCGCAAGCGGTTCAGCATAATAGCCATTATTTTCGTGTAAAACGGACTGTGCCCGCAACTCGCTCAAGACTAAAATTAAAAATAAGAGTAATAAGGATACTCGCTTCATGTGTAGATAAAATTTGGTTAATTGCATTAAAACTACTTATTTAAGGAACCCTATCAAAATATTTTTTTTTGAAAAGCAACGCCAACAATTCCCTTAACGTTTACTCCAGCTATCCATTGTAGCCAAGCAGAAAAAGCTTGGGCTGCCATTCCTATCTGGTTTAGGCCACGCGGGCATCTGCTCCTCCTTAACAGATACTACCCCTTCCAAAATAGCTCCCTGGCCATTCTTTGTTAAAAAAACTGTAAAAATCATATTACTCACAGCCTTTTATCGCCATGCAAACTGATTATCGCCTTAAATTAACTATCTTTAAGCATAGTGATTTTCTTAAAATGAAAAACAACTCCTCGCCCCTAACAAAACAAAAGAATAATAAACTCATTGTGCTTAGCGTATTGGCAATTTGCCTATCCCTAATGGTTTTCGCTCATTCCGAAAAACCACACAACGAAGAAAAAAATCCTGCTAAACAACAAATACGAGTCGTAAACGATAGTATTCAATCGGTTCAAGCATTTACCAAAGTATACAAAGTATTAATGAGCCCCCGGTGCATGAACTGTCACCCATCAGGCGATGTTCCGCTGCAAGGAGATGACAGCCATATTCATTCTATGCTCCCAAAACGTGGTAGCGATGGAAAAGGCATGCTCTCCATGAAATGTATGAACTGCCACCAACCCGAAAATACAGCCGGTGTGCATACGCCTCCGGGAAATCCAAATTGGCATTTACCGCCAGCCAATATGAAAATGATTTTTCAAGGTAAAACCATGAACCAATTGGCTAAACAATTAACAGATAAATCTAAAAACGGTAACAAAGACCTCAAGGCGTTAATTGCCCATGCCGACGATGCCTTGGTAAAATGGGCTTGGCAACCCGGTACCGGACGCAGTTTACCACCGCTTTCGCACCAAGAATTTAAAGATGCCTGGATTACCTGGCTCAAAACCGGAGCCTATGCCCCTGCAAAATAACGCCTAAAAACCTGGACTAAAACACCAACATTATGATTACACTGAACGTAAACGGCCAAACACATCAAATAGACGCAGATCCTGAAATGCCTCTTCTTTGGGCATTAAGAGATTTAATTGGACTAACCGGAACCAAATTTGGCTGTGGCGTAGCACAATGCGGAGCCTGCGTTGTACACCTCAATGGCGAAGCCGTACGTTCATGCGTGGTTAAAGTTAAAAGAGCCAGTAACCAAAAAGTAATCACCATTGAAGGGCTAAGCAAAAACAACAACCACCCCCTTCAAGAAGCCTGGCGCGAAATAGATGTAGCGCAATGCGGGTATTGCCAAGCCGGACAAATCATGTCGGCGGCAGTATTGTTAAAAGAAAAACCCCATCCTACCGATGAAGATATAGACCAAGCCATGAGCGGCAATATTTGCCGTTGTGGAACACATGTTCGAATCAGAAAAGCCATTCACACTGCCGCAAACAAACTAAACACCAAGTAACATGGAAACCGCATTATCAAGAAGAAATTTTCTAAAAATATCTACCCTAGCAGGTGGAGGCATGTTAATTGGCTTTTCCTTGTTCGATGGAGAAAGCATGGCCCATGAAACAAACGACGCAATAGAAGCAGCCATCAACATGTACATCAAAATTGGTGCAGATGATACCATTATCCTTTTAGCGCCCAATCCAGAAATAGGCCAGGGAGTAAAAACCTCCTTACCGCTCATTTTAGCAGAGGAATTGGAAGTCGATTGGAAAAAAATAAAAGTAGAATTCTCCCCTGTCGACCGAAAATATGGCCGACAAACGGCTGGCGGAAGCGGTTCTGTACGCGGAAGATTTACCGAATTACGCAACGCGGGAGCAGCCGCTAAAGAAATGTTGATTGCCGCCGCTGCTGAAACCTGGGCTGTAGCCACAAACGAATGCAGCGCTGAAAATGGCTACGTTATGCATACTTCAAGTGGCAAAAAACTCAGTTACGGCAAATTAGCCTCAAAGGCTGCTAGCCTGAAGGCACCAGAAAAACCTGTTCTGAAAGACCCCAAAGATTTCAAATACATTGGCACACGCGTGACGGATATTGATGCCTATAAAATAACCGGTGGCGAGGCCCTTTTTGGCATCGACACACGACGCAAAGGCATGTTGTTTGGGGTAATTGCACGTGCACCAGCCTATGGAAAAACCTTAGGAAATGTTGATGACAGCGCAGCCTTAAAAATAGCTGGGGTAAAAAAAGTTGTAAAACTCCCAAATGCAGTTGCCGTATTAGCCACCAATACCTGGGCTGCCATAAAAGGACGCGAAGCTTTGGTCATGGATTGGAAAACATCCACCAAACTAGAGAACTCATCAGAGCATTTTGCTAGCTTTAAAGAAATGCTGAATAAAAAATCAACAGGCACTCCCAGTAGAAACGATGGCGATGTAGATGCAGCCAAACAAAATGCAGCAAAGGTATTAGAAGTGTACTATGAAATACCCACGCTCAGTCACGGTCAAATGGAGCCTTTAAATTTTTATGCCGATGTAAAACCAGATAGTGTGGAGTTATTTGGGCCTACACAAGTTCCCGGTCAGCTCAAAAGTGCCGTAGCAAAACAACTCAACATTCCCGAAACAAAAATTACAATTAACAGCCCCCGCCAAGGCGGTGGATTTGGGCGTAAATTAATGACCGATAGTGGTGTAGAGGCCGCTATGGTTTCTGCAGCGGCGCAATGTCCGGTTCAAATACAATGGACGCGTGAAGATGATATGCAAAATGATTTTTATCGCCCGGCCGAAATGTATCGCTATCAAGCGGCCTTATCAAGCGATAGTCTTTTATCATGGCACCAATCAGGTGTTGGCATCGGTGCTGGTCCTCGTGGAGATAGCTATATTGGTGGCACCCTAGCCAATTATCGTGCAGAATCGCAAGGCCTGACCAGCAACACTCCTACCGGCTGGTGGCGTGCGCCTGGTGCTAATACGCTTGCTTTTGCTGCAGAAAGTTTCATGGATGAGGTGTGCACCTCCCTAAAAAAAGACCCTGTTGCTTTTAGAATCGCTATTTTTAATCAAGCAAAATCCAATCCAATTGGCAAACTAAACTATGATGCTGATAAGTACTTAAGCGTCGTAAATCTGGTAGCTGAGATGAGCAATTGGGGCAGCCAATTGCCCGGTACATTTAGAGGCTTCGCTACTTGGTTTTCATTTGGTTCGTATGCCGCACAAGTGGTCGATATACAAATGATTGATGGAAAACCCCGTGTTGTAAAAGTATTTTGCGCAGTCAACTGTGGAAGAGTCATTAACCTGAGTGGTGCTGAAAACCAAGTTCAAGGGGCTATAGTTGATGGCATTTGCCATGCCATGTTTCCTAAAATAACTTTTGTGGACGGAGCCGTTGAGCAGAAGAATTTTTACAGTTACCCCATGCTGCGCATGAACGATGCTCCCTTTGATGTAGTCGTAAAATTCGTTGACACGCAAGAACCTCCAACGGGATTAGGTGAACCTGGCTTACCACCGGTAGCACCCGCATTGGGAAGCGCTATTTTTGCCGCAACTGGGCAAAGACTTCGAAAGCTACCTTTCATGGATTATTTTAACGAAAAGCAAAGCTAAAAAGGTCTTTCTTCGTCTAAAAACATTTATTATCAACAATGATTGAGCCCTTCGTTTCAGTTTTCATCCGCATGTAAAACAAATTCATATTGGTTGGAACCCATTTGCAGGTCGCTCTGATGGCTCACCCAAATCACCGTTGTTGATTGTTCTTGAAGCAATTGTTTGATACGCGGAATAATTCGATTTTTCAAAGCCTCGTCTAATGCCGCAAACGGCTCATCCATCAACAACAATGTAGGCTTAGTCGATAAAGCCCTTAAAATTGCCAAGCGTTGTTGTTGCCCACCTGATAACTGTTTGGGGTAACGATTTTGATACGCTTCCATTTCTGCAATTTCGAGCAATCGTTGGATGTAGGCAGTATCGGCTGTTCCATAGCGAAGATGTTCTGTCACGGTCATATTCGGAAACAAGGCATATTCTTGAAACACAAAACCAATGTTTCGCGCTTGTACGGGCTTTGAATAAGCAGATTCTTTATCGTACCAAAGCGTCTCTCCAAAACGGATATTTCCTGCATCTGGTTGTACCAAGCCCGCCAAAATTTTCAATAAGGTAGTTTTCCCCACGCCCGAAGGTCCCACAATACGGGTGATAGCCTGCATGTGAAAGCTGGTTCTTACCCGCAACTCCCATCCAAGACTTTTATCTCCTAATTTCTTTTCAATATCAATTTCTATCATTCGAAAGGACTTTTAACGGCTTTTCTATTCAATAAAAACATGCCCATCACAATTAAAAAAGTGAGTGCAAACAAAATCAATGCATAGGCATTCGCCGAGCGATAATCCATTATTTCAACGGCATCGTAAATGGCAACCGAAGCCAATTTAGTTTCTCCAGGAATGTTGCCACCAATCATTAAAACGACCCCAAATTCGCCGAGTGTATGCGCAAATGTAAGCACCGAAGCCGTAAAAACAGAGGCCTTAATGTTCGGCAATAACACCTTAAAAAAAGTTTCTCTGTTAGATTTACCCATGGCATATGAAGCTTCGGCCATCGATCGCGGTAAATGAGAGAAAGCAGTTTTGATTGGACTAATCATAAATGGGAGACTGTAAATAATAGAAGCCAGCACCAAACCTGTAAACGAAAAAACCAACTGTACATTCACATGTGTTTGCAACCATTTACCCAACCCATTATTTGGGCTAAACAATAGTAATAGATAAAAACCCAATACCGATGGCGGCAGCACCAACGGCATGGTAATCAACGCCTCAACCATCAACTTACCCATATTTTGCTTACGCGATAACCAATAAGCAATAGGTATCCCTAAAAACAAAAGAAAAAAAGTAGTAATGGTTGCAAGCTTTAAACTTAGCCAAATCGGTTCTAAATCCATTGGGTTATTTTTTTAGTTGGGCAAATGATATCCGCTATGCGCGATAATCTTTTTTGCCGCTGCAGAAGAAAGATACTCATAAAATTTATTTGCGGCATCACGTTCAGCGGTTTTTGCATGCCTCAATAAAATGACCGATTGTTCAATTTTTCGATAGCTTTTCGAATCCACACGCGTCCATCTAAGTTTCGATTTATCCATTGCATCGTATAAAAAGGATTCGGTGGTAAATCCAACCTCAACTACAGCCTGCAAAATGTAGGTATTGACCTGAGAAATGCTCTCGCCATAGACCAATTTAGACTGAACAGCGCTTAGCTTATAAAAAGCCAGTGCTTCTTCTGCTGCTTTTCCGTATGGCGCAAGCTTTGCATTGGCTATGGCAATTTTGGTTACCGCCGGACTACTGAGCAGCTTTTGCCAGTTTTTCAATTCTGCATCCATTTTCCCACACACGATTAAACTTCCTAAGGCATATATTTTGGGCGTTTTGAGGCCAAAACCTGCCGTATAAAGCTTTGCTGGAAATTCCGTATCGGCTGATAAAAACAAATCGTAGGGAGCTCCATTCATAATTTGGGCAGTCAATTTCCCCGATGCGCCAAGGATAATCTCCATTTCTATCCCGGTTTTCTTCTTAAAATCAGCCTGCAACTTTTTAATAAGTCCTTGTGCATTGGCCGCCACTGCTACACGCAAGGGCTGTGCCGGCGCATGCGCACTAAAAAAGAACATACACAAAAATAGAAACGCGAATGGCAGGTGATTAACAGCTTTTGCGGTACGTGGTTTTACTTGAGTCATTTGTTTTATTTTGCAAAGCCAATTTTAATGTTGGTAACTTGTTTTATACACCTTGCTGGTCTTTTATCTTTTTCTACAATCATTCTAAAAGGACCATCCGCAGCCGGCAATGGTTTCGCATCCATGGAATCCACAAGCAAAATAACATTATCCGAGAAATCGGCATCCAACTCGGCTAAAGAAAAAATAATTTGATAGCCATCACTTGCTTCTACAAGAACATACTTGGTCAAATTTTCTCCGCGAAGCTCTTTTCCCAAGGTGGTTCCAGCTTGTTTTAACAAGGCACTGAGCAGCACGCCCGCATACACATGATTATTTCCATCGCGGTCTTTCTGAGTAAGTAACTGATGCGGCATCTTTTGCACATCTGCTGCCGACAAATTTAAGGGGTTGTTTACCTCGCCCGTAATTTTAACTCTTGCTTGTGCGTGAGACCGAAACGAAGCGCCTAAGATTAGGCACAAACCTATCAAAGCTGCTAGACTATTTTTTTTCATTCGTTGATTTTAAAAAGGGATTTGAAAATTTCTGATTATGGATAAAGGTAGAATCGGTTAGCGTATGTAAGAAGGCAATCAATTCTTTCTTTTCAACTTGTGTTAATTGAAGCGCAGTTCCACCTTTCTCATTCGATTCATGCTGCAAAAAAGCACTCAAAGCCTCAGAAGATTGTATGTGTTCGCTGTAATGCGCGATTACGTCATCCAAGGTTGCAAACCGTCCGTCGTGCATATAAGGAGCCGTTAAGGCGATGTTTCGGAGCGTGGGTGCTTTAAATCGACCATGGTCCATTGCTACGCCCGTTAACGATTCAATCCCAGTATCTGCATATCGATTATCGAGACCATTGTTGTGAAAAAGTTCCAGATAATTTTTAGGTCCTCCGTGGCAATGTGCACAATTGGCTCCACGAATGCCTTTATCAGGATTTGGCGCCGTATTAAACAGCTGCATCCCGCGGTTTTCTTCTTCCGTTAAAGTAGCCTGCTGTTGCAAATAGCGGTCGTATTTGGAGTTTGCCGATATCAACGTACGCTCAAACTGCGCTAAAGCTTTCAATACCCGTTCATGCGTAATTTTTGCATCGCCAAAGGCCGCTTTGAAAAGTACCGGATAATACCTGATGGCTTGTAATTTTTGGACAGACTGTTCCAAGGATTGTCCCATTTCATGCGCATTCGTCATCGGAAAAAACGCTTGTTCCTCCAGACTCGCTGCACGTCCGTCCCAGAAAAACTTTCGCGACCAAAGCACGTTAACCAAGGCCATACTGTTGCGACTGGTTTCCTGTCCATCTACGCCTAGGCTCAACTTTTTCCCGTCGGTAAAGGCTCTTTCCTGTTGATGGCAAGTAGCACAAGAAATAGCATTGTTAGCCGACAAACGAACTTCATAAAAAAGATGTCTACCAAGATAAACCCCTTCATTGGTGGTTGGATTATCTTCCGGAATCGTTATTCGATTGCCAAAATAGCTCGGATATACAAAAGCATAGGGTCCCTTTTGTAATTCATCGGTCTCAAAAGTTAAAGACATCAGTAAAAAAAGCATAAAAAAAACCACAGGAAAAACGATTAAAAACAACTGGCCTCGTTTGTTTAATTTATACTTCAAATGACTCATAGAAATGAATAAATCGCGCTAATATTTCTTGTTTTATGCTGAAAAATATGTTAGAAATCATCAATTCTTTGCAAAACCTAACATTCCTCACGAAAATAGGTATTTACGATAGATTATTCAGCAATTGAACGGTATATCTCACCAAAATTTAAAGATATGGACGGTGTTAAGTGAGGAGAATTTTATTTTTCGGTTCACAAAACCGAAAATGTTATCCTTGTGATGAACGAAGCAATCTATGAGTCGTGCAACGGCTATCTTTTAATACTTCCGATGTACCTTTTTCTATCTCTAGACTTTCGGCCCCTAACTCCGGACTTTCCGACCTCCGACTCTTTCCTTGCTTGCCTCTTGCCGGCAGGGCATTTACTTTTGTGGGCCAAAAGTAACCAAAAGCCTTTGTCAATCCGACTAGGCAGCTTTGCGCACTTGGCCTTTGCTCAAAACAAAAACAATATCGCTGGTTTTGCGGAGATTGGTTTTGTAACCATATTTTATTAATCCCACAAAACTGAATAAAACAATGCTCGGTTGTGAGTATTCGAATGTTGCTGCTCCTGTTTTTGTTTTTCCTGCTGCAGGGGGTACATCCCGAGCATTCGGGGTTGACGGGCGTTCTTGGGTTACTAACTGCAATTTTGAACGTTTTTTTTACTAGAATGTGGCTCAAAAACATCACTTTTTCACCATGCTTATCTTCGGACTTTCTGACCTCCAACTTCCCGACTTTCGAACTAAACTTGCCTCGTTTCACAATCAATGAAAAGCACTGTTGAAATTTTGGTTATATTTTAAAAATGGAATGCTATTTTATGAGTAATTTTAGTCGATTTACAAACGTTCCGAAATGAAAGAAATAAGCGATATTCTTGCTGCCTACCAAATGACCGAAAAAACCGGCTTAAAAACGGCTTTAGCTACGGTGGTTCATGTAGAAGGCTCTTCCTATCGTCGACCCGGCGCTCGAATGTTGATTACAGAAAATGGCATGCTCACAGGTGCCATTAGTGGCGGATGCTTAGAAGGAGACGCACTGAAAAAAGCCTTAACAGCTATTCATCAGCAAGAAAACAAATTGGTCACCTACGATACAACCGACGAGGAGGATGCGAAATTTGGTGTTCAACTAGGCTGCAACGGCATTGTACACATTTTGTTCGAACCTATTAAACCCAACGATGCCTTTAATCCCATCGTGCTTTTATCTGCCATCCGGAATCATCGCCAAAATGCCATCATACTTTGCTTGTTTTCTTTAACTGAAAAAGCACAACCGGGAACCCTTTTGTATTACAGTGCAGCACATAAAATTAACCAACTACCCGAAGCATGGCAATCAACAGGGGAAAATGCTGCTGCAAAACGTTTGTTTGATCAAAAATCGAACTTTATTAGCCATGGAACGCAAACGGCCTTTTTAGAATTTATTCCGCCTCCAATTTCGCTGATAATTGTGGGTGCTGGAAACGACGCACAACCCTTGGCGTCCTTTGCGCATCAATTGGGCTGGACCGTAACAGTTATCGACGGCAGACCAAGTCATGCTCAAATACAGCGTTTTCCATCAGCCGATACTGTATTGGTGGCTAAACCCAATGAAGTCCTGCGTCATGTAACCATCGATTCCCATACGGCATGCGTGCTCATGACGCACAACTACAATTACGACATTGAACTATTGGGTTTATTACTGAAACAGCCTCCGCCATATTTAGGCACCTTGGGTCCGAAGAAAAAATTAATAAGGATGCTAGAAGAACTTGGTGCCCTTACCGAGAGCAATCACATTAAAATTCATGGTCCCGTTGGTCTCGATATTGGCGCTGAAACACCGGAAGAAATTGCCATCTCTATCATCGCCGAAATTAAAGCCGTTTTTAGTGGAGCAACCGCTAATTTTTTAAAAGATAAAGAGGCTCCTATCCATCAACACGCCATTCCTTTCCGCGCATGAGCACCGGAATAATCATATTAGCCGCCGGGAATTCCAGCCGTTTAGGACGACCGAAACAATTGCTTTCGTTTAAAAAAGGAACATTGTTAAGCAACACCATTCGCGCTGCCAAGGAATCGCTCCTTAGGCCCATTATTGTTGTGTTAGGCGCCAAAGCCGAGGAAATTTACGCAAAAAACAAAAGCGATGAAGTACATTTTATCACCAACCCAAACTGGCACATGGGGCTTTCCAGCAGCATTTCGGCGGGTGTAAATGCGCTTCTAAACCTTGAGCCAAAGCTTCAGAATATTATTGTATCGGTTTCCGACCAGCCATTTATAGAAGCAGACATTTTTACCGCTTTACGCGATAAAAAAGGCCAAAGTGCTAAAACGATTGTTACCAGCACATATGCCCAAGCCATGGGCGCTCCCACCCTCTTTAACCAGCGTTTTTTTCAGGAACTGTGTTTATTGACAGGAGATACGGGAGCCAAATCAATTATTCAAAAAAATCAAACCGAAGTAGATTATATTGCTTTTGACTTGGGCGAAATCGATATCGATACCGAAGAAGATTACCTTAAATTGGAAGATACCAAAACATGATTTCTGTAGAAGAAGCAAAAAAACTTATTTCAGAAAATACTGAGCCGCTTAAAGCGGAGACACTGCCATTAGAAAAACTTTTAGGCCATGTATTGGCTCAAGATATTATAGCACCAATTGACATTCCAGCCTATAAACAATCGGCTATGGACGGCTATGCTTTTGCTTTTGAACCACTCGTGAAGGAATTAACATTAGTAGGCGAAATGGCTGCCGGAACCGATAAAAACATTTCGTTAGCGCCGGGCGAAAGTAGTCGGATTTTTACCGGGGCGCCACTGCCTACGGGAGCTGATACCGTCATTATGCAAGAGCATGTTCAGGTAGTTGACAATAAAATTATTTTAAACAATCCTAAACTGGAAAAAACTTCCAATGTACGCCCCATTGGCTCAGAAGTAAGTGCTGGAGCCTTGGCAATGCAAAAAGGCGATTTAATCAGCCCTGCGGCCTTAGGTTTTTTGGCTGGAATTGGCATTACCAACGCATTGGTTTATCCCTTCCCAAAAATAGGCATTATCTTAACCGGAAATGAGCTGCAAGCACCGGGCGAAGAGCTGTCTTTCGGAAAAGTATACGAATCCAATTCATATGCACTCAAAGGAGCACTCCAAAAAGAGGGTATTACGCAAATTACCTGTTATTGGGCTATGGATAGTCTGCAAGAAATTACAGATACTCTACAAAATGCCCTTAGCAAAAACGATGTAATCCTCCTAACGGGTGGAGTAAGTGTAGGCGATTACGACTTTGTCTTAAAAGCTGCTGAAAACTGCTCCATCCACAAGGTCTTTCATAAAGTAAAGCAAAAACCGGGTAAACCGCTTTTTTTCGGAACAAAAAACAAACAACTCATTTTTGGATTGCCGGGCAATCCTTCATCCGTATTAAGTTGCTTTTACAATTATGTCTTACCAGCATTAAAAAGCATATCCCATCAAAGCAATTCAACGAAAATTTTAAAAGCCACACTACAAAAAAACCTTAAAAAAGCTGCCGGACTCACACATTTCTTAAAGGGATTTTACCAAAACGGTATGGTTATCCCGCTCGATGCCCAAGAATCGTATAAACTAAGCTCATTTGCTGTTGCCAATTGCTTGTTAATCCTGCCACAGGAACAAGAGAATGCGCAGCAAGGCGATACCATTGACATCCTTCTCCTTCCGGAATAGGCTGCCATCATCACAGGCTTTTTTAGCAAAATGAAAATGGGAATAGCAATAATTTTAGAAAAATCTCGACATTTATCGAGATTAATTAGATAACAGCCGCTTTAATAGGATACATGAACGTGGACCAAGAACGATACAGCAAACAACTTCTATTAGATGGATTCGGGGAAGCCAAACAACGCCAATTGGCCCAAGCCAAGGTTTTGGTTATTGGAGCCGGTGGATTGGGCTGTCCTGCGCTTCAGTATTTAGTGGCAGCAGGCATCGGTACCATCGGTATCATCGACCACGATACCGTTAGTCTGTCAAACTTGCACAGGCAAATTCTTTATAGTACGGCCGATATTGGTCAGTTAAAAGTAGAAGTTGCCAAGCAAAAACTCCACAACCTGAACCCCGACGTGCAGATAACAACCTATCCCTTTCAACTCAAACAACACAATTGTTTGGAAATTTTGACTGCATACGACTATATTTTTGATGGGTCTGACAATTTCGCTACCCGGTATTTGGTAAACGATGCCTGTGTGTTGCTTCAAAAACCCTTCGTCTTTGCCGCGATAGCTACGTATGAAGGTCAATTAGCCGTTTTTAATCTACCAAACAAGGACGGTAAAACCTGCAATTACCGCGATGTATTTCCGGTTCAACCCCAAGCAGGTGAAATTTTAAATTGTGCGCTAAACGGCGTTTTAGGCGTTCTTCCTGGTATAATCGGGGTAATGGCCGCTACAGAGTTAATCAAAATCATTACCCAAATTGGCACTTCCCTGTCGCATAAATTTTTACACTACAACCTACTAACAAACGAACAATTGATACTCAACATCCATCCGCAACAAAATTACCCTATGCCGAAGTCGGAGACAGAATTTTTAGCAACCGCTTATGAAGAAAACTGCGAAAGGATGCAAGAATATACTGAAATCGATATTCAAACCTTCCAAAAGCTATTAGAAAATCCAGCTTGTTTAGTCATCGATGTACGCGAACTACACGAACATCCCAAGCTAAAAGATACGCGAATCGTGCAAAAACCGATGTCTTCTTTTGAAACAACGCTTGCACAACAATTTGATGAAGAGCACTTGGTATTTATATGCCAACACGGCATTCGAAGCGTAGCCGCCGCCGAGTATTTCTATGAAAAGCACGGAAGAAACAAAAAAATTTACAGCCTAAAAGGAGGCATCTCCAAGTGGAAGGCGCATTTCTAAATCCCATTATCAGCCAAGCGAAAGAACATAAAAATGGTAAACATCACAAAAAAATCAAATACCCTCCGAATCGCCATTGCAAGTGCCACCGTTTCGATGTCAAAACAAGCCACTATCGACGCCTTGGTACAACGTAAAATTCCTAAAGGCGATGTGTTCGAATTTGCGCGCGCTGCAGGTTTATTTGGTGTTAAACGCACCTCCGATGTCATTCCCGATTGCCATCCTTTGCCGGTTGAATATACGGCAATAACCTACGAAATTGTTGGGCTTGAGATTTTCATTCGTGTAGAAGTGCACACCATTTACAAAACAGGCGTTGAAGTAGAAGCCATGCACGGCGCATCGGTAACCGCCTTAACCATGTACGATATGCTCAAACCCATCGACAAAGGTGTAGAAATTAAAAACATTCGTTTATTAGAAAAAAAAGGCGGTAAATCTGATGTACAAAACCAAGAATTCTCACATCTCAAGGCGGCGGTACTCGTTTGTTCCGATTCCGTTTTTCATAAACAAGCAGAAGACACATCGGGCAAACGAATCATCGAAAAATTGAAGCAATTTGCAATCGATACGCAAAAATACCAAATCATACCCGACGAAATGGAGCAAATTCAACAGGAAACAAAAGCCATTAGCCAAGCATACGATTTATTGCTCATAACTGGAGGCACGGGCCTTTCGCCAAGAGACGTTACACCCGAAGCAATTACTCCTTTACTCGACAGACAAATTGATGGCGTCATGGAAATTGCAAGAAAATACGGACAAGAACGAAGCCCTTACGCCATGTTATCACGCGGAATTTGCGGTTTCATTGGCAAAACATTGGTCATCACGCTACCGGGCTCCATAAAAGGTGTAGAAGAAAGCATGGATGCACTTTTCCCGCATATTTTGCATGTTTTTAAGGTACAAACCGGCGCTAAGCATGATTAATTTTGAAAAGCAAGAAACTGCTGTAATGAATGCCTGTCGGGCTATCCATTATAGTCAAGCTGAAAAAGCTTGAGCTGCCATTTCTATCCCGTTTAAATACGCAGGCTGCTGCAAATCACTTACACCAAGCATGCAGCACAAAACGATATCTCAATTTAAATTTCGTCAAAAAGTAATGCAGCATTTTTTGTAGATGATACATCCAACCCATACCTTAGAAATAGTCCTAAAATCAAATTAATTTTATCATTTAAAAAACAATTTGGAAATTCTAAAAACTTTTCCATAAGTTTACTTCAACTTTAGGGGTGTCTGTAACGGACTGAGATAATACCCTTTGAACCTGATGCAGCTCATACTGCCGAAGGGAAAAGTAACAGCAACGCTATTTACAAAATAGCATGTTTTCTTTCCTCTGTACAGGACCATTCCTAACGTTAACTTATTTATTTTACAGCAACTTTAGGGGTGTCCATTTGGACTGAGATAATACCCTTTGAACCTGATGCAGTTCGTACTGCCGAAGGGAAAAGTGACAACAAGTATAGCCGCTATATCTTGTTTTCTTTCCTCCATACAGGGCCATTCCTAAACGTTGATTTTTTAACTTAAGAATGGAAATCACTGTCAATCATCAAACGTATCAAGTAGGCAATCCCTGCACATTAATGCAGCTTATTCAAGAAATATTAAGCATTCCACTTAACGGAATTGCGGTAGCCATTAATCAGGTCATCATTTCAAAAAAGAGTTGGGAAAACATTGTCCTCCGTCCCAACGACCAAATTATGATCATCAAAGCCACGCAAGGCGGATAAATCCCTCAACAAAAAGTAAACCATGAAACAAGAAAAAATCCCAACCGACAGGGTATTAAGCACTACCCCATTTCCGGCCTCTAAAAAAATTTATGTATCGGGAAAATTGCACGACATACAGGTAGCAATGCGCGAAATTACCTTAAGCGAAACCAAATTGCATGGCCGATTTGGCGAAACGGAGCCCAATGCACCTGTTACCGTATACGATACAAGTGGTCCCTATACCGATCCCAACGTAAAAATCGATGTAAAAAAGGGGTTATCGCCTTTGCGAAAAAAATGGATTTTAGACCGAGGGGATGTGGAACAATTGGATGGTATTTCATCTATATATGGGCAAGAACGCTTAAACAACGAAAATCTCGATTATTTACGGTTCAATCCTACCACCAAACCCTTATGTGCTAAAAAAGGCATGAATGTTTCGCAAATGCATTACGCAAAAAAGGGAATAATCACGCCCGAAATGGAGTACATTGCCATCCGTGAAAATCAGCGTATCGAATTGCTCGAAACGCAACTCCAGGGACAATATGCCGTTATGAACCATCAACATACAGGGCATAGCTTTGGCGCCAACACTCCAAAAGGCTATATCACACCAGAATTTGTGCGCCAAGAAGTTGCAGCAGGTAGAGCTGTTATTCCGGCAAACATCAATCATCCTGAAATAGAGCCCATGATTATTGGTCGAAATTTTCTGGTAAAAATTAACGCCAATATTGGAAATTCGGCGGTAACCTCAACCATTGAAGAAGAGGTAGAAAAGACGGTTTGGGCATGTCGTTGGGGCGCCGACACCATTATGGATCTTTCAACCGGAAACAACATACACGAAACCCGCGAATGGGTTATCCGTAATTCACCAGTACCTATCGGAACCGTTCCGATTTATCAGGCCTTAGAAAAGGTAAATGGCAAAGCCGAAAATTTAACCTGGGAATTGTTTCGCGATACGTTGATTGAGCAAGCCGAACAGGGGGTAGATTATTTTACCATTCATGCAGGTGTGTTGTTGCGTTATATACCGCTCACGGCAAAGCGCATTACAGGGATTGTATCGCGTGGAGGTTCTATTATGGCTAAATGGTGTTTAGCGCATCACAAGGAAAACTTTTTATACACCCATTTCGAAGAGATTTGCGAGATTATGAAAGCCTACGACGTTAGCTTTTCTTTAGGCGATGGATTACGCCCCGGATGTATAGCCGATGCCAATGATGCAGCGCAGTTTGGCGAACTGGAAACCTTGGGTGAGTTAACCAAAATTGCCTGGAAGCACGATGTGCAAACTATTATTGAAGGCCCCGGACATGTGCCCATGCACTTAATTAAAGAAAACATGGAGAAACAGCTGGCACATTGCTCAGAAGCTCCTTTCTATACATTAGGGCCTTTAACTACCGATATCGCCCCCGGATACGACCACATTACCTCGGCCATTGGCGCTGCCATGATTGGATGGTTTGGAACCGCTATGCTGTGTTACGTTACGCCTAAAGAGCACCTCGGTTTACCGAATAAAAAAGACGTAAAAGATGGTGTAATTACCTATAAAATTGCTGCCCACGCCGCCGATTTAGCAAAAGGTCATCCCGGTGCACAATACCGGGATAATGCCTTGAGTAAAGCCCGATTTGAATTCAGATGGGAAGATCAATTTAACCTTTCCCTCGACCCTGAAACGGCGAAAGAATTTCACGACGAAACGCTTCCGGCTGAGGGCGCTAAAATTGCCCATTTCTGTTCCATGTGTGGACCGAATTTCTGTTCGATGAAAATTACACAAGATGTACGCGATTTTGCAAAAGAAAACGGCATGCAAGAAGCTGAAGCTTTAGCAAAAGGATTGGAGCAGAAATCGAAAGAGTTTACCGAAAAAGGAAGTGAAATTTATTTGTAATGGAACTCGTTGTACTATCCCATCCTGAGTGCATTAGCAACGAAGCAAAGCTGATAAATAGCCTTTTTGAAGCTGGTATGGATCGCTTTCATTTGCGTAAACCTACTTGGGAAAGCAGGAATATAAGTAGTCTTTTGAAAGCGATACAGCCGCATTTCCATCCGCAAATTGCCTTGCATCAACACCATGTACTGCGAAATGATTTTGCTATTCAAAACTTGCATTTTCAGCAGCAGCATCGGATAAAAACAACACCGGAAGAGCTTATGCTGCTCAACGCTCAGGAATATACCTTAAGCACATCGTTTCATGACTTAACCAGCTTAAAATCGCTCAGTAATTTTCAGTATGCTTTCTTCAGTCCTGTATTTAAAAGCCTTTCGAAGCCAAACTATCCCGGCAAAATAAGCGATTCGTTTCAATTAGAAAAAAAAGACCTCAGTACAAAAATCATCGCCCTAGGTGGAATAAGCGACACCAATTTGAAAACGGTAAAAGAAATGAACTTTGATGGAGCAGCCATACTTGGGGCCTTGTGGATTCGTCCTGAGGATGCCGTTAAACGCTTCAAAAAATTAAACACCCTATTAAAAAACATGCAACATGATTGACAAACTACACTATATTTCGCAAGAACCTGAAAATGGAACGCATCTAAGCGCCATTCAAGCTGCGCTTGACGCAGGGGTTCGATGGATTCAGTTAAGAATTAAAAATCAACCAGAAGAAACTATTTTCAACACCGCACTGGCAGCAGCTCAATTGTGTAAAACATACCAAGCGAAACTAATCATCAATGACTATCCGGAAATTGCCCTAAACGTTGGTGCATACGGTGTACACCTGGGTTTAGAAGATATGCCAATTGAAAATGCACGGGCAATTGTGGGCAAAAACACCATCATTGGGGGAACGGCTAATACACTTGACCAGGTGTTACAACGCATTCAAGAAGGGGTAGATTACATCGGTTTAGGGCCCTATCGTTATACGAAAACGAAAGAGAAATTAAGCCCTATTTTAGGTTTAACTGGCTACCAAAATATAATGGAGCAGTTACAACAAAGCGAAATCAAAACACCCATTATCGCCATTGGTGGTATAGTATCAAGCGATATTGCCGAATTGCTCAAAACCGGTTTACATGGTGTTGCAGTCTCGGGCGCAATTACCTATGCTCCAGATGCTTTGACAACAGTTAAAAATCTCTATCAGCAATTAAATAATCCTCATTTAATCGAAATTTAAATACCTTACGATGTTAAAAATAGCCGATAAAACATTTAGCTCGCGTCTTTTTACAGGCACCGGAAAATTCAGTTCATCTGCCTTAATGAAAGAAGCACTCCTGTCATCCGCTTCTGAACTAGTTACAGTTGCCTTAAAACGAGTCGATATTAAAAACAATGAGCAAGACGATCTATTAGCGTGTTTAAAGTACCCGCACATCAACCTATTACCCAATACTTCTGGTGTGCGCAATGCTAAAGAAGCCATTTTTGCTGCCCAATTGGCTCGCGAAGCGCTGGAAACCAACTGGATAAAGTTAGAAATCCATCCCGACCCAAAATACCTCATGCCCGACCCTATTGAAACTTTGAAAGCAACGGAAGAGTTGGCAAAATTAGGTTTTGTCGTTTTGCCGTACATACACGCCGATCCGGTTTTGTGTAAACGCTTAGAAGATGTAGGAACTGCTGCTGTAATGCCATTAGGATCGCCTATTGGAAGCAATAAAGGTTTAAAAACGATTGATTTTTTAGACATTATTATTAGCCAAAGTAATGTTCCGGTAATTGTAGATGCGGGCATAGGCTCACCTTCTGATGCGGCCAAAGCAATGGAAATTGGCGCCGATGCCGTTTTGGTTAACACAGCCATTGCCGTTTCACGAAATCCAGTACAAATGGCCGAAGCTTTTAAACTGGCTGTAGAAGCCGGACGTATGGCTTTTGAAGCCAAATTAGCTCCTCTTGTTTCACATGCTGTAGCCAGCAGCCCTTTAACTTCTTTTTTAGATGAATAGCTTTAATGAACTTTTTGAAACCTATAATTGGGATGAAACCAAGGCCAGTATTTATGCAAAAACTAGCCGGGATGTAGAAGCTGCTTTAGCCAAGGAAAAAAGAACGTTAGAAGATTTCAAAGCACTCGTTTCGCCGGCCGCAGCACCGTATCTTGAACAAATGGCATACATGAGTCAACAATTAACGCTAAAACGTTTCGGAAAAACCTTGCAAATGTATGTGCCTTTGTACCTATCTAACGAATGCAGCAATATTTGTACGTATTGCGGTTTTAGCTACACGAATAATGTAAGACGAAAAACCCTTTCCTCCATCGAAATTATGCAAGAAGTAGCCGTGCTTAAAGAAATGGGATACGACCATGTTTTGCTCGTTACCGGAGAAGAGAACCAACATGTGAATGTCGATTACTTTAAAAAAGTTCTGGAGCTCATTCGACCTTATTTCTCTCACATTTCGATGGAAATACAACCTTTAGATTTAGAAGAGTACCAACAACTAACTCCGTACGGTTTAAATACAGTTTTGGTTTATCAGGAAACCTATCATCAGGAGGATTATAAAAAGCATCATCCAAAAGGGAAAAAATCGAACTTTAAGTACCGCCTAGAAACTCCAGACCGATTGGGCCAATCGGGTATTCATAAAATGGGTTTAGGGGTGTTAATCGGTCTTGAAGACTGGAGAACCGATTGTTTTTTTACAAGCTTGCATCTTCAGTATCTCGAAAAAAAATATTGGCAAAGCAAATTTAGTATTTCCTTTCCCCGACTGAGGCCCTTTAGTGGTGGACTGGCGCCTAAAGTAGAAATGAGCGATCGTGAATTGGTACAACTCATTTGCGCGTATCGACTCTTTAATCAAGAGGTTGAATTATCCATTTCCACACGCGAATCGGCTGCTTTCCGGGACAACATCATCAAACTAGGAATTACGTCCATAAGTGCTGGTTCCAAAACCAATCCCGGTGGGTATGTGGTTGCGCCTGAATCGTTAGAACAATTTGAAATTAGCGATGAACGAACTCCTGCCGAAATTGCCCAAGTAATTCGTAAACAAGGCTACGAGGCGGTATGGAAAGATTGGGATAATTGCTTAGTTTAAATCTAATTATGCTTCAAAATAACGAACTTAAACAGTACAATCGCCAAATTATTTTACCCGAATTTGGTATGGCTGGTCAGGAAAAATTAAAAGTTGCCAAGGTACTAATTATAGGTGCTGGGGGATTGGGCTGCCCTGTGTTGCAGTATTTAGCAGCTGCTGGTGTTGGACACATAGGCCTTGTAGACGATGATTTAGTGGATGTAAGCAACTTACATCGCCAGATTTTATTTTCTGTAGCCGATGTTGGCCAAGCGAAAGTTTTGGTTGCTAAGAAAAAACTCGAGATACTTAATCCTTTGGTATCTTTGTTAGCTTTTCCAGAAAGGATAACTCCTGAGAATGCCGCAAGGCTGATAGAACCTTATGATTTGATTGTAGATGGGTCAGATAATTTTCCAACACGGTATTTGGTAAATGACACCTGTGTCGCGCTGAACAAACCATTGGTATTTGGTTCAATATTTAAATTTGAAGGTCAGGTATCCGTTTTTAATTATCAAAATGGTCCCAATTACCGCGATGTATTTCCCGAAGCTCCGGAAAAAGATGAAGTACCCAATTGTGCTGAGATTGGTGTAATTGGCGTTTTACCGGGCATCATTGGAAGTTATATGGCCAATGAAGTCATCAAAGTTATTGCTCAATTAGGCGAAACGCTTTCCGGTAGTCTACTCACAATCAACACATTAAACAACAGTACCTATGTTTTTAAAATTGGCACCGAAACTAGCCCCTCTTTACAAGCAGAAGAGGAAGAAAAAACAAACCTCCATACCGAAACAGCGGAAATTTCGATGGAAATTCTAAACACGTGGTTACAGGAGCGTTCGGAAAGTGTTTATTTGGTAGATGTACGAGAAACATATGAATTTGAAGAGTATAACATCGGTGGCCACAATATTCCTTTCTATGAACTTCAAAATCATTTAGCGGATATCCCTAGTGATAGAAAGCTTGTATTTATTTGTCAAAGTGGTCAGCGCAGTAAAATGGCCATAAATTTGGCGCGTCCACAATTTAAGGGTGAAATGTTCAGCGTCAAAAATGGATTACAGAATGGTTTAACAAAATAATGCTTTTTTACTATCCATTAATTATTTCGCCACCGTTTACATGAATTACCTGCCCGGTAATGTAACTGGAATCATCTGCAGCCAGAAACACATACGCTGGAGCTACTTCAGAAGGTTCACCTGCCCGTTGCATAGCTGTATCCTGACCAAAAGTTTTAATATCCTTTTCGCCAAAAGTGGATACAATTAACGGTGTCCAAATTGGCCCGGGCGCAACTGCATTTACGCGAATGCCCTCTTTTGCCAAATTTGTTGCTAACGAACGCGTAAATGAAGTAATGGCGCCTTTAGTTGAAGAATAGTCTATTAAATGTGGCGAGGATCGATAGGCCGTAACCGAGGTGGTGTTTATGATGGCATCACCAGATTTCATGTGCTTCAATGCTTCATGGGCAAAATAAAAGTATCCGAAAATATTGGTTTTAAAAGTGTCCTCAAGTTGTTTCGCATCAATTTTTTGTGGATCTTCTTGCGGAATTTGCATCGCGGCATTATTCACTAAAATATTAATCCGACCAAATTTTTTCAGCACCATTTCAACAGCTTTCGCAGAAAAGGCAACCTTTTTCACATCGCCTTTAATTAACAAGCACGATTTTCCCTCCGCTTCTACCATCTTTTGCGTTTCTTTCGCATCAATGTATTCATTTAAATAAACAATCGCCACATTTGCCCCTTCTCTGGCATAGTATACGGCAACAGCCCTCCCTATTCCACTATCTCCGCCCGTAATTAAAGCTACTTTTCCCTGTAATTTACCTGAGCCTGCATATGTTTTCTTAATCACTTGTGGCCTAGGTTCCATCGAAGCCTCTATTCCCGGTTGAACGTTTTGCTTTGCTGGTGTCTTTTTCATTTTTTTACGCTCTCGTGTTTGTCTTGAAATAAGCTTATTCTCTCTTTTCATCAGAAAAAATTTAAACTCCTCCAAATAAAATACCCTTTTCCTTATTTTATGAACAACATTTTATACAATAAGTTTTCTTTTTGTTCCGAATTCATTGTGAGGACAACCTCATTAATACAGTATACGTTTTTCAATTTTTGAGTACAGAAAAATGCTGTCAACGCGAAGCCAAGCCTACCTGTGAGCCATCACAGAGCGCTGGTCGTATGTATCATCAAAATTCTAAGGAAAACAAAAAAAGAGCTTGGTGTGTTTTATATGAAAAATATCGCCATGAAATCACCTGACAAAAAAACAGCAAGTAAAACAGCAAAAAAAGACCTGAAAACAGAAAAACCTTTGGCCGAAAAAGATGAGGTAAAAGCTGCTGAAGAAAAATTGCGGAAGCAATCAAACATTCAGCCAAAGTAGCCGATTCATTATTTCTTCGATGGAGAATTTAGCTGCACAAATAAACGTATCGGCAGCGCCATAATAAATGGTAAGTTCATCTCCATCTACAAGATGTCCATTGGTAAAAATAACCTTGCCAAAAAAACCATGGAGTTCATAAGACTCTTGAGGTTGCATAATGGGCTCTTCAGTACGGGCTAGTACTTGGGATGGGCGGTTTAAATCCAACAAAACAGCACCCAAGCAGTATCTATTTTCTTGATTTGCTCCGTGATAGATTTCCAACCAACCGCTTGGTGTTTTAATGGGTTCCGCCCCAGCCCCAATCCGTTCACTATCCCAATAACCAGCTCTGGTCTTCATGATACAACGATGATTTCCCCAATGTAAGCCATCGCTTGATTCGGCTAGCCAAATGAAATTCCCTCCAATCTCCTTACTACTTGGCCGGTGCAGCATATATAATTTTCCATTGATTTTTTCTGGGAATAACGCGACATCTTTGTTGTGCGGAGGCAGTATTAAACCGTGCTGTTCAAAATGTTGCCAATCTCGCGTAGTTCTCAATCCTACGGCAACACCATTATCCGATACAGCTGTATATGTGAGGTAAAAAAGTTCATCAATCTTGCTTACCCTACAATCCTCAATCCCAAACCGCTCAAAAGAACCTATGCCATGAAGTGCTAAATTTTCTATTTTGAAATCAATCCCGTTGTCGCTACTAAACAAGCATAAATAGGAAAGAGTTGTCAAATAATCAGCACCCCTATAATTAATTACCCTTGGGTCCGTGTAATGCAATGCGCTATCATCCAAGCGTATTTCCATAATTTCCAATAGGCCTGCTGCATTCAACATCGGAACCATTAAATTCCCTGTTTGGAGTGCAACACTTTCGGCCACTCGTACCAATAAGCACACTTTTTCCTGCCATACAAAAACACCGGGATTCAACAAACAGACAACTTCCAGCTTATCTTGGCTTGGTTTCACATCTTGTGGCCTTAACAAGGGATTTTCCTTAAATCTTTTAGCGATGTCCATTTTATTTTAACGTTTACTGGTTAAGGGGGATTCTTGTGCTCAGGCTAGCGCATGGATTTGCCCTTATTCAGTTTCCATAATCCGCTCCAATAATCTTTCCAAATTGACTGTTGCAAAAGAAGAGCAATAATCTGATAAACCATATGGTATAATCAATTCCCCGTTGTGTATCATAGAGCCGCAAGAATAAAGTACATTCGGCACATAACCTTCACGTTCATCCGGATTCGGCATTAAAAGTGGTTCGTGCAATCGACCAATTTCTATAGAAGGATCATCGAGGTCCAACAAACTCGCCCCCAAACAATATCGACGCATGGGCCCCACGCCATGGGTAATAATTAACCAACCTTTTTCTGTTTCAATTGGAGATCCGCAATTGCCTATTTGTACGAACTCCCATGCGTATATGGGTTCTTGCAATTTTATCGGCTGATCCCAAACGGTTATCCTATCCGAATACATCAGATAATTGTTCCAACCGTCAATTCGCGACATCATGGCGTATTTTCCATTGATCTTTTTTGGAAATAAGGCCAAATTTTTATTCTGCGCGCCCTTTCCATGCAAAGGACTAACTTTAAAATCGTAAAAATCACGGGTTTGAATTAATTTTGGAATAATAAAAGAACCATCAAATGCAGTATAGGTCCCATAATACATGATACTGCCATCATCTTTTGTAAAACGTACAAATCTGGCGTCTTCTATTCCCTTCCGTTCAAACTCAGAAATTGGAAAAATTACACGGTCAGAAATATCGGTATCTTTAGAAAAACAGATTTCATGATAGGTATCTGATAACCAAAGAATTCTGTCGTATTCTAATTTCCCCGCATCATCTTCCTGCTGTTCTTTTGCATCAATCACCAACTTTCGAAGCTGCGCATAATCAAATTTATCACCTAAACGGGTGTTAATGTCGGCGATAACATTCATTGATATTCCTGCATCTGAGCCTTTCTTTAAAAACAGTTTCTTATTGTAAATAGCATTTTTAACCACCTCCGCTTCATCAATATAATTCCCAGCTGGTAGTACCTGAATGTTATTATGCGCATCTATCAGCGCCCTTCTAAAGACAACAGAGGATATATGTCCCTCACCCACTGCCCTGAAACTGATAATTACCCTTTTCTCGCCTTCAACCAAATTGGTTTGATCTGGATCTTCTACGATAGATGGATTAAAGAATGCCGCAGACTCAATCGAGTATTCATGGGTAAAATAAGATCCGATGAGGTATTTGGTAAATTCATCCAATTCCTTGTAATCTTCCCCACATTCCTCGATAACCCATTGCACTTTTTTGCAGTGCTTTAAGAATACTTTGGTGATATTCCGGTGACGTTTCGAAAATTCTTGTAACAGGGGTGAAACGATCTCAAAAACTGTCTTTTTGTCCAAACGAAGAACATTGGCTACCAAATTTCTTGCTCTTTCATCGCCTGTATAAAAAAAACGGGCTATTACCCTTGCGGGATCAGGATAAACCTTGACTTGTTTTCTGGTAACTGCTATCCTCATAATTGAATTTGTTTTTTTGAATAACAAATTTTGGAATAAGATGTTTTAAAGATTATTGTCGAAAGCGATTCATTTTTATAAAAGACACCTCGCATATCAGTTTCAAAAAGCCCTTCAACTAGAAAGTTTGGACTGCCTTTTTGATTTAAGCCATATCTAGTGTTTTGGGGTTTCGTTCACAAAGTTGCGCACATAGTTGCGGATCATTTCTCGAACCTCACGAAACTGTTCCATGACCTGTTCTTCCGTGCCAATTGCTTTAGCTGGGTCTGGAAAGTCACAATGCAGCTTTATTGCCTTTGTTGTAAAGTATGGACAACTTTCCTTGGCATTGTCGCAAACGGTAATCACAAAGTCGAAGCCGATATCGAGATATTCATTGATATTGTTCGAGGTGTGCGAGGAAATGTCTATCCCATCACGCTTCATGATTTCGATAGCACGGGGGTTTACTCCATGGGTTTCAATCCCAGCACTGTAGATTTCTGCCGTTTCGCCAGCGAAATGCCTCAAATAGCCTTCTGCAATCTGGCTACGGCAACTATTGCCGGTACATAATACGAGTATTTTTTTCATAATTTTTAAAACCAAGAGCCAGATGATATTGATAATGCAGAACTTGACATCAAAGCCAAATATCAGCTGCAGGCAATGACCGATACGGTTATAGCAATCGGTTTTTTATAGTTGGTAAACGTCTCTGTTTTCATGATTAATCACAGCATCCAGGAGGGCAACAGGCTTGTTTCTCTTCCAATGGCTTTTCTGCAAAGACCGTTACACTGAATATACCCCTACTTCCACTTTTGAATTTTTCGAGCTCAGCAGAATCAAGGTATTTTGAAAGTATGTCATCTGGAATGACAATCGGTTTTTCCTTTTGGATGCTTACATTCTGGAAACCATTGGCAGCAATCAATCCAAGGTAGGTATCTCTTTGAATGGCTCCGGCAACACAACCAGCATACATTTCAGCATCTTTTTTCAGCGACTCTGGAAGTTCGCCGATGAGCACCACATCAGAGATACTGAAATGCCCACCAGGTTTCAGCGTACGGTATATTTCTTTGATTACCGCATCCTTATTAGGCACGAGGTTCAGGACACAATTGCTCACGATCACATCAGCTATATTTGACGTTACGGGCATGTGCTCAATGTCGCCTATTCTGAACTCTACATTATGGTAGCCCAATTTTTCTGCATTTATCCTTGCCTTTTCGATCATCGCTGGGGTAAAGTCGATGCCAATCACCTTGCCAGTTTCGCCCGTTTCGCTTCTAGCAATAAAGCAGTCGTTGCCCGCACCGCTTCCAAGGTCGATGACCACATCACCAGACTTTATCTTGGCAAACTGTGTCGGCAGGCCACATCCCAGGCCAAGATCGGCATCGGGATTATAGCCCTCAACTTGTGTGTAGTCATCGGTCATGATGTTGTAGACCTCTGTTGAGCATCCGCCAGCGCCACAGCATGAGGCGGCATTGGTATCCTTGTCCTGCAAGGCAATCTCGCTGTACTTCTGTCTAACGAGCTCCTTTAGTTTTTCGTCCTGTTCCATATTTATTGTAATATTACGATTAAATTTGACATTTTTTTTTAACAGCAGTTCTGCTCGCTCTTGTACGAGCCGAAAAGCCCATTGAGTTCATTCTGCAAGCTTTTCCAGGCTTTTGGCTCGATACAATAGCAAACACTTGCCCCCTCAATGGTTCCCTGTATAATGCCGGCATTTTTCAATTCCTTCAGGTGCTGCGATATGGTCGCCTGTGCCAGTCCAAGTTCAGTTACCAAGTCCCCACAGATACACGCATTCACCTTGATGAGTTCCTGTAGGATGGCAATACGTGCAGGGTGTGCAATAGCTTTCAACTGTACCGCCAATCTGTTCTGCTCTTCTGTGAATATCTCTGATTTTGTCGTTCCCATATCGCAATATTACGATATAGAATAACAAATTCAAAATAATTAATCGTAATATTACGATTTTATTATATAATAAATTGATTTACAATTAATTACATATTTTTATTTATGAAAGACAAGAAGAACTATCAGTAAAAGCTTTTCATCAGCTTTTAGTTCCAGTTCGCAACTGGTACAGCCTGCTGAAGATTTTCCGTTAAGGGGCGTGTTGAAATACTGGTACGGAAAGAGTATGACCGCTGGATGGTCAAAAGGTAAAAAGAGATACTACCTCTACTTTAGATACCTTGAACATAACTCATGAAGAATATCCTGCGCATGCTCACTAAGATTTAGCTTGTGGCAAGCATGAACATATAGCGAATCAAAATATCTGTTGCAAATAACCATACATACTGTTGCATCATTTTTTAATAGAATGAGTAATTCATCATCAGAAAACGAATCGTAGGACGACATCATAAAATACTGCTCAATCCTATGCGGTTATAAAAGAGTAATGAGCGTTGGATGTTAATGTACCAGTACTACTACGCTCAAGCGCTTTAAGTTACTCAACCCAAATACAACTATTACGTCATATAAACCTCGTTAAATCAGCCCATCAATCTTTAAAACTAGGTCGATAGTGTCGTTCTGATCCTCGCATGTTTGGTATAAGATTTCACTCCTCTTCTACCTCATTTGGAGGCAATTAAGTTTTCTCTATATTTTTTTTTCATCCTTAATTTATTTTCTAGTGGCTTCCATTTCGAGCAAGGTTTCAAGTTAGAATATGAAACCAAGTTAACCGACTACAGTATAAACATTTACCTAAATTTAAGCTTACAAAGCTTTACCATTTTTTGTGCCTAACCAATATTCAAAAAAAAGTTGGTTAAGCCAGACATTCGTTACAATTACTTTTTATCACCCTATACAATAACATTATGAAAAAACACAACTTTTCTTTAGCATTATTAGGCTTCATGCTGCTTACCTCCTCGGTAAGTAATGCGCAAACAAAAACAAAGCCCAATATTATTATGCTCATCTCGGATGATACAGGCTGGGGCGACCTAGGCGTTTACGGTGGTGGAGTCGGACGCGGCATGCCCACACCTAATCTCGACAAAATGGCGAAAGAGGGTATGCAATTTTGGAATTTTTATGGTCAACCAAGTTGTACGCCTGGACGGGCAGCCATGATTACTGGCCGTATTCCTAACCGTAGTGGGATGACTACTGTTGCTTTCCAAGGACAAGGTGGCGGTTTACCTGCTGCAGAATGGACCTTAGCCTCTGTACTTAAAAAAGCAAACTATAAAACCTTCTTTTCTGGTAAATGGCATTTAGGAGAAGCAGATTATTCTATGCCGAATGCTCATGGATTTGACATCATGAAAAATGTGGTGCTTTATCACCTCAATGCGTATACATATGTTTTCCCATCATGGAATCCTGATATGGCTCCGGAAATGCTAGCCTTTTACCAAAAATCCACCACTGGAGTACTAGAAGGCGAAGCCGGCGGCAAAGCAAGGGAAATCACGAAAGTAACAGAAGAAAATATCGCCGAACTGGATATGATGATGACGGAAAATGTGCTTAAACAACTTAATACCTATGCACAAGGTAAAGATCCATTTTTCATGTGTGTAAATTTCGCGAAAAACCACCAACCAAATTTACCTTCAAAACAATTCAAAGGAAAATCGCCCGCAGCAAGTAAATATGGCGACTGCGTAATGGAAATGGATTATAACGTGGGCCGTGTAATGGATGAAATTAAAAAATTAGGCATCGATAAAAATACAATTGTTATTTATACCGTAGATAATGGGGCTTGGCAGGATGTACACCCTGATGCAGGTTATACGCCATTTAGAGGATCGAAAGGTACCGACCGTGAGGGTGGAAGTCGTGTTCCGGCGATTGCTTGGTGGCCTGGCAAAATACAAGCAGGTAGCGATAGCCACGATATAGTTGGAGGACTGGACTTAATGGCCACTTTTGCAAGCCTTGCAGGTGTTGAATTGCCTAAAAATGATCGTGAGGGTAAGCCTATGGTTTTTGATAGTTATGACATGTCTAACGTATTATTTAAAACGGGCAAACCGCTTCGCGACCGTTGGTTTTATTTTACCGAATCAGAACTATCTCCGGGAGCAGCGAGAATTGGTAGATGGAAAGCCGTATTTAATACGCGCGGCGATAATGGAGCCATGGCGGGCAGTGATATGCCAGGCCAGCAATTAGGTTGGAGAGGTGATGAAACCTACGTAGCTACCACTCCGGCAATTTATGATTTATTGCAAGATCCGCAAGAACGTTACGATTTGTTTATGAATAGCTTTACTGAAAAAACCTGGACAATGGCCATATTTAATGTGGCGATACAGGAATTGATGGAAAGCTATGTTAAATACCCACCACGACCACTTCAAAGTGAAGTCTACGCCGGACCGGAAACCATTACCAAATTCAGGAATATACAAGAAGCCAAAAAGCTTTTAGAGCAAAAAGGGATAAAACTGAATAATGCACCAGCTAAACTAGATAAATAGGATTAAAATAAACAATAAGGAAGACATTCGTTCTTCCTTATTTGTTTTATATCCATTCTCTTAGTTTGAATGGAATTCGAATTTACAGATGTTGCAATGGAAGGCTTCTAGCAAGTTAAAAAATTTCGAATTGTATGTACATCATACCGATGTGGTACGGGAATGAGTATGTGATAGAACGTCGAAAATCTGTACATTTGATAAAGAATAGGATGAAGCAATTGCCAAAAAATGAGCAATCGCTGATATGAAAAATGATTAGAAGGTGTTCTATCAATTTGAAAAGTAATATAGAAAATAAGCTATGATGAAATTCCGAAGTAATGTTTCCAAACTTGGCAAACGGTTCTTTTCTCTTGTAATAACAATTGCAATAGCCTTTACACAATCCGTATTCGCCCAAAGCGATTCTACTGGCAAAACGTCGGTTAAACTTTCTCAGGAAGTAATTAATCCCACTACACTGGCTTTCCAGTTGCAATTAGAAGAATACACCATATTCAAAACGCAAGGTGAAGATGGGTTTGCTCAAAATTTCAGGATTAGGGGAATTTTGCCATTAAAACAAGGGTTCTTAATCAAAGTACCTCAATTGATCCGAATCATTGGTTTCGTAAATACGGCGCCAAGCGGACCCACAGGGCTTGGCGATCTTACACTGAATCAGTTTTTTATCCTCAGCAAAAAGAAATGGGGTCAATTTGGAGCCGGTTGGAACCTACAAATACCAACGCGTACAAACGATCGGCTGGGCTCGCCACAATGGGCTATCGGACCGGCTTTTACCGTAACCTTCACCGATATTGGCAAATGGCAAATGTACTGGATTATGGAAAATTTCTTTTCTATAAGTGGGCATGATAAATATGGTTCATCAAACTTTATGGTGTTACAGCCTAATATATTTTACACTTGGGCAAATGGTATTTATGCTGGTATAGAACCGGAATGGCAAATTGACTACAATACGGGCAAAGTAGCCATCCCAATGGATTTTCGTGTAGGCTATGTTTGGTCGGGCAAATTGAAATATAACGCGTATATCGAACCTGAATTTATGGCTTACCGATCAAAAGGCTATACCCGTAACTTGGCTGATTTCGGCATCCGTTTCGGATTTCGCTGGTATATACCAATGAAATAAAGCAAAAGATATACATCCATATCAAAGCCATCTTAAATTTTAACGCTTAAACAGGTTTATAAGATACACTACAAAGCATAAACAATATGTACTGTTTTCTATTAATTCTGGGATCATGTACAAAAGTTGTGGAGCGGTGAAAAAAAATTAGATCTTTGAGGGTTAAAATTTACGTTACATGCACGATTCTTTTAAAGCCCTACTTCCGATGATCATCCCCGAAGGTGTATCTGATTATTTTGCACTTTCCGGTCATAAGAAAGATACCACCGGTATTCATATCTACCTTGAGGAACTGAACTTAGTTCCATCGGAATATGAGAGCAATAAGCTGCATTCCAAAGGTTTCTTTAGTGAAGTCATACTACAGGACTTCCCCATTCGTGGACAAGAGGTCTTTCTTCATGTGAAACGACGTAGATGGCTGAACCTGGACACAGGGCTTGTTGTCTTTCGGGATTGGAGTCTGGTGGCAAAAGGAACGCGTATCACTGAGGATTTCGCGGCTTTTTTAAAAGCAATCAGCCGATACCCAAGCGCATAGCATCCAGACCATCAGTTCCTTTTATGGCATAGACCCCAGAAAGCTAAGGAGATATTATAGAGAAAAACTAAGCGGCTTCCAAGATTGGGAACACAAGAAAAACGCTCGGGAAGGGCTCGTTTTTGCGGATAATGTGACTGCCCATCTTTCTATTGACGAGACCAGTCTCTCTCATGGCGAACTTTATACAGTGGTTACCAATAAACACGCCCGTGGTAAAAAAGGCACTATTGTAGCCGTTTTGAACGGTACCAAATCTGAAGATATTATTCCTGTACTACTGAAAATCCCTGCACGCATACGCAATAAGGTACAGGAAATCACACTTGACTTAGCAAGCAATATGGCATTGATTGCCAAAAAGTGTTTTCCAAATGCTGTACAGGTCATCGACCGCTTCCACGTGCAACAGCTCGCTACCGAAGCCCTGCAGGAGATAAGAATCAAACATCGATGGCAGTCAATAGATGATGAAAATACAGCACTGGAACAAGCCAAGGCACAGAAATCAACCTATCTGCCCGAAATATTATCCAATGGCGACACGATTAAACAGCTATTGGCCAGAAGTCGTTACCTGCTCTACACCAAGCAGGACAACTGGACAAGGGATCAACAGCATAGGGCGGCTTTATTGTTCGAAAGATATCCAGATATTGAAAAGGCATATGACCTCAGTCAGCAGCTTTCCTGGATATTCAATTCCACTGCCGATAAGTTATATGCTTTTGCTAGATTGGCAAAATGGAACGAAAAAGTTGAGCAATCAGGCTTCAAGTCTTTTAATACAGTATCAAGGACCATAATCTTGCACCACAAGAAAAGGATCAAGCGGAAAAGTTGGGGGTAAGAGAATAATTTCTTTTTTTTGTAATCAATACTAATTACAAATTTCCTTGAAACAAGCCGAGCAAAGCCTCATCAGTTTTTTATTGCCAGAAGGTATTCTGGATTATTTCGAAATACTCAAAGTTGAGAAAGAACAAAAAGAACTTCATATCTATCTGGAAGAGAAGAATATTGCTCCTTCTGGCTATCAAATAAGCGAACTTGAATCAAAAGGATTTCTTCCTGAAGTTGGTATTCAGGATTTTCCTATCCGTGGGCAAAAAGTTTGCTTATGCATCAAAAGGCGTAGATGGACAGTAAAAAAGACTGGTGATATTATCAGTAGAGATTGGGATCTAGTAAGAAAAGGGGCTCGAATGACTACGGAATTCGGTCTTTTTTTAAAAGGAATATTTGGATAATCATCCTATTAGCTGTTATCATTTAGGTCATTATTTCCAAATTGATGGTAAACAGCTTCAGGAGCAGTATAAGGAACACATTAGTGATTATGGAAGCTGGGATCAAAAGGCGCATGCCGATGATTGGATGCTTTTTACAAAGAATGTGAGTTCTAGACTCAGTATTGATGAAACAGCTTTATCCAATGGAGAACTTTATACTGTTGTAACCAATAAAGAGGCTAAAGGCAGGAAAGGTGCTATTGTAGCCATGATTAAAGGTACAGTTGCCCAAGACATTATCACGGTATTGACAAAGATTCCTGAGCGATTAAGAAAACGCGTACAGGAAGTAACCATGGATATGGCCGCTAACATGCAATTGGCCATAAAACGATGCTTTATGAATGCGCATCGCGTAATTGACCGTTTTCATGTTCAAAAATTAGCCTATGATGCTGTTCAGGAAGTTAGGATAAAGTATCGTTGGGAGGCTATTGATGCAGAAAATGAGGCTATTGCCAAGGCAAAGAAGGACAAAACTGCTTATCAACCAGAGGTATTAGCCAATGGAGATACATTAAAGCAATTGCTCGCACGGAGCAGATATCTTTTATTTAAACATCCTTCAAAATGGACTACAAATCAGAAACTTAGAGCAGACCTACTTTTCGAAAGGTACCCCAAATTAAAGAAGGCGTATGCTATAGCCCAAAAATTAGGGGATATATTCAGACTCTGTAAAAGTAAAGAGCAGGCTTTTAAAAGATTGGCAATATGGTATAATGAGGTTGAAGCTTGCCAAATTGATTCTTTTAGAACTGTTGCCAGGTCAATTCAATCGCATTACCTGTATATCCTAAACTTCTTTATTAACAGAGCCACGAATGCTTCTGCAGAATCTTTCAATGCAAAGATCAAAGCTTTTAGAGCAACCTCAAGAGGCGTTAGGGATATTAAGTTTTTCTTATTTAGACTATCGAAAATTTATGCCTAAAAAATACTCCCCCCAACTTTTCCGCTTGATCCCAAGAAAATACTCAACTACTTTGATAACAAAAGTACCAATGCATCGGCAGAATCATTCAACGCTAAAATTAAAGCTTTCAGGGCACAGTTCAGAGGGGTCGGTGATATCAACTTTTTCCTGTTTAGGCTAACTAAATTATTTGCTTAGTCCACAACTTTTGTACATGATCCTAATTCTGTATGTAAAAGCGTATGTAAAAATCAAAAAACCCTCTCTATTTATCATAGAAAGGGTTTAAAGTACCCAGCGCCGGAGTCGAACCGGCACGGTTTCCCACAGGTGTTTGAGACCAGCGCGTCTACCAATTCCGCCAGCTGGGCATTCCTATTTGGACGGGATGCAAATGTAGATATTCAAAGCGAAAATCCAAAATAAAAATTAAATTAGATTTTAACTCGCTGATTGCTAACTACAATTATTTTTTATCCTTTAATTTTTTATCTACAACAAAGGGCGCAAAAGGAATTAACGAGGCCACAAAAAGAATCGCCACCTTACCAAACTTCCATTTTTCCTCCATTGCCGCCATAATTAAAGTTGCCACATATAATACAAACAATAAACCGTGCAGCCAACCGGTGTACTTGACAGCTTCTGGCATGCCTGCAAAATGTTTTAAAGGTTCGGCCACAAACAACAGCAGTAAAAAGGAAATACCTTCTGCTAAGGCTACTTTACGAAAAAGAGAAACTGAATCACGCATATATCTGATTTTAGCCTCGAAAATAATAGAAGATTCAGCTTCTTTTAAACAAATAAAATGATTTGACATTTATCTGTTTATCCTTGCAAAAAAACGGCCTCCTAACTTGGTCAAATAACTTCCAAGTATTCTACCGATTTTAGATTTCCAATAAACGAAGGAAATTTTATCCCCTAGGCAATCTCTCCCGAATTCGATTAATATATTTCTGGCGGTAGTACAAATCTTTTATGGCAGCCAGAACAGCTTCCGAATCTTGTGCTCCACTATCAAATCGTGTCGTATAGCTATCTAATTCCGTTTGTAAGCTCTTTTCTATCGCATCTACTTGCGTTTGTAGTTGTACAATTTTAGCAGCATCAGGTTCAAACTCCAATTCCATTAATGCTTCGTTCACATCCATCATGTCCATTAAGAAAGATTGAGGCAATTGGTAACCTTCATCTGTAGCCACGATTCCTTTTAACTCCAGCACGTATTTTAAGCACTTCTGAGGATTACTAAGCACTTGGTAGGCTTTGTTATTCAAGGTAGATAAATCTAGCACTTCTTGTTGTTTCTCTTCGCTTTCGTTTGCGTAAAAATCGGGATGAAACTTTTTGCTCAAAGCATAGAATTTAGCCTTCACAAGATTCAAATCCGGATAAAACTGAACAGGTAACTCGTAAAACTCGAAATAATTAAGGGTTGATATACCACTCATAACGCTATAAATTAAAAGCCTCAGATCTAAAAATTTACACTAATTTTTAAATCTGAGGCAATAGTAAAAATTTGAATGTTACTTGCCGAATATTTTTAAAATATCATTACCAAAAGCAAACACCATTAAACATATTAAAATTACAAAGCCAACAATTTGTGCTTTTTCCAATACTTTTTCACTTACTGGTTTACGTTGCACCATTTCGATTAATAGAAATACAACGTGCCCACCGTCTAACCCTGGAATTGGCAACAAGTTCATGAAAGCCAATGCCATCGAAATTAATCCTGTTAAGGTCCAAAATTTCACCCAATCAAACGTACTTCCGTAAACCTTAGCAATACCAATTGGGCTACTAATGTTACGTGCACTTATTTTACCGGTAACCATTTTACCGATGCCCTTTGCGTTATCCATAAAGGTACTCCAAGCCATGTTCGCACCAATTGGAAGCGCTTCCATAAACCCGTAATGAATGGTAGTAGTTTTTATTTCTTTGAAATGTCCTAAGAAACCAATGATTCCGGTGGTATCTACCGCCGCCGTCATTTGGATTGGCTCTCCAGCTCTTAGCACCGATAGTTGAACCGTTTTCCCTTTTTTCTTCAGGGTTAGTGGCTTAATTTCATCTTGATACTTTACTGAAACTCCGTCTACCGCGGTGATGTTATCCCCTACTTTTAATCCTGCTTTGGCTGCACCCGTTTCAGGCATGACACTATCTACAATACTCTTTAATCGTGGCTCCGCAAAAATCCCTTTGTTATCTGAAATCTTATTTAAAAAATCTTCCGGTACTTTTATTTCAATGGTCTTATCGCCTCTAATTACCGTTAAAGCAGTTCCGCCCATGAGTACTTTAGAACTTTTAAGCTCTTCGAAACGAAGTACTTTATTGCCGTTGATGGCCAATATTTTATCCCCGTTTTTTAAACCAATTTCTGTTGCTGCATTTCCGGCTTGAATTCCGTTTACTACGCCACTGTTGGGTGTAAAGGTTTCTCCGTATTTGAACGTCAACATCCAAAAGATAATGACACCCACAATTATATTGACAATGACACCGCCTAACATCACGATTAAACGTTGCCAAGCTGGTTTTGATCGAAACTCCCAAGGCTGAGCCGGTTGTGCCATTTGCTCGGTATCCATGCTCTCATCAATCATTCCGGCAATTTTAACATAGCCACCTAAAGGCAACCATCCCACACCGTATTCTACATCTCCTTTTTTGAAACTAAAAAGTTTAAATCCCCAGGCATCAAAAAACAAATAAAATTTTTCCACTTTAATCCCAAAAGCTCTTGCTGCCAAGAAATGTCCCAATTCGTGTAAAATCACTAAAAAAGACAATCCGAGAAGCAGTTGCCCCGCCATAATCAATCCATTCATATTCTCTTAAAAATTTTATGTTAGATGTTAAAATATACTTTTTGTTACTAATTCGCCGGCTAATATACGGCTCTGTTTATCACTTTCTAAATAATCTTGCAATTGAGGATTTTCGATAAAAGGAATTTCCTCCATACAATTTTGTATCGCATCGCTCATTTCTAAAAAGCCAATTTTATCATGCAAAAATGCTTCCACAACCACTTCGTTTGCCGCATTTAAAACACAAGGCAAATTGCCTCCTTTCTTTAATGATTCAAAAGCGAAGCCCAAATTACGAAAAGTAGTGGTATCTGCCTGCTGAAAACTAAAATTAGGGTAATCCAAAAAACTAAACCGTTTAAAGTTGTTTTTTAGCCTATCGGGATACGTAAACGCGTATTGAATAGGCAATTTCATATCCGGAACACCCATTTGAGCTTTCATAGAACCATCCGTAAATTGCACGATGGAGTGAATAATGGATTGTGGATGAACAATAACATCAATCTGATCGACCGATAAATCGAATAGCCATTTGGCCTCAATCACTTCTAAACCCTTGTTCATCAATGTAGCGGAATCGATGGTGATTTTGGCTCCCATTACCCAATTGGGATGTTTCAAGGCTTGCTCTTTCCGCACCGAGGCTAAAAATGAACGATCTTTCCCCAAAAACGGACCTCCCGAGGCCGTTAGGTATATTTTTTCAATTTCATTGCGCTCTTCTCCTACCAAACATTGAAAAATAGCGGAATGCTCTGAATCTACTGGTAAAATCTTAACCTGATGTTCTTTGGCCAATTGTGTAACCAATTCCCCAGCCACCACGAGCGTTTCTTTATTCGCTAAGGCAATATTTTTTCCAGCTTGAATGGCAGCAATGGTCGGTTTTAAACCTACAGAGCCCACTAAGGCGGTTAATACGATGTCGCTTTCAGGATAAACAGCTACCTCAGACAATGCTTCTTCGCCTGCTAAAACCTGAATATTTAAACCAAAAAGCGCCGATTTCACTTCCGCATATTTACTTTCATCGCAAATGACAACAGCTTTGGGTTTAAATTCTTTTGCTTGCGCTATTAATAACGTTGCGTTCTTGAGGGCTGATAGCACCAAAACATTAAAAATATTCGGATGATCCCTGATAACTTCTAACGCCTGTGTTCCAATACTCCCTGTAGAACCTAATATTATGATGTTTTTAGGCGATTGTTGTAATGTTATATTGTTCAATTGTTATTTCTGTCTATCGTTCCCGCTATTTCAAAAAAATACAAGAAACTCAAATTTTTAATTTTTCGTTTGTAAATTTTATTAGGTGATGAATTTCTTTTGGCAGAATTTCTAATATGGAAAAAATATTAGTGTAATCTTCTTCACTTATTAATTTTCTAACCTTCGCTTTCTCATTCCAATCAAAACATTCTTTTACAGAACCAAAACTATAGTAATAAAACTTAATCTTATCTCTTTTGTGATATCTCCCAAAACCTTCTGCAATATTAGCAGATATCGAGTCAACTGCATTAACAAACTGTCGACCAATAGTATTCCTAGCAAAGCTATCCCAATTTGATGTAAGTTCCCATATCAAATTACTCAGATGAAAGGATTTTTTATAGGCGACGATTTGATTCAATTGCAAATATTTCAGTTCCATATTTATCGTTTTATGTACATTAGGGAATCGTGCAACAATATAGCAATAAAACAATTAAACAATATATTTCCCCAGTTCATCCGCTAACTTCCTATCGTTACTTAAACGGGGCACTTTATTCTGTCCACCCAACTTTCCTTCGCTCTTCATAAAATTCACAAAGGCGTCTTTCTGCAAAGGGCGAATAACCAAAGGACGTAAAATATTTCCTTCAATAAGGTCAAAATAGTAAATATTTTTCTTCTGTAAAGCCTCATCTACTTTTTTACTAAAAGCTTCCATATCATTCGGCAAGCTAGAAAATTCTACAAACCATTCATGATACGGTAATCCGCCTTCTTTTGGATTTACCTGAGGCGCCACAGTAAACTCTGTAATTTCTACGTGTTCTTCGTTTGCAACGGTCAATAAAGCATGTTCTACTTCCTCTCCAATCACATGCTCGCCAAAGGCTGAGATAAAATGTTTAATTCTACCTGTGACAACAATTTTATAGGGATTCAATGATACAAATTTAACGGTATCGCCAATACTGTAGCCCCATAAACCGGCATTCGTATTTAAAATTAAGGCGTAATTTTTATTCAACTCCACCTCTCCTAGCGATAAACGCGTTGGGTTTTCCGTTCCATATTCATCTACCGGGATAAACTCGTAAAAAATCCCCGCATCGGCCAATAGCAATAAGCCTTTATCGTTTTGCGAATCCTGATAGGCTATAAAACCTTCAGACGCGGGATATGTTTCAATGGAATCAATCTTTTTGCCGATGCTTTGTTCTATTTTGGCTCGATAGGGCTCAAAATTGACCCCTCCATAAATGAATAGGCTAAAATTTTTAAAAATATCCGCTATTTTCTTTCCTGCACTTTTCTCGGTCAATTTATCAAAATACATTTGTACCCAAGGCGGAATCCCTGAAATAAGGGTCATATTTTCAGGGAGTGTTTCATCCACAATGGCATCCACTTTCGTTTCCCAATCTTCTATACAATTGGTTTCATACGAAGGCAATCTATTTTTTTGAAGATAGGCTGGTACATGATGCGCCACAATCCCCGATAAACGTCCCACGTTAATACCATTTTTCTTACTCAAGGTTGGACTTCCTTGCAAGAAAATCATCTTTCCGTCTACAAAATCGGCTTTACCTGTTTCATGAATATAGGTTAAAATGGCATTTCGAGCTGCTTTAATGTGCTCAGGCATTGACTCTTTGCTCAGTGGAATGTATTTCACACCTGAGGTAGTACCTGATGTTTTAGCAAAATATAAAGGCTTGCCTTTCCATAATACATCAGCTTCGCCGGCTACAACACGGTCAATATACGGGCGTAAACCTTCGTAATCGCGAATGGGTACGTTCTTTTTGAAATCGGCATAGTTTTTTATTTCCGCAAAGCGATGATCTTTGCCAAAAGCAGTTGCTGCCGCCGATTGTATTAATTTGTTAAAGACTTCATGTTGGGCCGTCACTGCATGTTGCTTCCACTTGTTTATCTGACGGACGGCGAATGCCGCAAAAGGTTTACTTAAAGCTGCTTTTAATCCCATTTAAAAAATCTAGTTGATACATATACGGATGAACTTACACAATATTGTGTAAAATATCTGGATGTTCATCGCCGGTGTATTCGTCTGAAATTTTGCGATAAGCTACAGTTAAGGCCACACTCGATAGCGGAACAATAATAAATGAACTTAAAATATTAACAGCAAAAGCTACAAATGGCCATTGTAAGTAACTGAGTAATAGATACAACAAATATCCCCCACCTAAAACCACTAAGAGCAATAATATCTTCGTAAAATTTCCCTTTGTGGTTGCTAAACTTAACTTAATGGATTCGAACGGTTTCACATTTTTATCGATAATAAAAAACGGAAAAAATGAAATCCTCAACCAAGTAATAAAAATAGCGATGATTCCTACAGAAATGGCTACATTTTTTACCACAGAAACGCTTATTCCAGTGTAAATAAAAGGAAAAGCAACCAATATTACCACCAAATATACCCCAAATATACAGCCCACAAAATAGAGGGTAGCAATTAAAAAGTTAACAATTTGTTGCTTAGTTGGGATGGTATCTACAATTTTTACATCACTCAGTTCATCATCCATTAAATGAAAAATATACTTGAACAACGACAAATTGATGGTAAAGTAGAGCATGATAAAAATCACAGCCATGACATAACTAAGCGCTTTGCTTACATCCTTTATAAAAAATGCCATTAAACTAGAGGCACTTGCCGTTATAAACATTAAAAAGCACAACGTGGCTATTGAAAAATAATGTTTCTTAGTAATTCCCCAGGCTTTTTGAATTACCTCGTTAACCGCAAACGTACTTTCTTTTAAATAATTTATCATGGTTGTTTAAATACGACTCTTTTAATAAAATCTTGCATAAAGCCTAAACCATAGGCGGTTAATTGGATAAATGAAGATATAATACTCAAAAATGCAACTTTTAGTGATTTATTTACAGACCATGCGTGAAAAAATATCAACACAAAGTATAATAACAGAAAAAAGTTACAAATGACTGCCAATGGCCAATAAAACAGATTACATAGCAAGGTAAATGCCACTCCCAATGTAAAAACTGCAGGAAAAAAATGAACTAACTTTAATTCAGCTGGAAAATGTTTATAAATATTGATGCGTGCTCTTCCAAAAAAATGTAGTTGTTTGTAAAACTGACTAAAACTGGTGCGCCGTTTATGATACACAATGGCATCAGGAATTAAGCCTATTTTAAAACCATTCTCGTGTATGCGGATGCTGTATTCGATATCTTCGCCCAATCGAGTTAAAATAAAACCGCCTACTTTCTCCCACACCTGACGCGATACGCCCATGTTAAAACTACGCGGATGAAACTGACCTATATGCTTTTTATTTCCACGGATACCACCTGTTGTAAAAGGTGATGTCATGGCGTAACTAATGGCTTTTTGAACAGGTGTAAAGCTCGAATGTGCCGCATCTGGCCCTCCGTAGGCATCTAAGGGATGCTCGTACAAATAATTTTTCACCTCCTCAAGGTAGTTCGCTGGGATTAAGCAATCAGAATCGAAAATAATGAAATAATCGCCTTTGGCGCGCTCGAAACCAAAATTACGGGTAAAACCTTGCCCCTCGTTTTTTTTAAAGTAATATTTTACATCTAATTTATTCGAATAACCTTCAACGATTGCTTTGGCATCGTTTTTTGAACCATCCTCAATTACCAAAACCTCAAACTGTAAATACGTTTGTTTGGTTAGGGTATGCAACAGCTCATCAATCTCTTGGGGACGATTGTATAATGGAATTATGATGGAGAAAAACATGTGTATTTTAGTCTTTAGTCCTTAGTCAGTAGTGAAATGGTCAATAGTCAATAGTCATTAGTCAATGGTGAATAGTCAATGGCGAATAGTCAATAGTGAATAGCAAGGACTAAACAACCAACAACCCAAACACCTAACCAACTCTACATTAATTCTTTTTCGATTAAATATTGATTTCTTTCGGGTGCATTGCGCAACAATAATTCAGCAATAAAACCCGCTAAAAACATTTGCGACCCTACCACGATCGCAACCAATGCTAAGTAAAACAAGGGTTGTGCCGTTACATCGCGATATGCCAGATGATTCCAAATTAAATATTGCTTTTCAATTAAAAGATAAATAGACATTAAGATACCAATGAAAAAACTCAAAACACCGAGTGAACCAAAAAAGTGCATTGGGCGTTTGCCAAATTTCCCGATAAAGAAAATGGATAGTAAATCTAAAAAGCCATTAATAAATCGGCTGAAACCAAATTTTGTGGTTCCGTATTTACGTGCACGGTGCTCTACTACTTGCTCGGCTATTTTGCTGAAACCTGCTCCTTTTGCTATTACGGGGATATACCGATGCATTTCACCGTAAACCTCGATGGTTTTAACCACATCGCTTCGGTACGCTTTTAAACCGCAATTGAAATCGTTTAACTCAATTCCGCTCATTTTGCGGGTTGCTGCGTTAAACAGTTTGGTTGGGATGGTTTTGGTGATTGGATCGTAGCGTTTTTTCTTCCAACCAGAGATTAAATCCAATTTTTCTTCTTTAATTCTGCGGAATAATTCAGGTATTTCATCCGGACTATCTTGCAAATCAGCATCCATGGTAATGATTACATCCCCTTGGGTTGCCTCAAAGCCCACATTTAAAGCGGCCGATTTTCCGTAATTTCTTCTAAACTTGATACCTTTAATTGCCTGATTTTGCAAACGAAGCGTTTCTATAACCTCCCATGATTTATCGGTGCTTCCATCATCAACCAAAACAATTTCGTAACTGAACTTATTCTGCTCCATCACTTTAGCTATCCATTCGGTTAATTCGGGTAACGATTCGTCTTCGTTGTATAAAGGTACTACTACTGATATATCCATTTTTAAGTATTATCGTCATTGCCCGAAGGAACATCCTAGTAATCTCTTATGAAAGATTGCCACACTCCTAACCAGCCCCAGGCTTCGTTCGCAATGACGCATTATGTAAAACGTGCAAATTTCATCAAATAAATTGATAAAACCTGCACGTTCGAAAATTTTGATCGATTTATCTTCTATCCTTCCTCATTTGGAAATGAGTTAAAGGATACTGGCGGATTTTTCTTTAAAATAGCCGATAAAATTAAGGAAATAATACCCCATTTAGCTACACTAACTCCTAAAGTGGTAATAATATTTTTAAAACTAATTTCTAGCTTCTCTTGCATATTTCCTGCTTTGGCTAGCGCTTCTTCTACTTTTTCTTCCGATAAGCCAAAACTAGCCATCATTTTGCGTTGCATCGCTTCAATGGCATCAGCCGCTTTTTGTGGTAGATCAGGATCGATAACTTTCATTAAAACAATGTTATACAACACGGCCGAAAGCGATAAAATTAATGCTATAATTAAAAAGAATTTAAAAGCTTCTCCAAATGTCCAAAATCCACCAATTTCCTTTCGGGTATTAAGGCCCACAACCACCAATAAAGCAATGTACAATACAGTGGTTAAAATTCCTATCCACCACGAAGTAAAAACGAGTACGGGGTCAATAAAATGCAGTACAAGTGAGATTACAATGGATAATCCGGCTATAATGGCTCCATTTTTCAGTGCTTCTTGCGTAATTAAAATTCTTTTGTCTTCCTTTTCCATTTTGTTTAGTTATTAATAGTTGTTATTAATGTATAAGATGCAACATCAAAGGCTTTGTTACTACTAAACTTGGTTAATTCCTGTGTGGTGGTTGCGCTGCCCTCTACATCCAAGAAAAACACCATAAATGGAACAAACAGTTCTTGCAATTCTTCGCTAATATTCAATTTAGCAGCCGATTTACAAATATCTTCTACGCTGCTTTCAGCCAACTGCTGATTGCTAATCATTTCTTCATAAATTTCAAACTCATCTTGAAATTCATCATCCTCTACCAACAAAAATTCTTTTAAGAAATCGCCTAATTCAGGCTCTAAATCTTCGTCTTTACATTCTTTAATGTACAACAATAGGTTTAGTAATTCGGTACCACGCTCGATGGTTTCTTCTTCAATATTCGCCCATTCTTCACTTTCCAGGTAATCATCTTCCAATTTTTGAACATCGGCACTGAAGAAATTCACCATCAACAAATCGAAAAATACTTCGCGGAGTTCTTCAAATTTTGGATGTGAATCAAATACGGCGTCAAATGCTTCCGCTTTATCTAAAAAGTTTAAATCAAGCTCAAATGCAGCTATTAACTCGGTTTCAAAACTTCCGATGGTCGTACCCGACACCTCTGCATAGGTATTGATTGATGCGCCTAGCGCTTTTTTTACTCTATTATCCATGTTTGTTCAATTGGGTGGAAAAACCTATTTCTTTTTTATAGCAACGCGCTGAATTAAGCTTCAAACACTTGCTGGTTGTTAACGGTTAACATTACTTTTCCAATTAATTCAGTCCCCATCAAGGGATTATTTGCTGCTTTTGAAAAATTACTTGCAGCGTTATATTGCCATTTTTCGGTTACATTTAACACGGTAAAATTAGCTTTTGCGCCTTCTGCTACCACGGGTATTTCTAAAGCTAGCAATTTACGTGGGTTTATAGCTAATTTCTCGACCAATAAACTCAAATCCAAGCCAGTTTTAAGCAATAAAGGCAACAACGTTTGCAAACCAATGATTCCGTAATGAGCAATTTCAAACTCCACATTTTTAAATTCAATCTCTTCTGGGCGATGTTGGGCTGTAATGGCATCGATGGTCCCATCTTTTAAACCCGCAATTAGTGCTTTTAGATCAGCTTTGCCACGTAAAGGTGGTTTTACTTTATAATTGCTATCAAAATCGGCTAAAAGTTCTTCGGTAAACACCAAATGATGTACGGCTACATCGCAAGTTATCTGCACTCCTTCTTTCTTTGCTTTACGAATGAGGGCAACCGAGCCAGCCGTTGATACTGTGCTGATGTGCACTTTAGTTTCATTATAGGTTGCCAAAAAGATGTCGCGTGCAATTTGCATTTCTTCGGCCAATGCTGGAACACCTTTCATCCCCAAAAGCACACTGTTTTTACTTTCGTTAATCATTGATTTTCCTGCGATTGATTTATTCTCAGGATACACCATTAAAAGGGCATCAAATCCTTTTGCGTATTGCAAAGCACGGCTCATAAAACCATCGTCTTGCAATCCTCTATCACCATCTGAAAAAGCGACAGCTCCTGCTTGTTTCATATCATACAGCTCGGCTAATTCTTTGGCTTCGCGGTTTTGGCTAATGGCTCCAATCGGAAAAACATCTACCAAATTACCTTTTGCTTTGTTTAGAATGTACTCCACCTGCGATTTTGATTGCACCACAGGACTTGTTTGCGGCAATAAAGCCAATCCGGTAAATCCGCCAGCACGTGCAGCCGCGGTAACTGTTTCTATATCTTCTTTCGTTTCAAATCCTGGGTCGCCTGCAGCACAATTCAAATCGAAAAGCCCTGGCAGCAAAAAGGCGCCTTTAGCATCAAAAACCTGTTCATTGCTTTCGGCAGTTAACTTTCCAATAGATTTAATCGTGCCATTTGCTATCCTAACATCGCTTTGCTGATTATTAAACGTACTTTGTGGATCGACAATGATTACATTTTTAACGAGGAGATTCATGTTGTACTTTTAGGTTTGTTAAAAAATTTGATGAGCAACATTTCAATTGCTATAAAAACCAAGGACAAAATTAGGCAAAGTTTCCATACTATTTGCCCTATTTTGGTAGAACCCGTAATTAATTTAAGGGCGTCTTTATCGCTATCGAATACTTTTAAATTACTTTTTGACGATACATTATCGAGCTCCGTGCTGCTTAAATAATGCATATCCGATTCAGAACGATTGGCATTAAAAGCATAAACGGCTAATAATGAGTCTGCAAGTTTTAACTGGTAAAAACCTGTTTGCTTCATCTGATCGGCGGTATACACCAATGTTTTTCGTTCCGCTTGTCTAATTTCAGGAATGATTTCAAATTGATCCGACACAATTTTCAGGGTCTGATTTTTTCCCAAATTTATTTTTTTACTTTCCAAGGCCGTTTCTGTACCTAAATACGCATACAAACTAGATTCTTTCCCTCCATTTACAGCAATGCGATACAGCAAGGGGACAAAAATAGCATGCCGCGCGAAATCACCATCCGCAGCATTCAAGCCACTTGCCGACAAATAAATTTGACCATCCCCTATGCCGTATTTTGCAAAATACAAGCCTCGACCGGGCAATTGCATAATATCTTCTTTGTTTGCAGAATTTTGTTCGTTAAATACAAAATAGCGATTCACGGATGGTAAATCGATGTTCTTCGGGACCGCTTCAAATACCGTTTTAAAAAGTGGGTTTTCTAAATCTATCTTTTCTACTTTGCTTGGTGTGGTTACCACTTTCTGAATGCTTGGCAGCGACAAACTGGTTAAAAAACTAGAATACTGTGTAATATCGGCTTCCGTGTTTGGAAACACGACTACCGTTCCACCGGCTTGTGCATAGCTCTTCAATTGCTGCGCTAAACCTGTTGAAACTTCTTTTATTCCGTTTAGCACAATTAATCCGTAATTAGAAAAGGTACTGTATTGAACGTTTCTTTCTGAATTCTCAGTTAACTTAAAATAAGCATCGGCACCAAAAAGTGCTGCAATATACTTGGTGTTTTCCGAACCGTTGATGCTCAGTACCGGTAAATTAAGTTCTACATTGAAACTAAAATAAAGAGAATCGTCAAACGTGATTGGAAAATCTTTAATGGTTAACAGACCTTTTTGCCAACCCGATTTTAACCCAGAAAAGCTTAATGTATCCTGCATGGTTTTTCCTGCCGGGATGTTAAACGAACTCAAAGCTTTCTGTTGGCTATTAATCGTTAGTTTTAAAGGAATATTTTTGGCTTCTTCTTCTGAAAAGTTTTTCACTTGAACAACTAGTTTTTCAGTTGCCCCGGGTTGATGGTTGGGCGTAAGCATCCAAACACTATCAATGGCAATATTAGGTAAAGGAGAAGCATTTAGTTTCAAGAAAGCATACTGAATATCATCTTTGGTATCTAAAGGCGCTTTAACCGCTACATTTCGCTGAAAATCTGAAATCAGGTAACTGTATTTATTCAAAGAACCCGTTAACACATTTCCTTGCCTAGTTACGATTTGTTGCAAATTGCGGTTTACCCCCGAAATTTTCACATCGTCCAATGCTTTTAAAAATTCATCTAAATTGAGTAAGCGTTGGTGTTTCCCTTCAAAATTGTTGGTTAACAATTGAAAGCGATCGTTAAAACCGTAGCCTTTTACTATATCTTTTGCACGTCGCTTCGCTTCATCCAACAGGCTACCGTCTTTGTTTACGGCATTCATGCTGTAGGAATTATCGATATAAATACTCACGATATTGCCTAACGCTTCATTTTTTTGTTGGTTTTCTGGAATATACGGTTGTGCAAATGCCAACACCATAAACACAATAGCCAATATACGGGCCAGTAGAATGAGCAAATTCTTGAGCTTTTCTTGTGACGCTTTCTGAATCTCAACTTCCTTCAGCAACTGAACGTTTGAAAACTGAACCTTTTTAAATTTACGAAAATTAAATAAGTGTATAGCGATGGGGATAACCACCGATATGAGTGCAAAAAGAAAGCCCGGGTAGAGGAAATTCATTAAAAATCAAAGATAGTAAAAATTTGAAATCAAGATAAATAAAAATTCGAGCAGATAAAATTACGGCCATCAATAGCTAGTGCAAAGGCCTTTCAAAGCAAGAGCTTGATTTTTATTGCTCTACACTTAAAAAACTATTGCAGCATTTTTTTCAGCGCGGGTTTATCCGCCGGAACATAATCCGCAGGCACTTTACCTCCTTTATCTTTTGCTCCTTTATCTGCCCCTGCCGCTAGTAGCACATTCATGATTGCTTCGTTTCCGGTATAGGCCGCCAAATGCAGCGGTTCAAATTGCGTGTATGGAATGGATTTGATACTACATCCTTTTTGAATTAACCAATCTACAAAAGGTTTTCTTTGTTGACCAATAGCCAAATACAGAATCGATAATCCTCTATCTGCCATGAGAAAGTTAACATCAAAATGCTCTTTTTCTATCAAAGCTTTAAAACCTTCTAAGTTGTTGTTTTGCATCAAGTTTATCAACATCAGCATCGTTTTATGATTGGCATACACGTTTTTCGCATGCAGCAGCAGCTCTTCTATTTGAACATTGTTTTTCTGATGCGCCAGTTCGGCTAATGATAAACTTCCCTTTTGTTTATCGTAAAAAACTTGATTTTGCACCACAGCACCGCGGGTAATTAATTGATAAGTTGCTTCTACATGGCTGTTGTAAACCGCCAAATAAAGAGGTGTGGTCCCAATCGAGCTCTTTTGTTCAATATCGGCACCATTGTTTAACAGAAAGTCTATTGAAAGCGCTTTGTTCTGCCTAGCGGCATAATGCAAGGGCGAAAATTTAACATCCTCATCTGCGATATTTACAGCGTAACCACTGTTTAAAAATTTTCGCAATTGGGTGGTATCGTTTTCAGCGGCAGCGCGATACATTTGTTGACTAACTTTATCCTGTTCATACCAAATAGGGAAATCCAGGTAATTGTTCCATCGCCTATTTGTGGGGCGTTGTTTTCCTTTGGATAATTCAAATACCCGATTCTCTACATACCCTTTTATTTCTGAGAGAGAAATCTGCTTGTTTTTATCGAGATCAGCTTTACCCGATTTGATACCTTCTAAAAATGAATACGTAAATAATCCGTTGCCAATTGCTCCGTCCTCAAAGGCAAATTCAGCTCCGCCAGATGCCGAAATAATGGTCAATCCATCGCCTTTGTTTAAGTTTAAAAATACATTCTGTAAAACCTCGGCACTTACCGAGCCTTGCTGCACATTTACGACCCCTCCACCGCGTTGGTTTTGGGTAACATGGGTTTCAGCCTTTCCCGTTGATAAGGTTAAAGGCTCTTCTACCAATCCCGAATGACACGCGTCAATCATCAATAATTTTTTCCGGCCGGGTGAGGCATATAGCGCAGACTCTAGCTTCTGAATAGGAATTCCTTTTGTAGCGGCATTTGAAAAATCCATCGCATAGGATGCTAGATAATAATTCATTTGATTATCTAACAAACCGTGACCGGCATAAAACACCATCACAATATCTTCTGGCTTTGCGGCCGACATAAAATTCTCGACCTCTGCTACTGCTCCTATATTGACTTGTTCATTGCTTAAATTTAATACATGAACGGCTTTGAACGTTTGTGCGCTCTTCAGAAAATCGACCACGTTTTCTACATCCTTTTTGGCAAAACGAAGATTATAACTTGCATCTTGATAGGTAGACACTCCCAAACCAACCAACCAAAGCGATGAAATCGGAGCTGGGCTTAATCCTATCGTTAAGAAATCATGCTGCGACTCGTTCCCCTTTTCATCCCAAAAAGCAAGTTCTATACGGTTGGTTGCTTCGGTAAGAGCTACGGGTATTGAAAGTGTTTTAACTCCTTGGCAACTTTTTCTTTCCTTATACACGGCCACCCCATTTAGCCAAAGTTGGTAACTTGTAACCGGGAATTTTGCTTTGATGGGTGCTCCCACAATAGTAATGTTTGCTTGGGCAGATTGAATTGGAAATGTGGCCTTATTTACAATAGACGCTTTGAAATCACTAAATGCCGTTTGATTGGTTTGGGTTAAACGGCGTGCCGTTGCTTTTTCCAATTGATTCAGCAACTCGGGTTTGGCAAGACCAATCGATTTTAAAAGTAAGTCGGGACGATTATACCGCCGATCGAAATATTCGAGCGGAACCATCCCCTCATTTTCACGCAACAAGATTAAATTGCTGTAGTTTCCGCCACTTGAATAGTAAAAGTCGGGCGAAATAAAAACATACGAAGCCTGCTCGGTTTTCTGCTTGGGAACTTGTATGTAAAGCGATGCACGCAATTTACCAGTTTTGCCGTCCCAAATTTGGGTGCAATTATTTCGATCGGTTGATACCAAGATTTGTGTAGCAGGATCTAAAACCAGCTCTTCCACACCTACTTGTGTACCCAATTGCTGTTTTATCTTGGTTTCAAATTCATAGCTATAAATCACGTCGTTGTCGATGAAAAACACATGCTTCTCGTCGCTGGTGATAACCGGATTGGTCATCGAAAAAGGAAGAACCGCTGTTTGGTTCGTATCAAAATTTACCACATTGGTTTCTGAATAATTCTGACCTTTCGTAATTATTTTATTTGATTTCGGAAAGAAAACACCTTTCATTCCATTAATTGACATGGATTTATCCGTGGAAACCTGATAGATAACATTTCCGGTAAGAAGATCGAGCACCAAAGATTCGTGACTTCCCCCGTAATTATCTTGCGTTTCTACATAAACCCGATTTAATGTTGGGTGCAAACTCAGGTGTCCTACAATTTGCTTTTTAGCTGGATCAATTTTCTTTAAAGGTGTAACGGCAATTTCCTTTAAGAGTTTTTGGTGCACTAAATCCCAAACCAAAATACCTGCTTCTAAATTTCGTGGGCTCACCATAAATTTTTCATCCTGGGTAAAGGCTACCTTTTTAAAACCGATAGAACTGCCATAATTCAGTTTATTATCACTCTGTGAAACAAAGGTCTTTTGCGGAATTGATATGCCGTATTTGAAGGCGTTGCTAGCACTATCCAAAAATTTCACATATAGACCGTTGCTTGCGGCCACAAGTTTAGTTTTTGGCAACCGGATTAATTGTTCATTGCTCGTGAATTCGGCATCAGAAAAATCTTGGCGTGTAATACTGGCCTGGGTAAAATCGACCTGAAGAAAGGCATTTTGAAAAGGGACAGAAATATAAGCGATCCCTGGCTGAAAGAATTGCCAATTTTCAAGTTTCGTTAAAGAATTATCTCTTTTTAGCACTTCCTTCTTGCTACTGCAATCGATGAGGCTAACCATACTATCGTCGCCAATGAGCAAATAATCCTTGGCCTTACAATATTCCATTTTATTCACCAAGTACGCCTCGGGAGCGTTTGACAGCGTAACCTTTCCATTCTTTCCAAAAACGGTTAAATTCCTTGACTCTGCATACAAATAAGCATTTTCATTCGCATCAACCGTGAACGAGTGTTTACGTTTCAATGTCGTGTTGCCCGTTAAAGCAATTGGAAAATTACGAATCTGTGCATAATCTCGCTTATTTAACTGCACCAAAGCATTGTTTGATAACACCCAAATGAATGAATTGGAAACCTGCATAGCTGCTGTCGATTGACCATCACTCGGCACCCAAACAATTTCTTGTTTATTAGAAATTAAATCACATACGAACAGCCCTTTTTTTGATTTCAAAACAAAGAGTTGATTGTCTATAAATTTGATGTCGTTAATTTGGTCATCCAGCGGAACAATAGGGCCTACGAATGTTAATTTCCCAGACTGTAAGTCGAAACCGAGTGCTTGAATAGCTACAGGCGAAAAATATTGATTGCGTTGCGTTGCACAAACCAAGACCATGTTTTTGTCTTCTACTTTTTCAAAAAACAAATCATCTAACTGATACAGTTTTAGCGAGTCTAAAATCGGTTTTAGTGCTATTTCTTTAAACAAATTCCCATCTGCTACTTTTCGCATAACGATTTTAGCCCCTTCCAAGGCTGAAAAATACGTTCCGGTGGTGTCGATAGCCAAGTGTTCGCATTTGACCGAATCAGGCAGCAAAATCCGTTTGTACGTTAAACGCATGGATAAATCATATAGCTGCAATGTTTTATCATCGCCAAGCGAAATCAATTTACTACCGTTCTTATCTACATCAAAATCGACGACATTATACCCCGAGTGAAAAGTCTGAAGAACCAGCTCGCGATTACTTTTTTGAGCAAGAGCAGTACTAATAAAAGCAAAAAACAGGACGAAGCTGGAGATAATCTTTTGCATGGGATGATTTTTGGTAAAGGAATATAAAAATAAAAAAACAGATGGATTTGACCTCCCACCTGTTTAATTTTTTTATACTGTTTTAACTTATCTCCACTATTTAAGCAAATTCTTATAAGAGGCTTTATGTTTGAAACCCCAATTATCGCGCTAGCTAAAAACTAAAACCCGGAAACTCGATGTTCACGATTTTCCAAGCGTCGTTTACCAACATGAAATACAGTTTGAAGGGTCCACTGATAATTTTTGATTCTTTGCCCAGCACTGCACGAAAACCGGCAACCCCTTCTACGTAACCTATTCCTTTGCCATCTTCCAACAATTCGTACTGCACATCGATAATATCATAGCGTCCGCCCACATATTCATCCGACACGCCAAATATCCCTTTTAAACGGCCAATCACTACGCTTTTTTCTAGCACTTTCCTGCCGGGAAGCATAAAGAAATCGTTCAGTTCTTCCGTTATCGCTTTCGATTGCTTAAACCACGAATTGATAAAACGAATACTGCTATTAACGATACTGGCTTGGTGATTAAAGGTTGTTTGTTCTTGCATTGATTAAGATTTCGGTTATGGTATAGTCGCTACAAAATGTGCCGTGCCAAAAACTCCGCGAAGTTAAGTATTCTTTAATCTTTCCAAGCTATTCAAACAATATAAATTCTACTGAATTGGAAGGTTCGTCTATTTCAACGCCAAAGGCGAAAAGAATCATCGCAAGCTGACGGCATACAAATATGGCTATTCATCAATCCAAAAACCAGAGCATAGCTAGCAAAACCAGCATAACAGCATGCTTGATTGTTTTAACAAAAATCTTAAAAAAAATTAATTGAATTTCTGCAGCATTGCTCCTAATTTGGCATCCATTTCATACACATCCGGGCGGTACTCAATGACCCCATTTTCACTCCAAGCCGTCACATACGTAATAATTAATGGCACGTTAGTTTTAGGAGAAAACCAAGCCGGTTTCAGTTTAAAAACTGTGTTCGTATCCGCTTTCTTTTCCAATCTTTTTTTATACCATTTCATGTGTAACGTATCAATTGGAGGAAGGTCAACTTCCGCTCTTAATTTATCGTAAGCATAGGAATCTTTTACCAATAATTGTGCAAACTCTAAAGGCTTTTCGATGCGAATACATCCGTGACTGATGGATCTATTTTTTAAATTAAAACCGTTCTTATAGTTGGTATCATGCAGGTAAATACTCGAACCATTATCGAAGATGAATTTGAACTTTCCTAAGGCATTTCCAGCACCAGAACCTTGCTTAAATTTGAATGGTAATTTCTCTCTCGAATACTGATTCCAGTTGATGGTATCAGGCTCTGAAATCAATTTCCCATCGCGATAAACATTGATATTATTGTTCGCCAAATAATACGGATCTTTTCTAGCCATCCAATAAATTTCGCTCTGTGCAATGCTTACCGGAATATTCCAAACCGGATTAACTTGAATAGAATTTATGACACTATAAAGTAACGGAGTTTCGTGATTTTTTGGCTTGTCATCTAAGTTATGTGAGGTTAAAAATTTGGCTATTTTTTGTTCATATTCCTTTTCTCTTTTGCCGCCCACACATACTTTCATGGCAATGATTGTATCTTGTTTATCGAACCAAACTAATTTAAAATCGGGGATGTTTACTTGCACATAATTATCGGCCTGTAGTGGCAATTTCCAACGCGCTCTTTCCATGTTTACCAATAAGGTTTGTTTTTCATATTGACCAGTCGCATGTACATAAGCAGCCTGCAAATCTTTGTATTGTTTCGACTGTGGTTGTGCAGCTTTTAAGGTATCTGCAATATTCGCAGTATTTAAAACGCCTAGCATTCCAACACTGTCAGGTCGCTTCACTTTGATGTAATATCTGGAGAAAATATGTTGTGGATTTAAAACCCCAAACTTTAGATAATTGGTATAGGTTAAATAGGCATTGGCCGATAAAAGTTCTAATTTGGCAATCACTGGATAACATTCATCAACTTTCTTAAACTTGTTGGCATCTAACCTTTCCAGCAATTCTTTTATTTCTTTGGTTTTAAAAATGGCTGGATTAAGTCCATGATTCGGGCTATGCTCTAAATATGTCACTAAGGAATCTAAACCTCCAGTTACATAAAACTGTGTAACCAAAACAGGATCAGAGGCTTTTTGACTATAAAATGCTTTAATTGTTTTTGGATTTGTAAACTTTTTAGTCAAACTATCACGTGTTTTCACAAAAACACTGTCATAAGCGAGGCTATCAAACTTCGTATACATCTTATTTTTAAAATGTTCTGCTAGTACTTTTCCAATCTCAGGAGGGCTATTAAACCAGCTACAGGCAGTAAACGATAAGATAAAGGGGACAATTAAAAAATGTTTTCTTTTCAAGACGTATAATTTATTATGCAAAAATAAGATTCCTAAGATCCTATTTAAAACTAAAAGGCAAAATAAATGCCATAATTTTCGTTTTTTAATTATGTATGTATATATTTGCTTCGCTAATCAGCTAACGTATTGATTTGAGCACAAATAATTTATATGAACTTTAATTTGAAACATATCTCACATTTACACCATCGCCAATAGGCGATGTATATATTTGTGTTTTGTACTTCAAAACTAGTTTCGAAAATTATTTCTTGTTCACTCTTTATTCAATACTTTGAAAACACTTAAAATAGCTATCCAGAAGTCTGGTAGATTAAACGAAAAATCTGTAGAAATACTTAAAAACTGTGGTTTATCTTTTGAAAACTACAAGAGTTCATTAATATCCTCTGTAAGCAATTTCCCTTTAGAAATTCTCTTTCTCCGTGATGATGATATCCCTGAATACGTACAAGACGGGATTGCCGATTTAGGCATTGTTGGCGAAAACGTAATCTGCGAAACCAATGCGAATGTGAATTATTTACAGAAGTTAGGCTTTGGTAAATGTACCCTAAAAATTGCCGTTCAGAACAATAGCGACATTCAAACCCTGGAAGGTTTAAACGGAAAAGCAATTGCTACTTCGTATCCCGTAATCCTCGAAAATTTCTTACAATCGAAAGGTATTCAAGCCGACATTCGCACCATTTCTGGATCTGTTGAAATTGGTCCAGGTTTAGGTTTAAGTGATGCCATTTGTGATATCGTTTCTACAGGCGGAACCTTAAAAAGTAATGGTCTAAAACCCTTTGCCGATGTGATGTCATCTGAAGCTGTGTTGATCGGAAATCAATCTATTGTAGACGATCCATCAGTAGCCGAACTGTTGCAAAGAATCCGCTCGGTACTGCGTGCAAAATCAAACAAATATGTGGTACTAAATGTGTCAAAAGACAATCTCAAAAAAGTAGTCGATTTGCTTCCGGGAGTGAAGAGCCCAACCGTTGTTCCATTGTTTGAAGAGAACTGGGTTGCCGTACATTCTGTAATTGCTGAAGAAGATTTTTGGGAAAAAATCAACAGCTTAAAAGCAGCAGGCGCAGAAGGTATTTTAGTGATGCCGATTGAGAAAATCATTCAATAAATCATCAAAACAGATATTAACTATTAGTTAATTATAAAACATAAAACATTGAAAATCTATAATTATAAAGATTTATCTCAATTAAAAATTGAAGAACTTTGTTCCAGACAGATTGAAGATGATAAATTGGTGAATGAGCGCGTTTCTAACATCATTCAAACGGTAAAAGAAAAAGGCGATGCTGCACTTTTCGACTTTGCAAAAAACTTTGATAAGGTTTCTTTAGAGAAACTTTATTTGGATGCAGCGGAATTAAAGGAGCTCGCGAAAAGCATTCCTGCAGAGGCAAAAGAAGCCATCAACATCGCCTACCAAAACATCAAAAAGTTTCACCAATCGCAGGTTAAAACAGAAGATAAAATTGAAACCATGTCAGGTGTTATCTGCTGGCGCGAAGTACGGGCAATTGAAAAAGTTGGTCTTTACATACCAGGCGGCTCAGCTGTTTTACCGAGTACGTTTTTAATGTTGGCTACTCCTGCCCTGCTGGCTGGCTGCAAAGAAATAGTAGTATGTTCGCCACCACAAGCCGACGGAAAAACCAATTGTTATTTGGCCTATTGCGCAATATTATTGGGCATTGAAAAACTATACCTTGTGGGAGGTGCTCAAGCCGTAGCGGCCATGGCATACGGAACGGAAAGCGTACCGAAAGTGTACAAAATATTCGGACCGGGCAACCGCTATGTAACCACCGCGAAAACGAAAGTTCAAAATACGGTGGCTATCGATATGCCCGCAGGCCCTTCTGAAGTACTGGTTATTGCAGACGAAACTGCGAATCCAGCGTTTGTAGCAGCTGATTTATTGGCGCAAGCCGAACACGGATCCGATAGTCAAGCTATACTCGTATCCAACTCAGAAGCAATTATTAAGGATACCTTAACTCAAATAACACTTCAACTAGCCGATTTACCAAGAAAAGAAATTGCAGCCAAAGCAATCGACAATTCGTATGTCATTTTGACTAGCGATTTAAACACCGCGATGGATTTCTCGAATGAATACGCTCCTGAACATTTAATACTCGCTACCAACGCTTTTGAAAGCTTAATTCCAAGCATTGTAAACGCAGGCTCGGTATTCTTAGGAAACTTAACACCTGAAAGCGCTGGCGACTATGCTTCAGGAACCAATCATACACTGCCAACCAGTGGTTTTGCCAAAGCGTATTCAGGCGTATCAATGGATGCATTTGTCAAGAAAATAACCTTTCAACATGTATCCGAAACAGGCATCCAAAACATTGGGCCAACCGTAGAAATTTTGGCGCAAGCAGAAGGCTTGCAAGCACACAAAAATGCAATTAGTATTAGATTTGGTGGTTAGTTGGTTGATTGGTTTGTTGGTTGCCTAAACAACTTAAAAAACTAAAAAAACAACCACCTAAATACCCGAAAAACTAAAAAAACAAAAATGGACATTAACGATTTAGTACGAGAAAATATAAAAAATTTAAAGCCATACTCGACCGCTCGAGATGAATTTAAAGGACAGGCTTCGGTATTTTTAGACGCCAATGAAAACAGTTATGGCTCTCCCCTACCCGCCGATTACAACCGCTATCCGGATCCACTTCAGTTGGATTTAAAAGATGCCATCAGCAAAATAAAAGGTGTGCCAATTGAGAATACTTTTTTAGGAAATGGAAGCGATGAAGCGATCGATTTATTGTACCGTGCTTTCTGTAATCCGGGAAAAGATAACGTGATAATTTTGCCGCCAACATACGGCATGTACGAGGTGTCGGCAAACATCAACGATGTCGAAGTTCGCAAGGTAGATTTACTTCCAAATTTTCAATTAGACCTTGAAAAAATTGCAGAAACGATTGATAAAAACACGAAGATAATTTTCATTTGTTCGCCCAATAATCCGACTGGAAATTCGATCAACAGAACCGATATTGAAACCATTCTTGCCAACTTTAAAGGTATCGTAGTTATTGACGAAGCGTACATCAATTATGCGCGTCAGAAAACCTTTATTCAAGAGTTAACCGAGTACGGAAACTTGGTCGTTTTGCAAACCTTTTCAAAAGCCTGGGGACTGGCAGCATTGCGTTTAGGAATGGCCTTTTCATCGACCAAAATTATTGATGTACTCAACCGAATTAAACCTCCGTATAACATCAACCAAGCCACGCAGGATTTAGCTTTCGAAGCGCTAAAAAATATTGCACAAGTAAACGAATGGATTAAAGAATCGGTGGCCGAACGCGAACGTCTTTCTACCGAATTAAACGCGTTAGAAATTGTACAAAAAGTTTACCCATCGGATGCAAATTTTATCTTAGTAGAAGTTAACGATGCAACCAAAACCTACAACATATTGGTAGACGAAGGAATCATTGTGCGCGACCGTTCGAAAGTAACTTTATGCGAAGGATGTTTACGCATTACCATCGGAACGAAACAAGAAAACGACCAACTTTTAACCATCCTCAAAAGAAACTAACATGAAAAAAGTATTATTCATCGACCGCGATGGAACGTTAAATATTGAACCGGCAGATGAACAAGTAGACAGCTTTGCCAAGCTTGTTTTTTATCCACGTTCTTTATATTACTTATCAAAGATTGCACAAGAATTAGACTATGAATTGGTGATGGTAACGAATCAGGATGGCTTAGGAACTCCTTCCAATCCGGAGGAAAATTTTTGGCCTATCCACAACTTCATGCTGGATACATTTGCGAATGAAGGCGTTCATTTTAGCGATGTGGTCATTGACCGCACCTTTGCAAAAGACAATGCCCCTACCCGCAAACCAGGAACCGCTTTGTTGACTAAATACTTTGGAGAAGAATACGACCTACAAAACTCATACGTTATTGGCGATCGCTTAAACGATGTGGTGTTGGCTAAAAACTTAGGCGCAAAGGCTATTTTCTTGCGTCAAAACGATGCGTTGGGTTCAAGCGAAGCTTTGGATAAACGGGAAACCCTACTAGATATCATTGCACTTGAAACCACCAAATGGGAAGATATCTATGCGCTCTTACGGGCAGGAAGTCGCAAAGTAAGCCAAATTCGTAAAACGAATGAAACCGATATCACGATTGAATTAGATTTAGATGGAACGGGAAAAGCGAAAATTGAAACTGGTTTAAACTTTTTCGACCACATGCTGGACCAAATTGCCCGTCACGGAAGTATGGACTTAACCGTCCTAACAAAAGGCGATTTACACATTGATGAACACCACACCATCGAAGATACGGGCATTGCCTTGGGTGAGGCTTTTGCAAAAGCATTGGGCAATAAATTAGGAATTGAACGTTATGGTTTTTGTTTACCGATGGACGATTGCCTGTCGCAAGTTGCCATCGATTTTGGAGGCCGCAATTGGATTGTTTGGGATGCTACCTTTAAACGCGAAAAAGTGGGCGACATGCCAACGGAAATGTTCTACCATTTCTTTAAGTCGTTTAGCGATGCCGCCAAGTGCAATTTGAATATTAAAGCCGAAGGCGATAACGAACATCATAAAATTGAAGCTATTTTTAAGGCTTTTGCAAAAGCAATTAAAATGGCCGTAAAACGCGACCCTGAAAAAATGGTGTTACCGAGCACCAAAGGAATGCTTTAAATGATATTTGATACCGAACACGCAACACAACAACACATATGATAGGAATAGTAAATTACGGTGCCGGAAACATTTTTTCATTAACCGCAGCTTTGGAGCGATTAAACATCGACTATGGTATGGTTAACACAGAAGAAGACTTAGCTAACTATAGCCACATCATTATTCCCGGAGTGGGTCATGCCGGAGCCGCTATGGAAAAACTACGTTCAACCGGATTGGTAACAGCCATTAAATCTTCATCAAAACCGGTTTTGGGTATTTGTGTTGGCATGCAGCTTATTACCGAGCATTCTGAGGAGGGAAATGCCGATTTATTGGCCATTGTACCCGTAAAAACCAAAAAATTTGGTAAGAACCTGAATATCAAGATCCCACACATGGGATGGAATGCCGTTCATCATCAAAACAATCTCTTGTTTTCAGGTGTTGAAGATAATGCACAATTTTACTTTGTTCATTCGTACTTTATCGAATATAACCCTACTTTTGATATCGCGTCTGCCGATTATGGTTTAAAATTCTCGGCAGCGATACAAAAAGATAACTTTTATGGCGTACAGTTTCATCCCGAAAAATCGGGCGAAGCTGGCGAACAAATATTAAAGAATTTTTCAACCTTAAGCTAAAAAAATGTATATAATTCCTGCTATTGATATTTTGGACGGAAAAGTAGTCCGTTTAACCGAAGGCGATTACAACCAAAAAACTGAATACGATGTTTCCATTGCTGAAATGATTGAAAGATACCGTTCAAACGGCACCGATTTCATCCACATCATCGATTTAAATGGCGCCAAAGGCGATTTTAGCAACCAAAAATCACTCTTTGAGATTATTAAAAAAACGGAAATGAAAGTGCAATACGGCGGTGGTATTCGCACCATTGAGCAAGTAACGAATTTGCTTGATGCCGGCATTCACCGTGTGATTGTAGGAACCCAGGCCATTACCAACCCCGATTTTCTACCCGAATTAAGCCGGGCTTTTGCTAAAAAAGAAGATTATGCCAATCGTATTGTAATTGCCATTGATGTGCTTGACGAAGTCATTAAATATTCAGGCTGGATGGAAAGCTCGCCAATCAAATTAATGGATTATGTAGATAAATGCCTTGCTTTAGGTTTCTTCCGTTTTCTTTGTACCGATATTAGCAAAGATGGAAAACTAGGTGGTGCAGCCATCGAATTATATCAAAAATTGTTAGAGCACTCGCCTATGATTAAATTAATCGCCTCTGGCGGCGTAAGTTCAATGGAAGATATTTACGAATTAGCCAAATACCCAATCCGCAGCGTAGTAGTTGGAAAAGCCATTTACGAAAACAGAATTAGCATCGATGAAGTAAAAGACTGGAATTTGAAAATGTTGAGTTCGATTTAAATTCATAACTATTTATGTCATCCTAAAGAATGAAGCATCTACCCAAAATGAAAAAGATGCTTCGTTCCTCAACATGACACCCAACTGAAACACATGCTTAGTAAAAGAATAATCCCCTGTTTGGATGTAAAGGACGGCCGAACGGTAAAAGGCGTAAACTTTGTTGATTTACGCGATGCAGGAGACCCAGTAGAATTAGCCGCACAATATGCCCAACAAGGGGCCGATGAGCTGGTTTTTTTAGACATAACCGCTACCCACGAACGTCGTAAAACGATGATTGAGATGGTTAAATCGGTTGCCCGTCAATTAAACATTCCGTTTACCATTGGTGGAGGAATAACGGAGATTGCCGATGCGGAGGCACTACTGAATGCCGGGGCCGATAAAATCAGCATTAACTCCGCTGCCGTGCGTAACCCACAATTAATTGAAGATTTAGCCAAAGCTTTTGGGGTTCAATTTGTAGTTTTAGCAGTTGATACCAAACACGTGAATGGCCAAAACATGGTTCATTTAAATGGTGGTCGATTAATCACTGAACTGGAAACCGAAAACTGGATTAAGCAAGCTGAAGATTTAGGAGCAGGCGAAATCTTATTGACCTCTATGGATCATGACGGCACCAAAGCGGGTTTTGATTGTGGTTTACTCTCAAAAGTGAACAACATGATTAACATTCCCATTATTGCCTCAGGCGGTGCCGGAAGTATGGAGCACTTTACCGAAGTTTTTCAAAAAGCACAAGTAGATGCCGCACTGGCTGCCTCTGTTTTTCATTATGGTGAAATCTTAATTCCCGACCTAAAACAAGAACTTAAAAAACACAATATCCCAGTTAGAATTTAATAAACACAAACAATACTAGAATAAATGAACATCGATATAAACACACTTGACTGGGAAAAAACAGCAGGTCTACTGCCTGTAATTATTCAAGATGATAAAACGCTTGAGGTGTTAATGTTGGGATATATGAATGCCGAGGCCTTGGAAAAAACCATTACAGAAGGTAAAGTAACCTTCTTTTCGCGCACTAAAAACCGTTTATGGATAAAAGGAGAAACCAGCAATAACTTTCTGTACGTAAAAGATATGGCTGTTGATTGCGACAACGACACCATTTTAATTAAAGCTAGCCCAGTAGGTCCAACGTGTCACACTGGTACGCGCAGTTGTTTTAAAACAGACTTTAATCAAAACTTTATTTTTGAGCTAGAAAACATCATCACCGACCGCTACGAAAACCCTGTTGAAGGCTCGTATATCAACAAGATGCGTAGCAAAGGTTTAAACAAAATTGCCCAAAAAGTAGGCGAAGAAGGTGTAGAAACCGTTATTGCCGCCTTAGCTGAAACAGAAGAAGAATTTATCGGCGAAGCCTCTGATTTGGTATTTCACCTGTTATTCTTATTAAAAGAAAAAGGCCTATCCATTCAAGATATTGCGAAAAATTTAGAAAGTAGACACAAGTAAGGATGAAGGCGAAAGGTGGAAGGCAAAAGGTGGAAGGTGGAAGATGGAAGATGTATGGTGAAAGGTCAAAGGTTTATGGTGGAAGGTGAAAGGTGAAAGGTGGAAAGATAAAAGGTGGAAAATGATTGATAAACTAAACGAAATTCTAAAATCGAGGGTATCGGTTTTGCATTTTTTGATTGTATTTGTTGCTTCTTTCTTAATTTGCGGTGTACTTTATATTTTAATAATCCCAATTATATATTGGATGTTTTTAGGAGAAAGTGCTGAAGCTGATCGAATTTCCAATTTACCCTTAAATGTATTTTTGGGCGAATGGCTAGCGTTAATTTTAGTTAGCCTAGGCGCGTTCGTATTATTTTACATCCATATTGAAAAAAAAAATTTCGCAAAAGCCAAATCTTATTTTTTAGCTTGGTTGCTTGTTTTATGCTGTTATTTAGTAAGAATTCAAATTGCTAATTCTCTCTTTAACCAATTCCAATAATCTACTTCAAAAATGTTAAAATACCAATCGTATATAAATTTATTTCTTGGAATAATCCTATGTGCAATTTTAAAAAACAACAAAAACTATACTGATTTATTAGCTGTGTTGCCATCAATCCTTTTCAACTGGATTACCTTGTTTCATCTTATCAAGAACAACCTCAAGTTTGAAAAATGGCATCTATATCTTGGATTTTTCACGGCCATAATCGCGATAATTTCAAGTTCAATAAACATTGTATTAATGATAGGTTTGTCATCCAGTCCATCTACGATAAATCAATCATTCATGTATTTTGTGGGCATCAAACAAATTTTCGACTTGCTGGTTCTTTTTCAATTTATTGGAGCGTATAGAGCCCATAAAAAATTAATACTATAAATCAAGCTTAAAAATAAAGAAAGCCAAATTTCAGTAACTTGCTACCCTAAATTTAAACCATGTTAAAACACTTACATACATTTTCAGGTCACCAAAATCCGGTTTATGCTTTGGCAATATCGGACAAGGAAGGGATTTTTTTTAGTGCCGGGAACGATAAAGGCGTGGTGGAATGGTCGCTGAAGAGAATGGAGTTTGTAATGGTTAAAATGCCGGTTCAAAGTTCTGTTTATGCCTTGCATAACTTCAATAATCAATTATTTATTGGCGAACGAAGCGGTGCTTTTAGCGTATTTGACTTTATAAAGCAAGAAACTGTTGCCCGTGTAAGCGCACACTTAAAACCTATTTTCGCCATTAAAACGGTTAAAAGTAAAAACGAGCTTTTAACCACCGGAGAAGATGGAACCGTTGCTGTTTGGTCGCTAACAGATTTTAAAGAAGTGTATCGTTTTCAGGTTGCGCCGACTACCGTTCGGGCCATTGCCTTATCCCCAAATGAAAATGAAGTCGCCTTTGCTTGTAAGGACAACCTTATCCGCATTTATAATTTAGCAGATTATAGTCTTTTACACGTTTTAGCAGGACATACTCTACCTGTTACTTCCTTGGCGTACCATCCTTTGGGCAAGTACTTGATTTCTGGAGGACGCGATGCACAATTACGCATTTGGAATTTACCGCATTATGAGCTTGTACAAACCATTCCAGCACATATGTTTACCATTTATGATATCGTTTTCCACCCGAACCTTCCGTATTTCGCAACCGGAAGTCAGGATAAAAGCATGAAGCTTTGGGATACAGAGAATTTTAAACTTTACAAAATACTTAGTTTAGAAAAATCTGGAATTGGGCATACCCATTCTATTAATAAAATTATTTGGAGCCAAGACGGAAATCAACTGATCTCAACTGGCGACGATAAACAGGTAATGGTTTGGGAAATGGAGAGCTAACGCTTCTTTTTTAACTTCTCAATTGCTTTTAAAAGCGCTTCCCGATTTTTTGCTGAATGATAAAATTTTGGCAGTTTCTCGAGCAAGGTAAAATGAGTTCGGTCTTTGTGTTCGCGTAAATAGGCGGCAACATAGCACTCTAAGTAGTTTAAATGTGCCAAATTATAAGCCAAAATCACATCATCTTTAAAGGGAATTTGATACCAGAGTGTAGCTGAAAAATAAGTATGCGCAGCCATTTGCTGGTTCCTGGTTGCTTCTTCCTTATTGTAACCACAGTGCAAGCACCATAAACGTGCTTTTTTCGCTTCGAAATCAACCTTAGCATGCGCTATTTTACTACAAGATGGACAACAAACATCACTCCCTTCAAGCATAAATTGCCCTAAAGTTAAATTTTCATCCTGAAATCGCTTACTCATCGCATTAACTAATTAATTAAAAACTATCAACGGACAATTTTATTAAATAAATACTTTATTCGGTTCAAAATACTTGGATCTTCTGCCATAGGATCACTTACCACCGTCACCTCCCCCATAAATTGTTGCCCCATGCAAAGTTCAATATTTAAGGGTTTAATATCCTTGATAGTTAAAGATTTGGTTAAAGATTCATAGCCAATAAATCTTACAGTTAATTCAATTTTATGCGTATTAATATCCTTAGGAAGCGCAAATTCAAATTCTCCTTTCATATTCGTGGTAGTCAGCACCCGTTTATCGTCTAGGCTTAAGACCGCTCCCGCCAACCGAGATTTATCCTCCTTGTCTACAACTATCCCCCTAATTTTTCGTACGAAATCTACTACTGGTTCCTTTTTCTCTACGTATTTCCCTTTAAAATCATCCGTTTGGATAACACCTGTCTTTATCGTCTGAGCAGAACTCAATTTCGGCAAACTCAAAAAGGCGAATATCGACGCGGCGATTAATCCTGGTTTAAATCTTTTCAATGAAAAGGATGTATGCGGGAAAAAGGCACGTTCAAGCTGGCCAGGAGCAAAACGACCACAAACATTTCCACTATTTTTAGCAAACCAATCGGTTAGTTGTTTATCTGAAAATGAAGCAAAATCAATCACCATTTTTTCGCAAGAGGTACAGTGTCTTTGATTTCCATCGGGCAACATATCGTCCCAATTTTGTTGGCAAGGTTCAGGAATGGTTAGTTTAAATGATTTTGGCATAGGCGGTAATATGTTTTTTAGAAAGGATGCATTTTTTCATCTCATTCCATACACCATTTCCAACTATGTGCCTGACAAGTACATTAGCTTTATTGATAACCTATAAAACTGCATAAGCACCTAAAAGATTCTTCACTGACGTTCAGAATGACAAACATTTTAAAAGGAGAGAGCTAAATCCCTCCAGTATGCCCAACCAATCGCTTAATAATTCTCAATTTATGCGTGTACCGTCCCAGCTCTTTGCTATAAATTCCTTCGTTATCAATGGGGTCAATTTTCACTTTACCTGAAGAATGAATAATGGTATCATTTCCTAGCATAATGCCCACATGCGTAATTCTACCTTCGGCATTATCAAAAAAGGCTAAATCACCGGCTTTACACTCTTCTAAAAAACCAACCAATTCACCTTGATCGGCTTGTTGTGCAGCATCGCGAAATAACTTTATTCCCAGCAATTTAAAAACCACTTGCGCAAATCCCGAGCAATCTAATCCAAATAAATTACGCCCTCCCCACAAATACGTGGTATTCTGAAAAAATTTAGCGGTTTGTTCTATCTCTGTTTCAAAATCTGCTTTTGCAGCATCTTTTGCTTCAAATTGAAGTTGAAATTTTTCCGCTCCGGCATAACAAAAACCATCCTTTAAAAAAGGCAAATTGCTGCCGGGACTTAGATGATAATGAGAACCATCTTCAGCGATTAACACATTCGAAAAGTTTAGTGGTGCATACGAAAAACAGTCGTGCATGGCGGCAAATTCATCTTGAGAAATCGCTGCTAAATGCCTAAAATCAATCCAACCCTCATAGCCATCATATCCATTTTGTACCAGCCACCAGCTTTCTCCTTTTTCTAGAATTTCTACATGCTCGCCAAAAAGCAATTGCGAAACAATTTCTGCCCTATCGGAACCATCTGCGCGTAAAGGTGCCACTGTAACCCTGCAAATACCGTATTGATTATCCATTTGTATGCTCGTAATGTATGTGTAAAACTAACAAAATATCGGCATCGCCGAACATTTTACATTCAAATTTGTTAATTTTATGATAAACAGCTAAATACACGCATATGAACTTCAAAAAAATAGTAATCGCAGTAGATAACAGCGCTTGCTCAGAGAAAGCAGCCAAAACTGGTTATGAGATGGCTCAGAAATTTTCTGCTGAGGTAGCACTTGTAAACATTATTGAGCCAATACCGGCCAATATAAATCCAGATTTAACCCTTGCTCCTGTTTTCTTGGAAACGTACGACAATAGCGAAGAAAATAGCCACTTGCTGTTAAAAGAAATCGAAACCAAATTTGGCCAGGGAATTAAAACCTCCTACATGAGCATTGTTGATACGGCTGCACATGGAATTATTCAAGTTTCAGACGACTGGGGCGCTGATTTAATTGTCATTGGCACCAATGGAAGAACCGGAATTTACCATTTTTTAATGGGTAGCGTAGCCGAGCACGTTGCACGCAAATCGGCCTGTCCGGTTTTAATCATCCCCAATAAATTTGAAGATCAAGAAGAAGCATAAACTCATTATAACGACAAAAGAGGCTGTCCCAAAATACCGAGACGGCCTCTTTTTTATTTTATTTCCAATTTGGTATCATTTGGACATGGTATGGTCTAAAATCAGTTTTAGCTGTTCAATTTTTCAAAAAGCATGAAAAAACAGTCTTTTTAAGCTGCTTTTTTCCTTATATTTTGTGCGATTGCCAATAATCCCCATTCTATTGCCACTTTTTCTTTTCCACGGAGCATAAAGCGGCGGAACCCTTGGTTCTGTTTAATATTTCCGAAAACTGGCTCAACATCATAACATCGTTGCTTTCGCTTCTCAATTCCTTTCTCGCTGTTTAGCAATTGATAAGCTGTTTGTTTATGGCTGAGTAGATTAGTGTTAATTTCTATTATTCGGTTTCCTTGCGATTTATGACAAACACCATTTAATGGGCAATTGCTGCAATTTCTTGCTTGATATCTTTTACTTGTTTGTTCGAAACCGGTACTGGTTTTTCGTTTTGCATCGCCAATGTAATGCATCTGTTGGCCCATTGGGCAGATATAACAATCTTGTTCCTGGTTGTAAAATAACTTGTCGGCTTGAAAGCTTTTCTTACTGGTATATCGTTCATTTTGCTCTTTGTCGAACATATTGTATTTAACATAAGCTTCAATTCCTTTCTGCTCCAATAGTTCGTAATTTTCTTCACTACCATATCCTGCATCTGCGGTAATGCTTTTTAAACTTTTGCCAAAGCTGGTCTCGTGTTGTTCGATGTGGGCTTTTAAAGTGGTGGTATCGGTTGGGTTTGGGTGAATGGTGTAGTTTACAATAAACTGGTTTGAGGTTGATATCTGTACATTATAACCCGCTTTTAACTGGCCATTACGCATATGATCCTCTTTCATACGCATAAATGTGGCATCCTCATCGGTTTTGCTGTAGCTATTGCGATTACCTAAAATAGCCTCTTTTACCTCATATTCAGCTATCTTTTTTGGATATTCTTTACTGATGTATTTCAGCTTGTTTTTAATCTTTTTATTTGCATCGGGATTATCAGCTAATACTTCATTAAGCTTATCTACCGTTGCTTGTACTTTCTCTTTATTTATTTCGGTAAAATCAGGTGGATCAGGAAGTTCATCTTCAGCTTTAGTTATACTTTGGGCATAAGTCCAAATATCGGCTAAAGCCAACTTCATCTTTTCTTTATTGGTTTGAATAGCCTTTTTCCATACAAAAGTATATTTATTGGCATTTGCCTCTATTTTGGTGCCATCGGTATAAACTTCTTCTATACTCAATAAGCCTTCTTCGGCTAATAACAAAACAACTTCTTCGAATATTTTGCGCAAGTGTTCTTTTAAACGAACCCCGCGAAAACGATTAATGGTATTGTGATCTGGATAACTCATTCCACTAAGCCACATAAAGTTAATATTCTCCCGACAAGCAGTTTCTAGTTTCCTGCTGCTATAAACGTTACTTACATACCCATAAACTAGAATCTTTAAGAGCATTTGAGGGTGATAACTCGAGCTGCCTTTGATTTGATAGGCATTTAGCAGGCTTTGGATATTGATTTTGTTTATCACATCGTTAACTATCCTAACTGGGTGCCCTGCAGTTATTAATTCGTCAAATGTAGGTGGAAAAGCCATCATCTGATCTTGGTAATAAGGCTTGAAAACAGGGGTTTTTGACGACATAAATTTCTAAATATTTATACTTAAATATCTGAAATTCAAATGATTAAACAAAATTATTAAACAAGAATTTATCAACTTTTTTTAAAACAAAAAGAGACTGCCTTTTTGAGACAGCCTCTTTTTTATGTTGAGAAAATTCAACTAATTATCCTTCTTGGTGTAACCAGGCTTTCTTCGCTAATAATTCTTCTTCTGTTTCGCGAATATCTTCATCGTCTACACAACAATCTACCGGACAAACTGCCGCACATTGTGGTTCATCGTGAAAACCTTTACACTCTGTACATTTATCTGAAACGATATAGTAAACTTCATCTGAAACTGCTTCTTGAGTGGCATCGGCTTCAACTTGTTGATTACCAAAATCAATAACACCCGTTAAATTCGTTCCATCAGAAAAACGCCATGCTGTACCGGCATCGTAAATTGCATTATTAGGGCATTCAGGTTCGCAAGCCCCGCAATTTATACATTCGTCTGTTATTTTAATTGCCATGTTTTCGTCTAATACTTTTGCTTTTTTAACTTTGCGCTTGCAAATATAACACATTCACTCTTAATAATAATTCTAAATATGTCGGCATTAACCCAACAAAGTGTAATTAAAGCATTTAAACAGCTAGGAAAATTACTGACAAACCCTACTGATATACTAGGAAATGCGATTTATAGCGCTGAAAGTGGTAATGCGTGGTTTACACAAGAAAATGTAAAAAAATCTTTAAACTCATTTTCAGAAATGTTAAATGAAGCAGATATCGACCTTTGGTTTCAAAATATCCGCTTTAACCACGAGCCCAAAAAGGTGGGTTTAATTTTAGCCGGAAACATTCCGATGGTTGGTTTTCACGATGTTTTATGTGTTTTAGCTAGCGGTAACATCGCATTAATTAAATTATCTTCATCCGACAATAGATTAATTAAAGCCGTTTTAGATGAACTTTTAGCGATTGAACCTGGCTTTCAAAATCACATCAAATATGTAGAAAGATTAAGCAATTTCGATGCTGTTATCGCCACAGGCAGCAACAATTCATCGCGCTATTTCGATTATTACTTTAGCAAAGTGCCCAACATCATTCGTAAAAACAGAAACAGTGTAGCTGTTTTAAAAGGAAACGAAACTCCAGAAGAAATTCATAATCTTGGCGCCGATATTTTCGACTATTTTGGTTTAGGCTGTAGAAATGTGTCAAAAATATATTTTCCAGAGGGATACGATATCGCCCATTTTTACCAAGGAATCGAAAGCTATCAGCCCATCATCAATCACTTTAAATACAACAACAATTACGATTACAACAAATCAATTTACTTGGTAAACAACGCCAAACACTACGACAATGGCTTTTTGTTGTTAAAAGAAGACGAAAGTTTAACTTCGCCTTTGGCTGTTCTGTTTTATCAAGAATATAAAGATTTGGCTGATGTTGAGCAGATTTTAGAGAACAATGCCGAGAACATTCAGTGCATCGTTACCTCTGCCCCACTCAAGCTAAACACATTTGCTTTTGGCCAGAGTCAGCACCCTAAACTGTGGGATTATGCTGATAATGTAGATACGGTTGCGTTTTTGAATGGAAGGCTGTAAGGTTTTGAAGTACAAGGCGAAAGCGGAAAGGTAAAAGCTGAAAGGTGTAGGGGGTAAGGTAAAAGCTGAAAGGAAAAAGCTGAAAACGAATTACCAAATTCAACTAATTAACTATTGACCAATTACCCAATTCACCACTCACTAAAGAATAAGGATAAAGGAGCAAAGAATAAAGAGTTTGAGTATTAAGTAGCTAGTATCAAGTATTAAGACGAATGTACCAATTCACTAATTACCAAATTCCAACTAGTTTACCAATTACCCAATTCAACTAATAACTAACCAACCAAAGAACCAATTACCCAATTCAACTAATAACCAACCAAAAAACCAATTACCCAATTCAACTAATAACTAACCAACCAAAAAACCAACTAACCAACTAAATCTTTTCAGCTTTCAGCTTAATTCTCTATTTTTGGAACAAATGTATATCATTAAAGTAAAAGGCATAGCCAAAATTCCGGATTACGTACAGCTTCGCGACGAAAAATTTACGCTATTAGCTTATTTTAGAGTTGATAGACCCGATAAATCGTTGGACAAACTTGGTCTTGGCGACAAACTCGACTATATTATGGAAATGGTTAAAAGTTTGCCTTTCGGGCAAATTGCTAAATTAGAAATATAAAATGGCAGGAAACGCAGTAATTCATTTAAGCAATGTTGATGTATTTCAACAAAAGCATTTAGTACTATCGAACGTTAATTTACACATAGAAAAAGACGAATTTATTTTCCTAATCGGTTCTACTGGATCAGGAAAAAGTAGTTTATTAAAAATTCTCTATGGCGAATTACACATCGGTAACGGCGAAGGCACTATTGCGGGTTTTGACCTTAAAAATTTAACGGAGAAACAAGTTCCGTTTTTACGTAGAAAACTAGGAGTTGTTTTTCAAGATTTTCAGTTGTTAACCGACCGAACCATTGAAAAAAACCTGGAATTTGTATTAAAGGCTACTGGCTGGAAAGACGAAAAACTTATTAACGAACGCATTAAAGATGTGTTAGATAAAGTAGGTTTGCGTTCAAAAATTAAAAAAATGCCACACGAAATTTCAGGTGGAGAGCAACAACGGATTGTAATTGCCCGTGCTTTATTGAACGATCCTGAAATTATTTTAGCCGATGAGCCTACCGGAAATTTAGATCCAGAAACATCGGAAGAAATTGTAACTCTTTTGAAAAGAATTGCCCAAAACGGAACAGCCGTTTTAATGGCAACGCACGATTATCAAATTATTCGCACCTTCCCGTCGCGCATTATTAAATGCGATAACGGTATAATACACGAAGATGCAAAAATCGTTTAAAACGATTGTTTGCTACTAAAATAGGCACTACACAACACAGGTGTCAGCTAATCAGCCAAACTGTTCGATTTACAGCATATAAATCTGACAGCTTGGCTGATTTTCGTTTGTGGCAAAATACTTGTAATGAAATGAAAAAAACTTCAGCAGGGAATTATGTTTAACAAGAAGAAAAATAACGATAAAGAAGAAAATATAATGGATACTGAAAATACTGTAGACAATACTGCAGCAGAAAACCAGGAAAACACAGAAGCTGCACCAGAACAAGCGCCTGAATTAACAAACGAAGAAAAGTTACAGGAAGAAGTTAAGCAGCTTAACGATAAATATTTACGTTTATACGCAGAATTCGACAATTACAAACGTCGTACCCAAAAAGAACGTGTAGAATTGCTTCAAACTGCTGGTAAAGACGTTATTGTGTCATTATTACCTGTATTAGACGATTTCGACAGAGCCTTAAAAGCAATGGAAACTGCCGCCGATGTTGCCCCTGTAAAAGAAGGTATTTCATTGGTAAGCAATAAACTAAAAAATACATTAAGTCAGAAAGGCTTAAAAGAAGTTGAAAGCATTGGCAAAGAATTCGACACCGATTTCCATGAAGCCATTACCAATATTCCTGCTCCATCAGAAGATCTAAAAAACAAAGTAATAGATCAGGTAGAAAAAGGATACACGTTAAACGATAACGTAATCCGCTTTGCAAAAGTAGTTGTAGGCGCTTAAAATATGTTAGATGAGCAAGATCGATAAGCGCATCGATTGCTGTTTCATCTTATCACGAATAAAGAAATGAGTAAAAGAGATTATTACGAAGTATTAGGCGTAACGAAAGGTGCCACTGCCGATGAGATTAAAAAATCTTATCGAAAAATGGCTATTAAATATCATCCGGATAAAAACCCAGGCGATAAAGCAGCAGAAGATAAATTCAAAGAAGCGGCAGAAGCCTATGAAATATTAAGCAACGCAGAAAAAAAACAACGCTACGATCAATTTGGCCATGCTGGCGTGGGCGGTGCATCGGGCGGTGGTTACGGTGGTGGCGGCATGAATATGGAAGACATATTCAGCAACTTTGGCGACATTTTTGGCGGCGGCGGAAATCCATTCGAAAGCTTTTTCGGTGGCGGCGGAGGCCAACAACGCGGCGGACGTAGAGTGGCTAAAGGTTCTAACCTTCGTATAAAAGTTAAATTAACGCTAGAAGAAATTGCACATGGTGCAGAGAAAAAAATCAAAGTAAACAAACAAATCGTTTGTAAAACTTGTGATGGCTCTGGAGCAAAAGATAAATCTTCGGTAAGTACCTGTAATACCTGCGGCGGTAGCGGTCAGGTACGTAGGGTGACTAATACCATTTTAGGACAAATGCAAACCGCATCAACCTGCCCTACTTGTAATGGTAATGGTCAACAAATCACCTCAAAATGTACATCATGCCATGGCGATGGTGTGGTACGTGGCGAAGAAACAATTACCATCAACATTCCTGCTGGTGTAAGCGAAGGAATGCAATTAAGCATGAGCGGTAAAGGAAATGCAGGTCCTAATGGTGGCATTCCAGGTGATTTGATCATCTTAATTGAAGAAACCCCGCATGACACGTTAAAACGTGAAGGAAACAACGTAGTGTTCGATTTACATTTAAGTTTTGTGGATGCTGCCTTAGGTGTAAGCATTGAAGTACCAACCATTGATGGTAAAGCAAAAATTAAAATCGACCCGGGAACGCAAAGCGGAAAATTGCTGCGCTTAAAAGGTAAAGGTTTACCAGAAGTAAACTCATACCACCGTGGTGATGAAATTATTCACATCAATATTTGGACACCAAAAGCTTTAAGCAGCGAAGAACGTGATACCTTAGAGAAATTACGGGAATCAGCTAATTTTAAACCACAACCTGGTAAAAATGACAAAAGCTTCTTCGAAAGAATGAAAGAATATTTTGAATAACATTCAAAAAAATAAAAAAACCGATGCAAAAACATCGGTTTTTTTTGTTTCATGTATTTTCAAAAAAAATCTACGGATATTTAGCAAAAAAATTTATGCGCATTGCTATCATCGATTTAGGAACCAACACCTTCCATTTACTCATTGCAAAAATTGACAAGCACCAGTACGAAATACTGTATAAAAACACAGTTGCTGTTAAATTGGGCGAAGGCAGTATCAATCAGAACACCCTAGCCCCTGCTGCCTGTGACCGTGGTATTCAAACGCTAAAAGATTTTAAAAGCGTTATGGATACATACGACGTATCGCTCATTAAAGCCGGGGCTACTTCGGCAATTCGCAGTGCAAAAAATGGCGCTGAATTTGTGGCGCGGGCTAAAGATGAAGCTTTAATTGAGATTACGACAATTACAGGTGAAGAAGAAGCGAATGCTATCTATGAAGGCGTAAAATTAAGCGGTGCCATTCAGGAGCAAGCACTTATTATGGATATTGGCGGCGGGAGTGTTGAGTTTATTCTTTGCAATCCTGAACAAGTCATTTGGAAAAAAAGCTATAATGTGGGCGCAGCCAGACTGATGCAACACTACTTTAAATCGGACCCCATTTCAGAGGTTGATAAAAATGCCATTATCCTGCACCTTCAAGAAGAATTAACCGATTTATTTACACTCTGCGAAGAACACCAACCTACCGTGCTAATTGGTTCTGCTGGCTCATTCGAAACTTTCGCCATTTTGGCGAACCAAAAGCAACCGCAATCCATCGATATCGAAACCTTAAAAACATACGATTTTATTTTTGAGGACTACAGGACATGCTCCATCGATTTAATCCAGTCTACCCATGCACAACGCAGTAAAATGGAAGAGATTATTCCCGTACGCGTGGATATGATTGTAATGGCTGCACTCATTACCAATTGCGTTTTAAGTAAAACGAATATCAAACAGCTACGCCTGTCTACCTTCGATTTGAAGATGGGTTTACTGGCAGAAGAAATGAATAAATTAGCTTAATGATGCAAAAATTTTGCTCGATAATAGTAAAATTCATTTTCAGGCGATTCTACTTTCAAATAGTTAAACACAGCCAATTCGTATAGAAAAACAGGACTCGGAATTGAAATATGTTCTTGCATTAAATCTGCTTTCCAATCCGATTGATAGGCACGAAAATATCTTTTTTCAAGGCTGGCAAAACATTCATTCACATAGCGTTTGGTAAGCCACTCAGGCAAAAAATAAATGCCTAAAACTTTATACAGATGGCTGCGTAAAGAGGGCTCTAATACCCTAAAACGACCTTTTAGGTAATACAAGTATATCGAAACCAACAACAACAGTACACCCGAGCATATTTTCATCCATGATTGGAAAACAATTCCTTCATATATTAAAAAAGAAATAAGCAAGAACAAAAACATTTTGGTAAATGCAATAGAGGCATTTCCAATTCTTATCAGTGTCAAGGTATTTATCTTTGATAAGATTAGTTGAACAAAAGCGTAAAGTTTCCTTTTAAGTTCAATAAAAAAAGTAAGAAAAGGACTGCGAAAAACGAAAGCTCCAATCAATAGGGTAATCGAAGTTATTGTATACATGGGACGATTTTGATAAAAAATTAGTTGATGAAAAAAATGCTATTCATTAGTACAATAACGCTCTTTTCATATAAAAATTACTGATAAGAAACTAGAGCGCTTTTAAAAAGGCATAAAGCTTCTCGGTTGGCAAGCCCATGACATTGGTATAAGAGCCTATTATTTTCTCTACCACGACCAATCCCCACCAATCTTGCACACCGTAACTTCCGGCTTTATCAAAAGGTTTAAATGCATCGATATAATACGCAATTTCATCCGCAGTTACCGTTTTGCAATATACTTCGGTTCGATCGTAAAACGAGTGTACTTTACCATCCTTAATCAACGTAACCCCAGTAAATACTTCGTGTTTATTCCCCGACAATTTCGCCAACATTTCTTCCGCATGCGCCCGATCTTGAGGTTTGCCTAATATTTCGCCATTTAAAGCGACAATCGTATCGGCTGTTATAACAATTTCAGCTACCGGAGGAAAAGCTTTTGCTTTTTTCTCGGAAATAAAAACAGCAATCTCATGCGGCATTAATCCTTCCGGATAGCTTTCATCCACATCGTGAATTTCAACTTTAAAATTTAAACCCATAAGGCCTAAAAGTTCGTGTCTGCGGGGCGATTTAGATGCTAAAATAATGGACAAATTGTTTAACATGTCGCAAAGAAAAGATAAAAAAAACCAAATACTGTCATGTCTGAGAAAAAAGTTTAAAAAAAACATCCTTACCAAAAAAGGCAAGTAAATTCACTAAAAATAAAAAGGCAACAAAAATTTGCTGCCTCTTTAAATCTTTGTATAACAGGAAGATTAGTTGTTTCCTTGGCCACCACGTGGACCAGCACCTTGACGACCTTGACCACCGCCATTTTTCTGGCGCTCTTCCATCTGTTTTTTACGCTCTTCTTGAAGCGCTTTAAAAGCTGGTTTTTGCTCCTCTGTTAATACTGCATCAATTTTAGTATTGGTTTCAGCATTCATTTTGGTCATTTTTTCTCTCATGCCGCTTCTATCATCACCTGCATCTTGCATCGCTTTCGCCATTGCTGCATTTTGCTCGGTGTAAATAGCCAAGACTTTTGTTTTTTGATCGTCAGAAAGTTTTAATTTCTCGGCTAACACATCCGTGTTTCTTTTTGCGCGTTCTTCTGGTGAGCCACCCATACGGCCTCCACCACCTTGTTGTGCATGTGCAAACGTTACTACTGATAGAACAAATGCACAAATCATCATTAATTTTTTCATGTTGCTTTTTTGTTTAATTTAACCTCCGCTGGTTAATTCACGGAAAAGTTTTTGTTGATTGTTTTGCTGATTGGATTTAAAATAAAACAAAAAGTTTAAGCCTCAAATTGTCACATCGCCGTTACAATCAATCTGAAAAAATAAAGCCTTCGTGTGCCTATTTTTTAGCTTTCCTTAAAGATAGTCTACACTTAAAATACCCAAGTTATAGCATATTAGATTTTTCTCGCGGGTACATTGTGCCAGAAACTTTATATTTTTTTACCTAGCCTATCCCCCTAATCATTCAGGAAACGTTGGTAGTATAAATGACGTAACAAATGAATAAAAGCATCCTGTTAACAAAGCCTATTCCAGCATTAGTACGGGTTAGTTGACTCAATTATGCAACTTTTTGACAAAATAGTATTAAAATTTCTGCCAATTAAAATGATATTTTTGGATACGTTCTAATTAAAAAACCAACACATACACATGAAGAAAATTGTATACTTCTCACTTGCCTCTTTACTGAGTTTGCCAGTGTTGGCCATCACGGCTTATGCCAAAACAAGCATGCGTATAGCTGTTGCAGAATCAATATATTCAAAAGCTACACGTACTTCGCGGTCCGAACTGATAACCATTCCGCTTTTAACAGAAGAAAAATTTCAGAATATTGTGGCCAATAATCTGAAAGGGTATCAATTACAAATAGCATCTAATTATACGTTCACTTCGATAAATGAGTTAAAGAAACTCCTTGCTGAAAAGAAAAATCCGATTCAACAATTAATTGATAAAACGAACAAGGCGTTGAGCACCCCCCTTTCTGCTAAAGATTTACTCATAGACAAATTTCCTAAAGCTTTTAATTTTCGAAAACCAGAGCAAGTAAATGAAAAAACTGACTTTACTACATGGGAGCAAGCAAATACACGCATGGATGGCATATTCGGAAAAGTATTAAATGAGGAACTAAGTCAGCTCAAAACAGCTTACAGTCAGAATTTTTTCAATCGGTATGCGCTCAACAACCCAACCAAACTAGTGGTTTTGCATTTTAATGGTCGAGGGAGAAATCCTGATTGGGAAATGGATCGTTTTTTTGCGGGACATTGGATGTATGCTGAAGGATGTAAGCCCACACAAAACATCACCGAGCAGGATACCGAAATAGCTGTACCAAGCACCCAATATTTTGAAACAAATTACGGCCTACATGAAGCTAAAAAGAACGACGATATTGTATTCGTTCCGCTTGATGACAAAGGAAACAAAATTTGGGAAGATGCAGAGCAAGTAAAGCTTGTAGCCATTGAAAACGGAAAAATAAAAGTACTACGAGGCCAATACGGCACTAAAGCAAGAAAATTTATCGCTGAAAAAACCTATCTAGCTCCGCATATTGTAGAAGGACCTTGGGGCCCGATTACCAATAACTTGATGTGGGCCTATAACTACGCTACAACTTGTCCAAAAGATAAAAATGGCAAGCAATGTACCGATATTCTACTAGCGGAAATGACTTCTTGGTTTCGTCCAGATGGAATTCTCTTTGCCTTTAACGGTATACAATTTGACGTTTCTCCTTGGGATGTAAAGCGCGCATTCTTTAAACGAGTGGCTGATGTAAATAATGACGGCAAGAAAGACGGCGGCTATATCAACGATCGAAACGTTTACGGCGAAGGTGTATTAAATTTTTACACCAAGTTAAAGCAAAATTTAGGTACCAATAAATTGGTTGTAGCCGATGGCGGCCTCGACGATAGCCAAAGGGCGGTGCATACCATTAACGGCATGGAAGCCGAAGGATTTTGTTCGTGGAACGATGTTTACAAAGAATTCTCCAAACCCGTAAACTTCTTCAGGTATTGGAGCAAATTCGGCCTCGAAGATCAGCTTTCTTACATCACCCATAAGGATAAAGATGCTAGCAATTTTTTAGAAGCGAAAAACCGCGAACGCATGGTTATTGCTACCGCACAATGTTTAGGTATAAGTTTTAATACTGGGGCAGGAACTACAATACAAGGCAACAGTAAAACGACCGAACTGATTGATGAATTACAAAAGGGAGAAGAAAAAATTGCCCATTGGTTAGGAAAGCCTATTGGAAAAATGATTGAATTAGGTAGAACAATACAACCAATAACTTTTGCCTTACCGCAGGCAAAAATTGAAAGCAACGATTTTAGCATTAGCACCACCAGTACCAACATACGCTTGAAGGCTTTACAAAAAGACCGGAGTGAGTCAACATGCACCATTAAAAACGTGCCGTTGCCAAAGGGCGATATACTCCTCTATTTTGATGCCAAAACTGCACAATCAATACCCGGTTTTACAGACGATGTTCCGCGGCATATTTCCATCAAATTGAATGGAAGAAATCCCGAAGAAAATACAGCAGACCGGGTACTTAACTACGTAAATGCAAAAGATTTCTCTGCATGCGGCTTTTATTTTAGAAATGCCGGCGATGTCACTTGCCAAATTGAAATAACACTGGAAGGAAACACCGATATAGAACTTAAAAATTTCAAAATCGTTAATTACCCACAAGTATTGGCCAGAGAATTCGAAAACGGGCTGGTGTTGGTAAATCCATCCTTAAACGATTTCACCTTCGATTTAAACGAGCTATTTCCAAACAAAAAATTTAAAAGGATTAAAGCTACGATAAATCAAAAAAACGAAAATAACACCGGAGAAGCTGTTCAAGATAAAGTTACAGTATCCAAACTGAACGGCTTATTTCTCGAAAAAGTCAACTAATTTAATATGCCATCCCCCCATGAATAAGCAATAACCTGAAAAAAGCACCCTGCATAGAATGCTCCTCAACTCTAACCAAAACCAATCTTCGATGAAAAAAATTGCTGCCCTACTATGCTTATTAGGCTATTCGTATGTCCTCTTTGCTCAAAAAACTTTCGATATAAGCTCTTCAGATCTTGTTTTCAAATTTCAAATTGAAAAAAACAACATTTTAAAAGAGCGCCTACTCCTGCCAAGTACCTATATGGGCAATATCATTCTTCCTGAAACGATAGACCAATCTGATTTACCGGTATCACTCCAACTTAGCGGCACAGACAGGCCAAGTCATCACGGTATTAAATTAGCTGGTGGAATGCCCGGCTTAACCTTAAAATACGACAAAAAAGAAGAGCAAGAAATGGCTTGGGGGAAACGCGTAAAAATCTTTTTAAAGGAGGATGAATTTAACTTACAAATTGTATCCTGTTACGATTTTTATCAAGGCACCAACACCTGCCGCCGGTACACACAAATTACAAATAATGGAAGCAAAAATGCAGACATCGAATTTCTCAGCTCCGCGATGATTAATAACATTGGTAACTTAGGTAAGCAAACATTAGAAGATAAAATACAAATTCATTGGGCCAAAAACAGTTGGAAAGCCGAAGGTCAATGGCGTACCGAAAGTCCATCCCAAGAAGGTTGGGGAGCAAACGGCATTTTCCAGCTATCAGGAATATTTCATTCTAGCATAGGTTCGATGTCAACGGTACAAGAATTACCCATGGCCATGATTGAAAACAAAGAAACAGGCCTTATTTGGTTTTGGCAAATAGAGCATAATGGGGCTTGGCATTGGGAATTTTCAAACGTACAATCACCCAAAAACTATCCAACACTAGAAAACAGCTCACCGACTTACGTATATTTAGGTGGGCCCGATGAGCAGCATCATCAAGCTTGGAAAACACTTAAACCTGGCGAAACCTACCAAACGGTTCCAGTAGCTATTGGATGTGTAAAAGGAGGTTTTGATGCTGGTGTAGCCGCATTAACCAAATACAGAAGAAAAGCACTCCTTAGTGCGAATAAAGACAATGTAGATTTACCGGTAATTTTTAACGATTATATGAACTGTCTGTTTGGCGATCCAACCACAGCAAAAGAAATACCTTTAATAAACGCCGCTGCAAAAGTCGGTTGTGATTATTTTGTGGTCGATGCGGGCTGGTACGCCGAACAAAACGAAACCTGGTGGGATGCTGTTGGTCTTTGGATGCCTGGAAAATCACGCTTCCCGAACGGTATTGAAGAAGTTTTAGATAGTATCAAAGCAAAAAAAATGGTTCCGGGTTTATGGCTCGAAATTGAACGCGTTGGCATTAACTCCCCTTTAAAAGATAAACCCGATACATGGTTTTTCATGCGACATGGAAAGCGTGTAATGGATCATAAGAGCTTCTTTCTTGATTTCAGAAACCCCGAAGTGATAGACTATGCAACCAAGGTAATCGATCGATTGGTTAAAACATACGGAGCTGGCTATATTAAAATGGATTACAATGCCAATGCGCTCATGGGGACGGAAACACAAGCAGAAAGCTTTGGTCAAGGCATCCTTGCACATCAACGCGCTTACTTATCGTGGATAAAAAAAATGTATTTAAAGTATCCCGAATTGGTAATCGAAAACTGTGGAAGTGGTGGAGTACGAATGGATTACGCCATGCTTGCCGTACATCAACTACAATCATCCAGCGACCAAACCGATTACAAAAAATATCCTTCTATTTTAGTAGGCGAAATGGCCGCAGTGCTGCCTGAACAACTTGCTGTATGGTCTTACCCTTTAAAAAATGGAAATAAATACGAAGCCGCCTTTAATATGGTTAATAGCATGTTATGCAGAATACACCAGAGTGGGCACTTGGCCGAACTTCAGCCAGAAAGCTTAGATCAAATAAAAAATGGAATAGCGATTTATAAAAAAGAACTGGCTCCGGTAATTCCAAAAGCAATTCCATTTTTCCCCTTGGGTTTTACCAAAATTTCGGATATCCTATCTCCTGCAGCAGTTGGGCTCGAATCTGAAAAAGCCGACTATTATGCCGTTTGGCGATTAGCTGGTTCAGAAAATGTTTCCATTAACATTAAAAACAAAGGGAAAGCGGAAATTTTATATCCCATAGATTTAGGGGTAAAAATAACGCAGAGCGATAAAAGCTTTACAATCAATTTCCCTCAAAAATACAATGCCGTTATTATCAAAGTAAACAAATAAAAGATCTAACCAAATAGCCTATATGAACAAGATAGCCATCCTATTCTTAAGCATAGTTTTGCTAACCGCAGCGGTTAAAGCACAACAAAACGAGAAATCACGTCCCAATATTCTTTTTGCTATCGCAGATGATGCTACCTACTTACACATGAGTATATATGGATGTAAATGGGTAAACACGCCTGCTTTTGATCGTGTTGCTACAAACGGTGTGCTTTTTAATAAAGCCTACACCCCAAATGCAAAATGTGCCCCTTCAAGAGCCTGCATTTTAACGGGAAGGAATTCTTGGGAATTGGAAGAAGCAGCCAACCACATGCCCTTTTTTCCAAGCAAATTTGTATCCTTCCCAGAAGTACTTGCCAATAACGGATATCAGGTAGGTTACACCGGAAAAGGATGGGCTCCGGGTGCGGCGAAAAACGCCGATGGTACGCCGCGCGATCTTTTAATAAAACCCTACAATGCACTCCAATTAGATGCACCAACCAAAGGCGTTCATTCCGATGATTATGCTGCAAATTTTAACACCTTCTTGAATCAGCAAGCACAAGGCAAACCATTTTTCTTTTGGTACGGCGGATGGGAACCTCACCGCCCCTATGAATTTGGCTCGAGTCTTAAAAACGGCAAAAAATTATCCGATTTATACGATGTATACGCGATGTGGCCAAAGAACGATTCCGTGAAAACTGACCTTTTAGATTATGCCTATGAATTAGAATATTTCGATAAACAATTACAAAAAATGATCGACAATCTGGAAGAAAGAAAACTTCTTGACAATACTGTAATTATTGTAACTGCTGATAATGGAATGCCTTTTCCGCGAATTAAAGGCCAAGAATACGAATACTCTAATCACTTGCCTTTAGCCATTATGTGGCCAAAGGGGATTCAAAAAACTAAGCGTCAAATTGATGACTTCGTAAACTTCACAGATTTGGCACCTACCATTTTGGAAATAGCAGGCATCAAAAAGGAAAATAACAACATGCAGCCCATACGAGGCAAAAGCTTGGTAAACCTCCTACAATCCGATAAAAGTGGCCAGATTGAAGCCGGTAGAGATCATGTTTTAATTGGTAAAGAAAGACATGATATTGGCCGACCAAATAACGAAGGATATCCTATTAGAGGTATTTTTAAAGGTGATTATTTATATCTGCACAACTTCAAAATAGCTAGGTGGCCAGCCGGAAATCCCGAAACTGGTTACCTCAACTGCGATGGAAGTCCAACAAAAACAGCCGCATTAAATACATTTGGCACGAACCAACATACAGTATGGCAACTTAATTTTGGCAAGCGCCCACAAGAAGAATTATACAATGTGAAGACCGATCCGCTCTGTTTGAACAACTTGGCAATGAACACTGAATTTAAAAAGACTGCTGAAAAACTGTACAAACAAATGGTTTCAGAACTATCAGCACAAAAAGATCCCAGAATTTTGGGCAATGGAGACATCTTCGACCAGTATAAAATAGCACCACTAAAATATATGAACTATTACGAGAACTATTTATCTGGAAAATTTACCGATGAGCTCTTTTGGGTAAACAAATCGGATTACAGACCCGAACAGGCAAAAGAAAACAAGTAATGATAGGTATATTATCCTTTTACTAAAAGAAATTTCTAAAACCAAAAAATAAAAATCAGAAATGAATGGACCATTTTTTGGAAACGTTAAATCCAACCCCTTAACAGACACATAAATCATATGATTATCAAACAACTAAAAAAAAATCCCTTTTTCTTTCCGCTATTCTGGGTGCTTTTTCTTTTAATAAGTACAGCTTTTAGAGATACCAACAACATCGTACTGGAAAACAAAAACATTGGTAGAACCTTTTCGGTAAAGCAAAACAGCTGGTTTACCACTACTCTGGTGAACAAGAAAAATGCGGCAGTATTGCACCCAATAAGTTGCGAAGAGTTTAAAATCCGATTATCAAAAGGAACAGATAAAGTTGAAGCAGATATAATCCTTTCCTCAAAAGATTTTCAATTTATTTCGCAAAAATTACTGCAGGAAAAAGAAACGCAACGCCTTACTGTTTCCTTAAAAAATAAAACCTTGGGATTGGATGTTACCCTAATATACGAATTAGGCAACAGCGATTTCTTTATGCGCAAACACATCAAGCTGCAAAGCCACACAGCCTTAACCATCGAAAGAATTGATGTTGAATCGATTTCTTTTGCAGATGCCTATCAACCGTATACATTAAGTTCTATTAGTACGAAAAGCAGTGGAAAACCAAATTGGAAACCCGGCTTAGGCCAGCCCCTGTACACCAAAACCAGTGGAACATTTTGGGGAATCGAATTTCCCGCAGCAACCAATTATGTTGAAAAAAAACAATTGAACTGCGGTTATCTTGTCGGAAAACAATTGGAAAATAAAGCACCGTACACTTCGTACAAAGCGGTGGTTGGTGTTGCGGACGATGCTGCCTTTATAGACGATGCTTTTTTTAATTATATCGATAAAATTAGAATTCGCCCATTGCGTTTGCAAGTGCAATACAACTCTTGGTTCGATTTCGGAAAATCGGTCAATCAAGATTCATTTTTGAAAAGTGCAGCCATCGTTCAAAAAGAATTAGTTGAAAAAAGAAACTGCCGTCCCTTAAACGCTTACGTTATTGATGATGGCTGGGAAGATAGTTTTTCGCCAACATCTGATTGGTCTATTGATGTTTGGAAAACCAATGAAAAATTTGATCAAGATTTTCATACACCTTTAAACAAAGTTAAAAGCTATCGATCAACCTTGGGACTGTGGTTAAGTCCTGGCGTGCTGTTTGGATCAAGTAGAATGCTAAAATCAATGAAAAACCAGGGTTATGAAACCTTAGAAAACTCCATGTCTCTTTCAGGTCCTAAATACATGACAGCCCTCAAAAAAAGGCTTTTAGCGTTAACTGAAGAAGGAATTTCATATTATAAATTTGATGGACTATTTGGCCATCTCCGCCAGCGAGACTTTGAATTAAAAGGACGTGGAACGGCATCTATGCCCCAATTAAATCTTGAAGGAATAACACCAGGAGATACCACGCTGAATAATTCAAAATACGACGAACTCAAGACCTATTATTTAGTTTCGGGCACCGAGCGGTTGATGGATATATTTGATTCAATGGCTAAAATTAATCCAAACGTTTATATCACCATTTCAAATGGTGCATATTTAAGTCCTTGGTGGCTGCAGCATGTAGATGCTTGCTGGATGATAAACGCCGGTGACGCGGCAAAAGGAAGTGGAAGAACGGAAGAATTAACCTATCGTGATGGAATCTATTACGAAATATGGAAAAAAGAAAAAACCAAATTCCCCATGAATGCCCTTTTTAATCATGAGCCAAAAAAAACTAATCCAAAAGAAGATCTCAACGCAACAGATTTTCAGAAATATTTGTTAATGAATTTTTCAAGAGGAACAGGTCTTTTAGAACTTTATTTAAAAACAGAGCTATTAAGTCAGTCTGATTGGGATGTGCTAGCGAAGGGCTTAAAATGGACCTACCAAGTTTTTCCAACTTTTAAACAAGTGCAAATGCACGGTGGTAACCCCGCTAAAAAAGAAACGTATGGCTATACCGCTTGGAATGAGAACCAGGGATACATTTCATTTCATAACCCTTCGAACGAGGTGATCCGTTATACCATTAAGCTGAATAAAGATATAGGCGTAACGCCCAACGCTAGCACCTATTTTCTCTCTTCGCCCTTAAGCGAAAACCTACAGTCGCTTGCAAAAACCTATAAATTTGGCGACACCATTGAATTAACCTTACAACCAAAAGAAATAAAGATGCTAAACTTTAGTACCAAAGTACTCAACTGGAATCAAATTTTGAAATAACAAACCCCTTTTTATCCTTCAAATAACCCAAAAAATTAGCCCCAGAAATACGAAAAGTTAACAATTTCCTTTCGTATTTTTGGGGCTGTTTTCATTCAATTGCATCGGTCCATCCAAAAACCGCAGGGACCCGCCTTAAAACTTCTTTGGTTATAAATACAAATCGTACAGCGGTTTATATGTATCACGAATTTCCTTAACCGTCATTAATTCTTGTCCTGAAATTAATTTCTCAGGTGTTTTAGGCGTATGAATCCACTGAAGTTCCCAGTTGGCAAGTTCATCGTAAAATGGATTGGCGCGTAAGGCTTCTCTACCATGAACATTTTTTAGCTTTTCTTCGGAATACACTACATTTTCATCTAAATTCTTCTTCAAAAAAGCAAAGAATTTTTGCCATCGAGGCAGGTAATAATTGCCTATTAGCCCACCCCATTCTCTCCACGAGTAATCAAAAATTACCGCATCCCTATTCCCTTCTGGTCCCCATTGGGTAAGCAGCATACTCGCGTTATAATCATATAGATTTTTCTCTTCAGGAGTTGTTCCCCAAGATTGTGCATCTCCTACCCACTTGTTAAAATTTAATAATGGGCGGGTTTTTGTTAAACGGTCTGCATCCTTTAATAAGGTTAAAAATCGTTGCGTATGTAATTCGAATTCTTGACTGTTTTTTGCTTTATATGCAGTGCTAATTTTGGCATCGATAGCTTGAGCCAAATTGCTTAAAATTTGGCGCTGAATATCAACGATATCATATCGATAGCCTTCCGATTTGTATAATGTGGCGTCTGACAACAATAAATCTACAACTTTTATTAAATCCCTTTGGCTATACGGAATTTTAAAACCCGCGTTCGGGCCTGATTTTTTAGGATCAATAGCTGGACGCGCGGCAATCATGGAACTATTCTCTACGCCATTTGTACCCTTTTTATATGCCGCTGCAGCCAAAATTTGAATGGCTTCTTTACCGGCTTTGCTTTCATTTCCGTATCTTCTGGTTGCATAACTATTCAACCAACTATCCAAATTAATTGCTGTTGAATGAAACGGCATTTCAAAAGCCAAATCGTAATATAAGGGGTTTTGCATGGTCCCTTCCATAAACAAGCCACTTCCTACTGCATTTGGCAATTTTTCGTGAATAGAAGCAAACTGATTAGAAGCTAAAAGGGCAATATCACCGTGCAAATTTATACGGTTGCCGAAATTATGCAAGTTGCCCACAACAAATGGGTACCCCCAAAAATTTTGGTTGCTTTTATATTTTAGTCCATTCAAATCGAGAATAAGTAATTTCGATTTTTCAACTGCTGTAACAATTTTCTTGTTGATACTCCAAGCTTGCATCACCCATATTCCGTCCTTATCGTTTGCCGCCATTAAATTATGAATCGTTTTACCAACATTATCTAAATACAAGCTGTCGGTACTTGGAGCTGCACTTTCGTGAAATGGATCAGCAGCGTAAAAACCATGGTTCCCAAACAATTTTGCTTGTTCTTCCAAAAATATCTTTCCAAATTTTGCGAACAGCGGGTCCAATGGATCTAATTGTGCACAGCCTTCAAAATTACACCAGTCTTTGGTTTTAGCAATTTTTGCATCCGGAAATTTTGTCTTAAACGAACGTGGTACATAGCCTGAAAAGCCTTGTTGAATCGGTTTCATACCCAGCTCTAATTCTCGATCCATAATTTGCTTCCCTAAAATGATGTGGCTATCTATCCACGACTTTGGCAAGGGTCCTCCAAAACTCTCAATATTTGTCATCCACTGCCAAGCCATAAAAGCTGGACCCACTAAAAATTGTCTTGCTTCTAAATCTGTATAGCCAATTTTTAGCAAACTGTTATACCAAACGGCCTCTAAGCCTACAACAGTTAAGGGCATGTTGATCCCGTTCATGGCCAGAAAATCGAGTTCTTTTTCCCATCTATTCCAATCCCACCATACCATTGAATAGCTAAACGTGCAATAATTAAACATCACCCTATAATCAGGTTGAATCGCTTTTGCAATTGTCGTTTTAGGTAACGGCAACTGTTCTGGCAACTGCATTTGGGAATCGTTCCACGAGATATTAGCATTGCAGGTATATTTGAGATACCAATTTAATGCTGAGGCAAGGGCAATGGTAGAATTCCCCTTTAACAGCACGCGGTTTCCTTTGCTAGATATTTCAAATGAGTCTTTTTTTGATGGAGGAAGGAGCCCCAAATCTATTTGTTGATACTGTTTGGGCAACACTCTTTTTAATAAGTTTTGCGCACTACTGAGGGTCGATTTATTTTGAGCAAAGCCATCTTGAACGATGAAAATTGCAAACAAAAAAATCACACTAAATTGCATGTGTTTCTTCATGAGAATTAAAATAATTGGATATCCGTAATTATTTTGAATCTGTTCTAAGAGCGATAATCACTCTGTGAAAAGCTTTAGCCACTGTTTCAAAATAAAACGCCAAAATACAAAAAAAATCAACTCCAATAATTACGAATATTCAAAAAACGAATCGCTCATAGTTCTTAACCATTTATTCTTTTTGATTCCAAAGAACATACGGATCTTTATAAAAATTCATTTGATGAGACAATAGTTCTTCCATTTCTCGAAGTTTAGAGGAATAGGCTGGATTATTGGCTAAATTTGTTTCCATTTTATTTTTCCGATGGTGCTCCGGTAAATATTCGTTTGGATTTTCTTTGATATTAAACAATTGCATTTTTCTAACAGAACCATCCAAAACATCGTATTTAATAAGTTTCCAATCACCTTTTTTAACGGTTCGAATACCGGGTTTTGTGCCACCACTATAGGCGCCATATAAAACTTCTCTACTCGTTTTTGCTTTCCCAAACAAAATTGGTGCAAAACTAGTGGCATCAACTGTTTCGGGTATTTTAATCCCTGCCAAATCACAGAACGTTGGCAATACATCCATCAAATAAATATTTCCTTGCACTCTTGATCCCGGTTTTATACCAGGGCCTTTTACAATAAACGGCACCCGAAAAGAATGCTCGTACAAATTTTGTTTCCCCATTAAACCATGCTTACCAATGGCAATTCCATGATCAGATGTATACACGATATAGGTGTTTTCCAATTCACCCATTTCTTTTAATTTTTGCAGCACGCGTCCTATTTGGATGTCGATATTTTCACTACAAGCCAACTCGCGTCCCATTTCATTGCGCACGGTACCCTCATCTCGATGTTTCCACACACCTGATACCATCTCTTCATCGCGCAAACCAGGCTGTATTGGAAAAGGGTGTGCTGAAAGATAATTCGGCGGCAATGCTGGTTGCTTTGCATTGACTGATGGATGCCCGCTGCGATCGGTAAAATTAACTGCGCCATATTTTTCCAATAAATGCTCCTTACCATTACGAGGATCATGCGGGTGCGAAAAACCGAAATAAATTAAAAAAGGTTTCTCCTCTTTTTTCGACTCACGGATATTTAAATAATTTAAAACTTGTTCTGAATGCCAAGCACTTCCATTCTGATCATTACCGGCTCTACTAACTGATTCAAGATTAACCGTAAACAATGCATTAGCCTTTGCATAACTATTGTTTGCCTTACAGGTACGCATGGTTGCATAACCTGCTCGATTAAAAACCGCAGCCATACTATTTTCTTCTAAATGATTGGGAACTAAGGCAGCATTTGTAGCATTAGGATTTGCAGGATTGGGGAATTTCCAAAGCGATCGGCCAGTCATAATCATTGAACGAGAGGCTGTGCAAACAGCCCCAGTCCACGACCCCATCTGGTAAGCACCATCGAAAACCATTCCTTCTTCCGCCAGCTTGGCAATATTTGGCGCATCTAAAATAGAAGAAGGATTATACACCTTCAAATCAGAAGGGGCTTGATCATCAACCAAAATAAACAAAATATTTGGCCTTTTATTTTTTTGGGCAGAGCTGTTTATACTTGTAAAAATCAAAAACAGCGATAAAATTTTACATAAGTTACGCTTCGTCATTAAGTTTGGTTATTTATTTACTTTATATTCATTATTATTTCTTCCATTGGTTGATTATGTACGCTGATGCTATACATTATCCGAATTTTCTGTCGACTCATTTTCCTTTGAATATTTTTTCGGTGTATCGCCGTACTTCGCTTTAAATGATCGATTAAAATAAGATGCATTTTCAAATCCCACCATATACATAATTTCGCTCACAGAATATCTTCTTTGCTTGAGCAATTGAGCCGCTCTTTTTAGGCGTACATCGATAATTAAGCCATTAATAGACATGCCCACTTCCGATTTAATGATGCGAAAGAGCTTCGATCTGCTTAAATTTATATTGGCACATAAATCGGACACGGAATACTCATGATTTTCAATATTCTTTTCTATGTCAAACATGACATCGCTATACACTTTTTCGTTATAGCCAAGAACTTTAATCTCCGTTGGTTCTAATTTCTCTTCTAAATGTCCCTGCATAATCAGCTTATCACTAGACTGGATGAGATTTCTAATTTTTAGGTTTAAGATTCTCAGATTGAAGGGTTTTTCGATAAAATCATTCGCCAGCGCTTGTAAGCCTTCAATTTTACTTTCTTCAGAACTCTTAGCCGATAGAATAATGATGGGGATATGCGCTAAAAACTTTGCTTTTTTAATGCGCTTAATCAAGGATATGCCATCCAATTCAGGCATCATTAAATCGGTTAAAATCAAATCCGGAATTTGTTTTTTTGCTATTTCCAAGGCTTCTAAACCATTCTGACAGGCTATTACATCATACTCGTTCGAAAGGAAATCATGTAAGAGCCTGCGCATATCATCGTTGTCTTCGACAATTAAAATGGTTCTATTTTTTTTAGCTTCCAAGGCATGGTGCGATGGCGCTGTTTCATAATCGACCAAGGCAGGCAACTCTACAATAAAGGAACTAAAAGCTTTCGAATGGGCGTTTCCTGCTTCGCTAACAATTTGAATGCTGCCCTTATGCAGTTCAACCAAATACTTAGAAATAGACAAGCCTAAGCCAAAACCATCGGCTACATTTTCTTTTTCTGAGCGATAAAATGGCTCAAATATCTTTAACCTCGTCTCTTCGTCAATATGACTATCTAGATTTTTAACTTCTATGACAATTTTGTTTTCATGCTGGAACACATTGACTTCAATTTTAGAATGATTGGGCGTGAATTTAATAGCGTTTGACAATAAATTCAAAAACACCTGATCAAGTTTGTCTTTATCGATTTCGGCAAATAAACCCGGCTTGCCAGTTAACGTAAAATCTAAGAATTTTTCCTGAGCAAGGTCTTCAAATTGAGCACATATTTGCTTTAAAAAGAGGTAAATATCGATGGGAGCGGTTGTTATTTCTACTTTTCCTAATTCGTATTTACGTAAATTCAACAGCTGATCGATCAACTTTTTTAACCTCTTAGAATTTTTATAAACCACATCCAGTTTATCAAAAAGCTCTTTATTTAAGTTGGAATTGTCAAAAATTTGCTCAATTGGTGTGATGATCAAGCTTAGAGGGGTTCTCAGTTCATGCGAAACATTGGTAAAAAACTGCAATTTGTCTTGATAATTTTTTAATTCTTGCTCTTGTTTATAGGTTTGAAACAAAATTTCATTTTTCGTTTTTACCTTCACAAAGGCAAACTTAGTAGAGAAATAAATTACCGCCGCCAGTACTAAAAAGTACAGAAAATATCCGTATCCACTTTGCCAAAAAGAAGGTTCTATGGTTATGAAAAGCGAATTATCTCCCTTACTCCAAACACCTTCTCCATTGCTCCCTTGGTACACAAACTCATAAGTATCGGGTTTTAAATTGGAATAGGCTGCAAAATTTTTCTTTGCTGAGGTATATACCCAATCTTTATCAAAGCCAATCAACTTATATCGGTAGCTTTTTTTATCGCTATTTTGCGTATGAATAGAATTAAAATCTAAACTAAAGCTCTTTATATTGTGATTTAAGTTAATTTCTTTGGTATAACTGATGCTTTTCTTTAAAATAACTTCACCATCGAGCTCGGCGCCAATTTCTACTGCTTTGTTGGAAATGTTTAATCCCGTTAACGCTACTTTTGCAGCGCTATTGTTGTTGATAATTTTAGCTGGATCAAAAATATTGTAACCATTAATCCCCCCAAAAATCAATTCTCCGGTGGCCATCTTATAAGCCGACCATACTTTAAATGAATTGCTTTGTAGTCCATCCGTCACATCGTAATACCAAAACTTTTTTTGCTCATAATTAAATTTTATAAGTCCTTTAGAGCCAATCCAAATATTTCCTTGGTTATCATCTAACAGAGACTCTACATCGTCTGTAACCAATCCATTTGCCTTATTAAATTGATTAATAGCGTTGGTTTTCAAGTTAATAACCGACAATCCGCCACCAAGAGTACCTACAAATAGTTTTTGATGCTTATTTTCAACCATACTGGTTACCCAATTGGATAGTAAAGACTTATTTTCTACATTGAAAATTTGACTACCCTGTATGTTGTAGGCAGCATCTATTTTCAAGCGGTACAGTCCCTCTTTCATGGTTCCAACCCATACATCATAGGAACCATCATGGCCAATCCCATTTAAATAAATGTAGTTGATAAATTTAAGGACTACGTTTCGTTGCTTATCCTTAAAAGAAATTAAATTTTTGAGTAATTTATGATCCTTAAGTAAACAAATTCCATTTGAGGTTGCCACCCATGTCACACCATTTTTATCTTCGAGGATTTTATTAATCCTTACATTTCCTTCACCTAAATCAATTTTTTCTACTGGGGGATGCATACCTCTCTTAATTTTTTCTGGATCTACGTTTTTTAAGATGTATAGCCCCTCATATGTACCTAGCAACAAGCTAGATGTTTTATCTACATGGAGAGCCGAAACGTAGTTTTTATCACTAAAAGAAGATTGATCGGTATTTTGCAGGAAACTATAGTTATTGGTGGCCCGGTCCATTAAAACCAATCCTTCTCCTCTACTGCCAATCCAAATATAGCGGGAGTCATTTGACGTAAAGGAAATTACTTGTTTAATGGGCGATTTCCAGTTGGATGTTGCGGTAGGAAAGGCTGTAAATTTTCTATCAAATGCATTATTATAAACCACCCCTTGGCCTAGAATACTCGTATATAAAGTACCAAAAGAGTCTTTAAAAATGTATTTAACTTCGGGTTGTTTTCTTTTTTGCTCACCAATTAGGGTAGATTTTGCCGCTGCAATGGTCTCCATCTTTAAATCGTCTGTGCCATTATTCGTGGTTCCTACCAAAACTGTTTTACTTGAATTATCAACGAATAAACAAGATACTGCATACTTTTTAATGCATATACACTCCCCGGTTTGATAACTAAATTTATATAAGCCCGAGTTGTTGCCTATCAATAAATAATTCGTCCCATCAAATTCAAATTCAGAAAGTACTTTGGCCGATGTAATAACTTGCGGCAGAAATTTTTGGTAGTTATAGCCCTTTCCTCCTGTTGTTAAACGTAAAGTATAAACGCCGTCTTTATTGCCAAAATACACCACCCGGTTATGATCTTCGTAAATGGCAACCGCTCCATTAAAGCTGGCATTTGCTATTTTGACAAATTTCATCGAGGTAAGTTCTTCGTTTTTAATTAAGGAATGAATGAATAAGCCTTTGTCAGATGCGACCCATAATTTATGTTGAGAATCGATAAATAAACCGGCAATAAAATCGCCAATTTGATTTTTACCGATTGCTTTAAATTGTTCCGTTTCAATATCAAAAAAAAGTAATCCACCACCTTGTGTGCCTAGCCATAAACCATTCAATCCTTTATCGTAATAGATGTTTAAAATTCTGCTGTTTATGACACTCGATACAACATGATAATTGTTCGTATAGGTGACGATATTATTCCCATCGAACCGACAAAGGCCATTCAATGTAGCGAACCAAATAAAGCCTTTTTTATCTTGAGTTGCTTGGTATGAGTCTGTATGCGGAAAACCATTATTAATATTCAGCATTTTTTGTCCAAACGAACTGCTGAAGAAAAAGAGTGAAATGAATAGGATGGTAAAAGCGCGCATATTATTTGGTTATTAAAATTGAAAATGATTCAAAATTTATGGTAAAATAGCCAAGTTTCTTAAAAATCAACTAACAAATTACAATTAATCTTCCAGCAACTTAAAATTTTTAAATCCTTCTATCCGATTATCTTTTATGGAAACGTTTGAACATTTAGGAAAGGCCAACAAAACATTTGTTTTGAAAATAATAGGGTACTTAAACGATTGAATAATGGTGTTATCTTGAAAAACAATGCCATCCACACCTGTAGCATTTACAAGTAAGGGACTGAAAGACTTAAAGGTGTTCGCGATTATTTTAACATTTTTCACTAAACCTGGTGTTTGGGTGTGTATTTCTATCAAACCTTGTTTAGCTCCACCGTAGGTTCCTTCTAAAAACGTATTATTGATAATGGTTAAATCTTGTGGGTTTCCCGATTCATACCACCAATTAAATTTTGGCGCATCAATTAAAATAGCGCTCATCATATTGCTAAAAGTATTGTTTTCGACCATTACTTTTTTGGGTGTGGAGATTAAAAATCCACGCGATTTATTGTTTATGGCAATATTATTTCGCAAAATTGCTTCCGGATACCAGGAAACATTATCGAGCAAATCGCCTTCTTGAATCGATTCTCCTATATTTTCTTTAAAATGTATAATTGAATACTTATTATTTACAAATTCTACTTTCTCTACAATAGCATACCTTTTTTGTTGGAGCGATTGTTTATCAACCAATGCAATTGAATCGCCTGCGCTCGCAAAATTAAATCCTCTTTGCTGAAAATGACCTAATTTAATTTCCACTGATTTATCGGAAATTTTTCGCGTTATTTCGGTATACACCCCATGAATGTTGGTTGCATCGTCCAACTGATTTTCAAACCGACAGTTTTCTATCAAAATTAATCCTTTGCAGTTTACAAAATGTGTAGCATCGGCCGTAGTGCTTACCATCCTTTTGCTATTTGCGGGTAAAACAACATTGAACTTATTCAAACTAACGTTAACGCTTTTTTCAGCAATTAGTCCCATTCCACCTGCATGATAAACATTGATATTTTCCAAGTTTAGTTCTTTCGAATCGCTTATCCGTATTGCCGGTGAATACCGATTTTCGGAATTATGGCCCTTACAAACATATATCCAGCCAACCTGTGGTAAATCGCCATCAATACCTTTCACCCGAACTAAACCCGGAGACAATTCTTCGGCTTGTATAGCTAAAGGCATGTTGTTTTCCATGGTTTTATAAATAAACGGTTCGTATAAAACTGTTTCGGGATTTGGATTAAACGTTACAAACGCTCCTTTATACGGACGAATGGGCGGACTTTTCACCACGTTATAAGCTACGGCTTTCGTTTTAGGATCCCAATAAAAGCCTATCTCTAAGGTGTGCCGATAGTCTTTTCGAAAAAAAATTAAATTTCCATTCTCAATTCTATAAGGATACTGTGCACTGATTTTAAAATCGATGCTTTTATCTTTTGAATTCGTTGCCACCACCGCTAACTCGCTGCTAAATGTATGCTCCCAATTGATACTTAGATTGTTTAATTTTATATTACTTGACTCCTCAATAAGAAAAGGAATCATTGGACCATGAAAAAGAAAATTTGAACCACCCCCATCCACTTCAAAATCGTTCATTCCAATGATAGGAAAACTGGTTCTTCTCAAACCATCATCGTGATTGGAAATAAAACAAAACTTTTCAAATGCTTTATCATTGAAAAAATGGTAATCGCCTTTTTCAAAAGTAATTTTCCGAATTCCATTGCTTTTGGCATCTAAAATCGCTTGAACTACTTGCGGAGTATAGTCCTGTATTGCCGGATTATACGTAATGCGTATCTCATTGTTAACTGCGGCATCGACGAATGAACTGAAAACGATTACAATCAAACTTAAAACAAACAAACAGGGGTACAGAAATGTGCTTTTTCTTTTCATATTTATAAAAATGGAATCACCTACTCATTCGCAAAAAGGATAGCAGGGATGTAAACTCTAAGCTATTAGATATTGGAAAACGGAACTAGGCGATTTTGCTCAATTAATAACACTTATTGTAATAAAAGCAAACAGCGCAAGGGTTTAAAACAGATTACTGCCGTATTCTTTATCTTGGTGATGAAAATTGAACAGCTGTCAATAGTGTTGGCATTTATCAACAGGAGATTTTAAAATGGCACCCAGCGTTCTTCTCTAAAACAGTGATAAAAAACAGCCTAAAATAAACAGCATAAATCAATCCTTTAAAAACTAGTCGGATGAAAACCATGCTATTTTATATTTAAAAATTTCCTTCATTATCAATATACTTGCAATCAATAAATCTAACCAGAACGCTCAATCATCCATTCATGAATACAAATTTCCTTCCCCTTAATCCATCTTAGTTTTCTAGTAAAGAATTCGCAAGAAGCTATTTGCTCATATTCTGCTATAAATAAACTAAAAAGTACAAATTTTCTAACCCGTACATCCCTAGATTTATGATGAGGTAACGCTCAAAAAAAAACCAACTAAAGTTCTAACCAATAAACAAACTGAATTATGACATTGCGAATGATTAAGAAAGTCTTACTGTCTCTCGTTTTGGTGTCCGTATTTTACAATACATGGGCTCAAGACAATAAAAAAGAAGTGAAAGGAACCATTACCAGTTCTGCCGACAATCAGCCGTTGCAAGGGGTATCCGTATCCATTCTAAAAACCAAAAACAGTACCCTCTCTAATAGCCAAGGCGATTACAGTATCAAGGCTTCTCTTGGAGATACGCTGGTGTTTAAATATGTGGGTTATCAAACCAGACGTTTTATTTTCAAGGGAAATAATTCAATCATAAATATTAAACTAACAGAAGCTGTGGGTGAACTGGATCAAGTTGTTGTAATTGGCTACGGAACAGTAAAAAAACGCGATGTTACGGGTGCTATATCTTCTTTAAAAGCTGAAGATTTGGTAGATGCCACGGCTGTAAGTTTTGCAGATGCCATGCGTGGTAAAGCGGCCGGAGTAATGGTAACCAGTAGCAGTGGCGAACCGGGTGCTTCTGTTAACATTAAAATTAGAGGAAACAACTCCATAAGTGCATCCAGCAATCCCCTGTATGTTATTGATGGAGTACCGATTGAAGATAATTCAAATGAAATTTACGCAGGAGGTGCGCCACAAAGTACCACCGTTGGAAACCCCTTAGCTTCGCTAGATCCCAGCAATATCGAATCGATCGAAATATTAAAAGATGCAAGTGCTGCTGCTATTTATGGTTCAAGAGGTGCGAATGGCGTAATTTTAATCACTACCAAAACCCCAAAAATAAATGAACCGAGCTTTACTTTCTCTTCAACAGTATCGTATTCAACCTTTAAAAAACTTGATGTATTGGGTGCTGCTGATTATGCACAATACATGACTAAAGTAGATCCAACCAATCCCTTGTATGTCAATCAAACGACGGGTGCTCCAATATCCTACGCAGATTCTACCACCTACAACTGGCAAGACCTCCTATCACAAAACCCTATTAATCAAAACTATAGCTTAGGATTAGCAAAAGTAACCGACAAAACAAATTATTTTGTATCGTTGGGCTACAATTCAACTGACGGCTTAATTAAAGAATCTAATTTTTCGAGGTATTCGTTGCTTTTCAATTTAAATTCAGACTTAACCAATAAGTTAAAACTCGAAGTTAGGATGAATACCGGGTATACTATATTAGATGGCCAAATTAGTGGATCTGGTTTTGGCGGAAATGCTGGATTGGTCAATAGAATGCTCTTAACCAGACCAACCAATATTAACATCCCAGACGACGAAGAAGAAGATTTACTGTACAATAATCCGCTAACGTATTTGGAACACACAACAAAAACCTATAATACCTTTCGCAACAACTTAAACACCAACATTAGTTATAAGTTAGCCAAAGGACTAACCTTGAAAGTTTCGGGAGGGGGATATATTACCTATTCAGATAACACCACGTTTATAGGTAAAGATGTAGCCCAAGGCAAGTTATTAAACGGTCGCGCCATTTTAGGAAGCGTTAAAACCATTAATTTTTTAAATGAAAATACGTTAAACTACAATACCGTTATCAACAAGAAACACCGCTTAACTGCTTTAGCAGGGGTTACTTTTCAACAAAACACCAACTCGAGTAATTTTTTCGAAACGAATGATTTTCCGGTAGAAGTAAATGGCCCCGATGCTGTGCAAGCCGGTTTAAGTGTTTCAAATTACAACTCAAATAAACAAAGGTGGTCGCTACTATCCTATTTAGGGCGTTTTAATTACACCTTCAACAATAAGTACATTTTAACCGCCAGTCTTCGTGCAGATGGATCATCTAAATTTCAAGGAAAAAATAAATTTGCTCTTTTCCCCGCTGCTGCGCTATCATGGCAATTAGGAGAAGAACAATTCATCAAAAATCTGAACACGTTTGATCTTTTAAAATTAAGATTAAGCTACGGAAGCATTGGTAATCAAAGCATCCCTGCGTACAGTTCGTTGGGCGTTTCCGGTTACGTAGATTATTATGGTGGAACTACAATGTTAAAAGGTTTATCAGCACAATCGGTTTCAAACACCGATTTAAAATGGGAAACCAGCACGACCTTAAATTTAGGTTTAGACATGGCTCTTTTTAAAAACAGACTGAATTTCACTGCCGAGGTATATAATAAAGATACGAAAAATCTATTACTGTATGCGCCTATTCCGGCTAGTTCAGGTTACGAAAAAATCTATAGAAATGTTGGATCTCTTAACAACAAAGGTCTTGAACTAACCATTGGTGGAATCATTATCGATGGTAAAAGTTTCAAATGGGATGCATCGTTCAACTTTAGTACCAATGAGAATAAAATTACCGATTTAGGTTCGCAAAGCTTAATTCCTTTTGGTAACGTAGCGGGTAGCAGCAGTTCTGAAAGTATTAATGTGTTGAAAGTGGGTTCTTCTTCTACTTCATTGTATGGTTACATTTTCGATGGATTGTATCAAGCCAGTGATTTTAACAGTACTGGAGGCCTGCTTACCGGCGTACCAAGCTTTGGTTCTCCTGCTCCAGGAAACATGAAATTTAAAGATTTAAGCGGTCCCAATGGAGAACCCGATGGCATCATCAACTCATATGACTTAACCATTATCGGCAATGCAACGCCCAAAAACTTCGGGGGTTTGAGAAATACGTTCAGTTATAAAAATCTTAAATTATCCGTATTTATCGCTTATCAATATGGCAACGATATTGAGAACTGGAATATGTTTCACGTTGGTGGCAGAACAACCGGAAATTTATTTACAGATCTGTATAGAAATTCTTGGACACCAACCAACACAGACACCACGGTTCCAATATTAAGTGACAATACTGGAAAAGCGGTAGCATCAAGCTATTATGTACAAGATGGATCCTTCATTCGCTTACAAAACCTTCAATTATCGTATTCACTTGCTAGCAAAATTTGCAAAAAGTTAGGAATGAGTGCTGCCTCAATTACAGCTTCTGCCGATAACCTTGTACTATTTACAAATTATAAATACGGATATGACCCCGAAATTACTTCAAACAACCAAAGTCTATTTGGTATAGACTTTTTTAATTATCCACGTCCTACTTCCTATTCTTTAGGTTTAAATATTAAATTTTAATGTTATGAAATCTTTACTTAAAATTAAATACGTATTCGCACTCTTTATACTTTCTATAGTAAGTGTCGGATGCAAAGATTATTTAGAAGAAAAACCTTATTCGCTTTTAGATAATAGTGTACTTAAAACCAAAGACGGCGCAGAAGCCTACTTGATCGGAACCTATGAAAAATTAGCAGGTGAAAATTCAAATGGATCGTTTCGAAATGGGATGCTCATTGCCGCCAATTTTGGAACAGAAGATTTTACCGGTAAAACCATAACTTCCAATACATATGGCGACTTTATGAATTATACGCTAACGGAAAATAACCTTATTTTAACCGAAATATGGATAAATCTTTATTCTGGCATTAATCAAGCGAATACCCTCATTACTACTTTACCAGAAGCAAATATTAACGAGCAATTAAAAGCAAGGTATATTGCTGAAGCTAAATTTCTACGAGGCTTGTACTATTTCTATTTAGTACGTCTATTTGGCGGAGTGCCCTTGTCTTTAACCGGAACGGCATCCATTAATAATCAAAACAGACCAAGAGCCAGTGCTGAAGAGGTATATACGCAAATAATCAAAGATTTTGAAGAATCGATAGACAAACTCCCGGCTTCCGTATCCGGAAGCGAACTAGGCAGAGCAACTAAAGGTGCGGCACAAGGCTTTTTAAGCAAAGTATATCTCACCTTGGCTTCTCTTTCAAAATACAATCCTTTACCAGGCTATTCTTTTGTAAATACAAACGAAGCGTTTAACAAAGCGATTACCTATGGAAACTTGGTATTAAACAATACGCAATACGGACTTACCAATAATTACCTTGCCATATTTGAAGACCATAACGATGGAAATAAAGAAACCATTTTTGATGTACAAATGTATGGTGCTGCAGGTTTTAATACGGATGGGAGCTTCGCCGTAAACTATTTCGCTCCTAATGGTGGTGCTGGTTCGCGTGGAGGGCAAAATCATGGTAGACCAAACAACAACCTGGTCAACAAATTCGAAACCAATGATAGCCGAAGAGAAGTGAACGTGGCATTTTTTACGTACAACGGATGTAACAAAGTTACCAGTACAACCGCATATGCTGGGAAATTTTTAGCTCCCTGTGGTTTTGGGGGCACGGTTGCATCTACTCCTAACAACTTCCCGTTATTACGTTATGCCGATTTGATGCTTATGGTTGCTGAAGCTGAAGCAGAACTAAACGGTGGGGTAGCCACCACAAACGCCTTAAACTTAGTAAATACACTTCGTAAAAACCGATTCGGAACCTTTACACCAGCCGCTATACCAAGCACCAATTTTTTAAATTTTCTTTTTGACGAACGCTCTAGAGAGCTCACGTACGAGGGACAAAGATGGTTTGATTTAGTGCGGACAAAGCGCTTAGTTAACGCCGTAAAAAGCAGCGTTTTTAGAGGGAATGTACGTAACAATGGGCCTACCAATATCAGCGATAGAAATTACGTTTTTCCGATCCCTCAATCAGAAATTTTAAACAACGATGCTATTGAACCAAAAGATCAAAATCCAGGTTATTAAACACTATTTATACACTAAAATCAATCATAATGAACCTATTTAATATTAATAAGAAAGTAATTTTACTCGCTTTTTCACTGCTATATTTCCATGTCGGTTTTACTCAAGAAACTGCGCAAGACAAAAAAATGGAATGGTGGCGGGAAGCCAAATTTGGTATGTTTATCCACTGGGGTGTATATGCTCAACTAGCCGGTACGTACGAAGGACATCAGCAAAAAACAGGCGCTTCTGAATGGATCATGAACATTATGAAAATCCCTGTAAACAAATACCAACCCGTTGCTAAAGATTTTAACCCGGTAAAGTACAATGCAGATGAATGGGTAAAGACAGCCAAAGATGCCGGTATGAAATACATTGTAATCACCGCCAAACATCACGATGGCTTTGCCATGTTCAAAACAAAAGCAAGTAAATGGAATATTGTTGATGCAACTCCTTACGGAAAAGATGTCTTAACGCCCTTAGCAGAGGCCTGTAAAAAACACGGCATAAAACTTGGATTTTATTATTCACATTCGCAAGATTGGAACAACCCAGGCGGTTCGGCTGCTGTACGTACCACTACCCGTGGCTGGAACAATCCAGATAGTGCAGCAATTGACAAATATGTTTCAGAAAACAGCGGACATTGGGATCCAGCGCAAACAACTAGATCATTTGCCGATTATGTTGATCAAGTTGCTGTTCCTCAGGTGAAGGAATTGCTCAGCAATTACGGAGAAGTATCTGTATTTTGGTGGGACACGCCTCACAGCATGACCAATGAAATCGCTCAAAAATTTCAAGATTTATTAGCACTTCAACCCAACATAATTACAAATGATCGCTTAAAAAAGCCAAATTTCTTAGGTGACACGAAAACACCGGAACGAAAAATACCAAGTCTAGAGGAACTGGATGGAAAAGATTGGGAAACCTGCAATACCATGAATACAAGCTGGGGATATAAAAGTTACGACCATCGTTGGAAATCGCCAGAAGAACTCATTGAAAACCTCATTGATATTGCCTCAAAAGGCGGAAATTTCTTATTGAATGTGGGGCCAAAAGCTGATGGAACTTTTCCAGAGGAAAGTACAAAACGCTTAAAACAAATTGGCGAATGGATGAAAATTAATAGCGAAGCCATTTATGCCACTAAAGCTAATCCTTTAAATCCGGTTGAGTGGGGTCGTATTACTAGAAAAGAAGATTCGAAAGGAAATACAACCCTTTATCTCTCGGTGCTTAAATGGCCTAAAAATGGAATCATTACCATTCCTGACCTAAAAAACAAACTCCTATATGCACAACTTTTGGCAGATGGCACGCCTTTAAAAACCGATATAACCAACAACGGCATTCGAATCAATCTCCCAGCTGTTGCACCTGATAAAGTGGCCAGTGTAATCAAACTGCAAGTAAGTGGAACCATCAAACCGGTACATTTTCCGGCAAAAAACGATGCTAAAACCGATTAAGAATAAGCAATCAAAAAAATAAACCGCTCTTCTAACAGAAAGCGGTTTATTTTTTTACCTATGGTATACTAAACATTATTTACTTGAATCTACTGCATTTGGATGTGCGTCGTGCCAATTATTTTGCACTTTCATTACCTTTTCTATAATGTCGCGAACAGCCGTTTTACCTCCATCGAAAGGAGAAATATATTCGGAAATGGCTTTAATTTCTGTTACGGCATCAGCCGGACAAGTAGCTAAACCAACCAATTTCATTACACTATAATCGGGGATATCGTCGCCCATGTAGAGCACCTCTTCCGCTTTAATATTCTTTTCTTCTAAGTACGTTGTAAAAATAGTAACCTTATTTCCTGCTGATAAAAAAACATCTGTAATACCCAAATTGATGAAGCGTTTTTCCATCGCGATGCCACCCCCACCTGAAATAATGCATACATTATAGCCCTTTTTAAGCGCTAACTGCAAAGCATATCCATCTTTAATATTAAACGTACGTAAACTTTGACCATTATCGGTTACTTGCACCGTACCATCTGTTAATACCCCGTCTACATCAAAAATGAATGTTGAAATATTCTTAAGCTTTTCTAAAAACATACTGTAAAAAAATAAAGAGATAATTCATTTCGAATTATCTCTTTCTAATCGATTATTGATTATCTCTCCACTCGTATACCCAAGCAGATTGAATTTGCTCTAAATGACCTTCGTTACTTTCTTCGCGCGTTCCTTTAAAATTAGGTAAAGAAAGTACCCACTCTAAAAGCTCCGTAAAGCGAATACGGTAAATCTTAGTTTCGGTAAATTCATCTCCAAACTTTTCGTATAAAGACATCGCAATATCTTCATAATCATTCCAGTAAAATGGCAAAGCAAATTTATCGTTATTCATAAAATTAATTGTAAATAGTTAATAGTGAGTAGTGAATAGCTAATTAGTGTCCCATAAAGCCTGATTGATCAGGGATGGTTACCTCGATATCTCCATCAATTATCACGCATTGACAACCTAAACGCGAGGTAATTTTCGGGCGCACGGCTCTATCAATAAAATCTTCTTCTTTATCTGAAATTTCTTGAATATTATCCATACCCTTATTCACATAGATATGGCAGGTACTGCAACCGCATACACCCCCGCAGTTGTGTTGTAGCTCAATTCCATTATCCAAACAAACATCCAACACAGATTCTCCGGCAGCAATAGGCAATTCCACGGTTTCGTGGTCTGCCTCTTCGAAATTTATTTTTAATTTGAAAATACTCATAATAATTATTGTGCAAAAGTAAGAAGCAAAAGCCGTAATTACGCTATTTTTATACTTTTACTTAGGGATTCATATATATTTTTCAATTCTGGCATTTCTGCAAGCATGGCTACATGCTTACTCATGGTACTTACATCGTTCCGAATGGCAGGACCTGTTTGTACATCCTCTGGCATTTCAATCATTACCTTGTCGGCTGTTTCAGCAATTAAAGGTCGAATGATATCGAAACTTAGGCCATTTTTCACCAATAAAGTATTTGCCAAAGCATACAAGTGATTGGTAAAATTACAAGCAAAAACCGCAGCCAGGTGCAATACTTTTCGTTTTTCTCCGTCTACTTCGTAGACCTTATTGCTTAATGTAGCAGCTAAACGTTTTAATTTCTCTAAATTTTCGGTTGAGTTTGCTTCCAAACAAATGGGAATCTCCGAAAAAGAAACTTCCTTTGCTTTTGAAAAAGTTTGTAAAGGATAAAATACCCCTGCATTTTTAACCTTTTCTGTAAGCACATGCATATCGGTGGTGCCAGAAGTATGCACTACCAAACCATCCATATCTTTTAACTTTTCGGCTACTGTTGCAATGGCATCATCTTTCACCGCAATAACATACAAATCAGCGTCTTGCACTAATTGATTAAATTGGTTGATGGCTACAGCTCCTAATTCTTGAGCCAAAGTATTGGCGTTTATCAAATTTGGGCTATAGATTTGAATTACATCCTCGCCTGCAGCCTGTAGAGCTTTTGCCAAGTGTGTTGCTACATTTCCCGAACCTAGAACGACAATTTTCATTTAGTTATCCTATTTTGGCCTCTTTTCTTCTTCTAAAAATAGAAAATAAAAACCCTACAACCATTACAATGGTACCCGCCCAATATAAATTGATAAAAGGAAATTCAATTGCTTTAAACACCACCCAGTCTTTTGCTTGTTGCGGCTTTTCAAAAATCTGAAGTTCAACCTTACGTTCCTCAGGAAGCACTTTGGTAAAACGGAATTTTAAATCCAATTTCTCAACCGTACGTGCAAAATCGAAGGTATTTTGTCCTTTCATTAAGAAAATAGGTTCAGTGTTATAAATAGTACCGCTGGCATTTATTTCCAAAGGTAGTCCAATCGCATAATCGTCTTTCGATAACACTAAATCTTTTGCGCCAGGCTTTGTATTGAACTCTTTAACAGTAACAATACCGCTAGAGGTATGAATGGTATCGCCTGCGGCAACTTTTACAATTCGAGGAGCTTTATAATTCTCATCCTCCGAGTGCCCTTCATGATCGCCGTGGGCATCTGCTTTTTTAATAGCAGCACTTGTAATGTGGGTATATACGTCGTACGTTAAGTAATGCTTCGTATCAGGCGAGGCAATTAAACCCAATTTTTCATTGTCCTGAACGTGAGGATGCAAATTAAAATCTTCCTTCACATTGCCCGTTTTCTCATCAATTATTTTAAAATTAAGCTGATAAATGGTATTTGGTGCTACGGTGGTATCGCTTGTATAAGTCACCGTATACTTACCCATTTTCTTAGGCTCATTTTTGTACAACATGATATTTTCGCCCGGTTTTTCTACTTTTTCGAAATCTTTAACCGGAATAAAATTATTGTTGTTAATAGAAAGAGGTTTATTGGTTGCTGCAGAAATTAAAGCACCCAAAATTAACAAGGCAAAACCGATGTGCGCAATAGCCGAACCTGCCAATTTACTTTTCCCAGCAAATGCTTGCGATAAAATAGAAGCATTTGACAGCACCGCAAACATGCAGCTGAACGTAATTAAAATGTACATGGTATTGGTATAAATACCTGATACATACACTAAACCTGCTGATAGTACCACTGAGAATAAAATAGCAGATATGAGGCTGCTATAAAACTTTCTAGGATCGGTACGTTTATATTTTAAATATTGCGAGAAGCCTGAAATTAACACAACCAGAACCGCAAAGGGTGCTTGCCATTGATTGTAATACCTTACCGCATCAATAGGCGGTGTAAATTTGGTTCCGAATGCTTTATTAAATACGGGTACTGAAGTAGAGAAGATTACTTGTATGCAGGCTACCGTAACCACCAAGGCGCCTATGAACATCCAAAATTCTCGTGAATACGTTTCTTCATCTTTGGTTGTAATGGGCAATTCTTTCCAACGTACAATGATTAAAACAATGGCTATGGCTGCAAAAACAACGTTGTATAAAATTAAGTGTCCAAACATACCCATATCGGTAAATGAGTGAACAGATGTATCGCCTAAAATACCACTACGCGTTAAGAAAGAAGCATACAATACCAGCAGGAAGCTAATAAGCACCAGGGAAATCGATGTGAAATAAGCATGCCCGGTATTTTTATAGGCTATCATAACGTGCACCGCACCTATTAAAGTTAACCAAGGAATTAAAGAAGCATTTTCAACCGGATCCCAGGCCCAAAAACCGCCAAAGTTTAAAGCCTCATACGCCCAAAACGACCCCATTATAATTCCTGTACCCAGCACCATCACCGCAAAGAGGGTCCAAGGTAAAGCGGGTTTAATCCATTCGTTATATCTTTTTTGCCATAATGCTGCAACGCCATACGCAAAAGGAACCACCATGCTGGCGAAACCTAAGAACAAGGTGGGCGGATGTATCACCATCCAATAATTTTGCAACAATGGATTCAATCCACGGCCATCGGTAATAAAACGCAAATAATCTTTAAAATTCTCCGGGTTTGCAAAAACCACTGGAGCCATGGCTTTTAAGTCTAAAGAATCGCGCAGTAAAATAAAAGGTGAGCTACCAATGCGCTCGCCAAAAATTTCAACTCCCAAAAGCATCGAGGTTAAAAAAACTTGCGAAAATGCTACCACCGTCATTACTGGACGTTCCCAACTTTTGGCTTTCCAAATCAGTAAACCTCCTAAAAGCGATTGCCAGAAAGACCAAAGCCAAAAACTACCTTCTTGCCCTTCCCAAAACGCAGAAACGATGTAATAAACTGGTAAAGCTTTTGATGAGTGAAAATAAACGTAATAGTATTCGTTATAATGATTTAAAATGAGGTAAAATAAAATAACTCCTACCCCAATTACACTAGCCCAGTTCACAAAAAAACCTATCCGACCGATATTGCGCCACGAAATATCGTCTTTATTTTTAGCGAGTGAGGCAAAATAATAAGCGATGGTTGAGATTAAAGATGCTCCAAACGCCAAGACGATAAAAAATTGCCCAATTTTACCGGGTAACAGGTTTTCTCCTACAAATTGAATGTCCATTAAAATTTTATATTTTCTTATTACCCTCTTCTGTTACTTCTTTTACCTTCCCGTCTTTATTTACTTCAACTAAGTTATCGTTGTATTTTGAAGGGCATTTCATTAAAATTTTAGAGGCATAAAATTTATCCTCTTTCATTCGACCTATAAGCACTAATTTTTCCGATTTTTCGAAATCTTGTGGTTTGGTTCCATTGTAGATAACTTCTTTTACCAATCCTTTTTCATCTTTCATAAAAAAAGAGAAATGATTGGCGTCTTTTACAGCATCGTAATACGTACCCTTCGATTTTTCCCAATATCCCATTACATGCTCTTCCCGATCAGAAGATGCTGCTTGTTGGAAGTTTGAATAGGTATCGGTATTGGCATTTAAGCTAAATAAAACCCCAACCGAAATGGCGATGGTAATTAAACCAACGATGGCACTTTTTTTCATTATTCTTTATTGTATAAGCAAAAAACAAAGATAGAAAAATAGGATAAACCCACCTTCTTTTACCGTTTTCTTGTCTTTATATTGACAATTAACTGATTAATTCGCGATTAAGATCAGGGCTGCACTTTGTTATTTTTCTTATTCAGCAAGAGGAATACCGTTCCCTTATTGAAATAAAGAATGGTATGCAAGCGCATGAATATCCTCCATGTAAAAAAAAAGAATGGCATTTACTAAAACGAAAAAATCCTGTGGCAATACACCACAGGACCTAAATTAAGATAATAAGGTAAATTAATTTAAAGATTTTTCGATCGCTTGAACCATTATTTCGCTATCTGCTCCTGGTAAATTAACACTTACAATTTTTCCGGCTTTATCTATTACCATATACCTTGGAACACCGGTAATCATATAATCTTGTTGAAAAGTTGACTGTTTTCGCGAGGCTAATAAATTCTGAAAGCCTAATAAATTTACATTTGGAAGGGTATACATCCATTCGTATTTTTTCACGGGTTCATCAATAGAGATCGTTAAGAAAACGACATCCTTACGTTCTTTGAATTTTTCTTTTAATTCAACATAGTGCGGAAGATTTTCAATGCACCAGCTACACCAAGTGGCCCAGGTATCAATGACCACTACCTTGCCTTTTAAATCGGCTAAAGAAATCATTTTATCCTGATCGTTTGGCAGCTTAAACAAGGGCGCTTGTTTACCTACTTGCAAATGCTCATATTTCTTGAACATAACCAACACCTCATTCTTCTCCTTTGTTACCATGATGATAGGGCTATTTACGATGGCATATATTTCTGCTAAATATGGGGTATAACCATTATACCGCAACACGCCCGCAACCTGCCCTAAATAAAATGCCTGAATAGCAGCATTCCCATTTTTTAAATAATAGGCTAATTTTTGATAATGGTATTTATTGAAGAGATTGGTCATACTGGTATTCGCCGTTCCGCCACCATCTGCGCTATCCAGTGCTACCCCTTCTTTCAAAAGTTTCAAGAAATAATAATTATCATATGATTTTTTCAAAGATGCCGAACTCAATGCATACGTTACCTCCGATCCATTGAGGGGTAAAACAGGCATCTTTTGCAAAAGCAACTTTACATCACTGTCAATTGTTTTGTGTTCGTTTATATACGAAGTAAAGGTTCGGACAAAGTTAAATGGCTTTAATGCATTCAACATCTCCAATTCAGCACTTGATAAACCAGCGGCAACTGCCTGATCATTTAATTTTTGAAGCAATAATGCGGGATGATTCTTTTTGGCGGCTTCTTGCCATTTTAACTCTTCTGCTAATGCTGCTTTTTTAAAGGCAGGCGAATATTGCGCAAAAACAGGTGAAATGGTACACAAGAAAAGCGTAAAACCAATAAGTTGTTTTTTCATGCTAGTTATTTTTTGCTTGATAAAATTCAATATGCTTTTTTTTGCCTTTAAAAAGTAAAAGGAGATAATTTAGCTCCTGCGGAGCAGGTTTAGCGCTTAATAGCCCAATCATTTCTTCGGTTTGCGTTAAATTGGCATTCACTAAAATCATTTTTCCAACCGAACCACCGAAATACTGCTCGGTCAAATCGGAAGAAAAATTACCTGTTACCATATATTTCTGATTATAGTAACGGATTAAGTCATCTATTTTATTATCCGAAAAGAGTTTAATAACCGTAAGTTTTTCTTTGTAATCTTCTTCTTTTGGCAATTCGTAATATTTTAACGAAACTGTTACCCAATCAGGTGCAAAAGCAACTAAGCGCACATAATTTTTGTTATAAAATTCGAGGTAATTTTGCACATAGTTCGCTGTTAGTTTCTGCACATAAGTCTTCAACTCCGGGTCTTTAGCATTTAGATCCCATTGTTTAAAAAAATCTGACAGCAAGTTATTTTCACCTAATTTCACAAATTGCATAAACAAGGCTTTTCCCTGGTTTAGGTACCGATCTTTTTGCGGTATTTTCAACAAACAAATACTTGTCAATTGTTCCAGAAAAATAGCATCTGCAGAGCTCTCACTTGTTTGGTTCATCAAAAAATCTTTCAATGTTGCCGCAGATTCACTATTTGATGCGTTTACTAAATTACTTCTTAAGCTTTCGGTATGGTCGCCATTTTGATATTGCTTAGCCAATTCAGTAAAACTGCTAACGGATTGCGCTCTTGAACCATAGCATCCTGCAAAGAGAAGCATTACAAATAGCAAAAAATTAATTTTGACCTTCATTCTATTTAGCATTTGTGCTGTTTTTATACGCTAACTCGATTGCTTTTTCCGCATCTATAATCCCTCCGGTTGCACAAAGCTCTTTAAACGGAATTTTCACTCGAGGAGTTTGATTGTTCGCTTCCTGAGGTTTTAATACCAAAACATCTTTTCTATCAAAAGCAGATTTCAATATAATTTCTTTCAGCTCTTCTGCGTTCAAATTAGGAAAATATGATAATACAAAAGCAGCAACACCTGCAACAAGTGGCGATGCCATACTAGTACCCCCTTTAAGCGCATATGCATTATTTGGAGCTAAAGAATTAATGGCCATACCTGGGGCAAAGATGTCTACATTTGTTTTACCATAATTACTTGACTTGGCAGGATTACCATCGATAGCTAAATTACCTACATTGATAAAATTACGTACATCGGCCTGATTTTGAATGTGCTTAACAGGGTAAGCCAGAATTTGATCTACATCTGTGGAAGCATTTCCGGCTGCATGAACAACCAAAACACCTTTCTTTTGTGCATATAAAAGAGCTTCATCAATCCAATCTTTTTGTGGCGATAAGGGTTTACCAAAGCTCATGTTAATAATATTAGCACCATTATCAACTGCATAACGGATTGCCAAGGCCACATCTTTATCATATTCATCGCCTTTTACGCCTGTTACTCGAATCGGCATAATTAATGCATCGGCAACACCGTTAACGCCAATTTTATTTGTTCTATCGGCAGAAATTATACCTGCCACATGGGTTCCATGACCAGCAAAAGCAGGATTAAACAATGCGGTACCGTACTTCGTATCGTGTATATTGTTAACATCATCGCCTACTAATTGACGGGTGTAAATCTCAGCATGAAGCAACTTGTTATAACTACTCGTAACTTTCTCTAATGGTACATTCATTCGCGCCACCACATCTTTCCAGTTTTTACTTTTATCTTTTCCTATGTACGAAAAAAACATCCCATAATACGTATATGAAATTAACCTTTCTTTATCTTTAGAATCTTTTGGTGGAGCAATTGCCTTAAAGTGGTCAATAGAATACGTATTATCCACAACAAATGGATATTTATATTTCATTTCTTTTGCAAACGTATCCGCGTAAGCGATAATGAATTTTACGGTCTCAAGACTTTGATATGATTTGCCTAATGGAGAGCTTGGCAGCACCTGATTTTTGAAGTACAAATACTCTTTCAAATCTTTAGTTGGCACTTTACTGCTATCCAATCCGGCGTAGCGGTATTTATCAACTAGCCGTAAAAACTCTCTTTCACCTTCTAACGAGATATTTTCAACGATATTTCCAGATTTATTGGCTAAAAAATTCCAACCATTTACATCATCAGCGAATCCATTTTTATCATCGTCAATTCCGTTGCCGGCAACTTCCTTTTTATTGGTCCAGATATGACCTTTCAAATCTTCATGCGCAATGTCAACTCCTCCATCAATAACGGCTACAATTACCTTTTTTTGGCTTTTAGATGATGATCTGCAACATATTGGTAAGCTTTTGTAATGTTTGCACCAAAAGTACTATCGGTTCTGGCTTCGTTTTGCCAATTTAAAGGAACTTGTTTTTTACCTTGTTGTGCTTTACTAGTAAAGCTATAAACGAGAAAAATTGCGCATATGCAACTTAATCTTATCTGGAAATATTTCATAAATGTGTTATTTATACAAAAAATACATCCAGCTTAACACAGATAACCTTGCTAAGCTAGATGCAAATAAAAAATTTACTTTGTGCCGGTGGCAATTTTTTGAAGGTCGATATTGTAATCGTTTTTTAGTTTATTTACCACAAGATTGTATCGCTGATGAACTTGAGGATATAAGGATATTGGGTAAATAACATCAAATTCAGCTTTTGGATAATATAAAGCAATAGCAATAAAATTTAAAAAATCACCGTTAGCAGTAGCCATGGTTGAGATGGAAGTATTTGGTGTAATAGTTTGCATGGTAAGCTGATTTGGTCTTGCTACGAAACCTCTTTTTGCAAAATAATTAGGAGTTGAAGCTGTGTTGTTAATAGCTGCAGTATAATTAATTCCGTCTTTAAACCCTGCTGGTTCTACAATTAATCCACGATCTACGGCCATTTTTAGGTACCAAATATTTAGCATATTTCTACGAATGCGTCTAATCTCAGTATCGCCAGCCATGAATTTTTGAAGGTCGGTTCCATCTAAAGTAAAGGCCCAATAATCGAAACCTGTATTCGTAGATAACGTAAATTGATATCCGCCTAGATAGGCATAATAAATGCTTAGATCGGTAACCATGTATAAATACACTGGCATAACCTGCTTAGCAATGCTTGGATTGAAATAATAAAAAACCTCATCCGCCATAAAATCGGCATATTTTTCAGCCTGTTCATCGGTTAAAGGTGTTCCTTTAAAATTGGCCGTAAATCCTTCCCATTTTTTATTAAAATCATTTGCCGTTACCGTTTTATAAATTGGCACAACATCAAACTTATCAAATATTGCTTTAAACTTTAAATCCCAAGGTTTATCTCCTTCAGGGAAGTTAAAACGAATGGTCTCATCAATTAAATTTTCTGAAACTATAGGTGCTTCATCCTTTGAGCAAGAAACTAAAGCAACTGCAAGGGCTAAAAAGCATAATACTTTTTTTATCGTTTTCATATTTATATAATTTAAGTACCTAATTAATCATTTTGAATTAAAAGAGGGTTTGCCATCATTGCTTGAGCCGGAATTCTGATCGTGTAAGAAGGATCATTCTTTTCAAGTTCAAACCTTTCATTTAAAGTAGCATCCTTAGGCCAGATTCTGGTTATTGCCGGCATTCCTTGTCTTCTTAAATCAAACCATCTATGTCCTTCAAAGCATAATTCTCTTCTACGTTCATTCTGAACTTCGGTTACCAGCACATCGCCTGTTAAACCTGTTAAATTCGTATATGTACCTGATTTATACCTACTAAGACGCAACTTATTTAATAAATTTAGGGTTTCCGTTGGCTTATTTAATTTAGCATACGCTTCGGCAGCATTGAGGTATGCTTCAGATAATCGAAACATTCTGCCAAAGGCTGGTGTACCCGAAGCTAAGTTGGTGTTATTTACCAAAACTTTACCGCGTGGTACTTTATAGCCGCCATATCCATCGCTAAAAATATACTCAAAAGGTCTTAAATCATTTGCATTGTATAAATTTAGTAACGCATCTGATGCTTTAAACAAGGCCCTTGTTCTACTTGTTGGCATAGAGGCATCTGTTCCCATGGCTGTATTCCATGTAAACATAAACGCATCGGTATCGTTTCCATAAACCCAAATTGCTTCAGGATTCTTAAAATAATCCATGAAGTTATGATACGGAACAGTTGCTGTATGAGCGGGTAGGGTATTCAAATCCAACAATGAAAAATTGGTGTTTGCCAGTACCTTTTCGGCATATTCTGCAGCTTTAGCCCAATTTTCTTGATACAGATATACCCTTGATAGCAATAATTGTGTTGCCGGCAAGCCTAAACGGTAGTTTTTGGCCCATTGGCTGGCAATCGGCACTTTGTTAAATTCACGCTCAGCCTCATTCAAATCGTTCAGCACCTGATTGTAAACCTCCTCTACCGTGTTTCGCGGCATGGCATCTTTTTCAATATTGCCGTTTAACTTTAAAGGAACTCCTAAAGCAGTTTTATCAAAATTATATGGTTTACCAAAAATATTTACCAATGAAAAATAATAAAAGGCTCTTAAGGTTAAGGCATCCGCTTTTACGGAGGCCTTTTCTACCGCAGTACCTTCTACATCATCTAGATAATCTAACACTAAATTGGCTCCCTTTATGCGTGTATAATAGCCAAGCCATATGTTGTAATCTTTATCTGTAAGCTGCAATCGAAACGTATCAAGTAAATTCCGATCCCAACCGTATGCTGCGCGTAAAGATCTTCGTATATCAAAGGTCATCTTATCTACAAATGGCGCAGCACTTACATCATCTTCTAATATACCCATAAATGATTCTATACGATCAGAATTGGTGTATTTAGGGTAGCCCTCTCCTAACAGCAACTCCTTTAAGGCCGAAACCGTTTGAGGAGTGTATTCAGATGGCGAGGTTGGTTCTAAAAATTTTTTGCAAGAGCTTAACCCAGCTGCTATAATCAATATATATATAATCTTTTTCATTTTTTTTCTTTCTTAAAATCCAATGTTTAAGCCCAAAGTGAACACTTTTGGCGTTACTTCTTTATTTCTAATTTCAGGATCGAAACCATTTAAATCTTTACTGGCTATGACAAAAATATTGCTTGCAGAAGCAGTCAAGCCGAAATCACTTATTCCGTATTTTTTTAAGAATGCTTGCTTTACATTGTAGGTTAAGGATAAGTTATTACAACGAATAAAATTTCCACTTACGGTTCTTATATCGGTATTCCCCCACATCTGGTACGAAAGCATACTCTCCCCATCTGGCAGCGGATAGTAATACTCGCCACCATAAGGTAGTCCTGGAATTGAGGTCGTGTTTTCATCACCAGGTGCGCTCCAACGCCCAACCAACTCTTTATCTACATTTAATAGTGGGTCTGGCATAAACCCACTAACAAAAGAATCGTATGGATTTGCTAATTTAATAGTACGGCCTAATGAAACCATAAAATGCGATGCAAGTGTTAAGTTTTTATACCTAAAATTGGCTGAAAAACCTCCTGAAAAATCGGGTGCTGTTTTTCCTACGTACACTAAATAATCGGTAGGATCTGACACTTCGGATGCAGGTTTATCAACCAGGTTAAACAAGGGACGGCCGGTAGCAGGATCCAATCCTTTATACGAAAAAGCCCAAAAACTTGAAATATCATACCCTTCTTTTAATACAATTCCTAAGGGTGCGCCACCTAAATATGCCGTAACATTTAAGTTATCTGGTACATTTGAAAATCCTCCTTTATTAAAGTTTTTCCCTCCGTTTACACTTAAATTTAAAGAGATATCCTTTTTTCTAATGGGCGAAAAAGTAAATGAATATTCATATCCTGAATTTGTAACTACACCTCCGTTTACAGCGGCTTCTTGCAATCCATTTTCTTGAGGAACAGGTAGATTAACTACCACTGCTGAACTTCTGCTGTAATAATCGAAGGTGGCTGTAAAGAAATTAAACAACCTCAAATCCAAACCGAAATTCCAGTTTTTTGTTTTTTCGCGCGATAAATAGGGATTTGGGAGCGAAGATACCAGCGAAACGAACTGACCATAATTGGAATCAAAAGATCCTTGATTGATAATTAAGTTCGGGCTTCTATTGGTTAGTACGTTACCCTGCATACCATACGATGCTCTCAAACGTGCATTATTTAACCACTTCTGTTGATCTTTTAGCATTGGCTCATCGCCGATGTTCCAACCTGCTCCAACCGACCAAATAGGTTCCAAACGACGGCTCACGTCTTGATTTAATCGGTTTGTCAGCTCCGATCGAATGTTTGCATTTAAGGTATACCGATCTTTAAAGGTATAGGCCACACTACCCAAATACGATGCTAGATTATCTGTTTGGTTTTTCCTATCCCAACTACCGGTATACAATCCAGTAAACACTCCATTACCGCCATACGATGCTGAACCGCCTAGCGGTACTAATTGGCTTGGAGCTGTTGGCTGAAACAATATTTGTCCACGCTCAGGGCTATAGCCCCACACGGTATTAAAATCATTACTTAATTTTGATGAACGTAACTCGTGCACCAAAAGGGCATTTAAACGATGATCTTCGCCAAAATTTTTGGTATAGGTTAACTTATTTTGTACATTATAGTTGGTGGTACTTCCGTTTGAACTAAACAATTCTCCGCCATAAGGTAAAATAGCTGCTTTATACTCGGGTGTACCTGGTAAATATTCTTTTGCCATATACCCCCTGTATCTATTTGCAATGTAAAACGTGTTCTCGCCCATGAACGACTCATTTGAAGTCTGATTTCGGCTTAAGCCTAAAACTAATTCATATCTCAAATCTTTAATAATCTTCCAGCGGAAATTAATCGATGAATTAATGGAAAGGTTTTGATTTAAGGTATAACTATTATCTCTTTCATTAATAAAGTTATAGCCTAATCCGTTTGCCTTAGTATTTCCATTGTAAGCATAGGTTGCTCTTTCGGTATAAAACAATGGCGCACCAAATTCATCATATGCTGGCATTGCTCTACTCGTTTCTAACGCATATTTCAACGGATTTATTCCTCTTCCCAAGCCATCGGCTTTACTTTGTGTAACCGCCAAATTTAAATCTAAGTCTAGCTTTGGAGAAAGTTCTGCACTTACACGTAAACGCCCAGTAATACGACTTACCTGATCGCCAATCTCAGTTCCCTTATTGTTGTTATACGAGAGCGATGAATAATAGGTTACTTTGTCATTTCCACCAGAAACATTTAGATTATGGGTTTGACTTAAAGAACTTTGTGTTAATAAATCTAACCAGTTTGTATTAGCCGTTTCAAGCGTTGTTAAATTTTTAGCAAATTCATCTCTTGTAATTTCCCTATCTAAATACAAGCCCATTAACCCTTCGTACGTATACAATTGCTTAATCGGCTGATTATTATAAATTACCCCTGCATTAAATCCATCGATACTCAATTTGATTCGTTCTTGCGAATTCATCAAATTATATTGATTGTACGTGGGCGCCGCTCGGTATGTTGCATTTGTACGATAGTTGAATCTTGTTTTACCGCTAGTACCTTTGTTGGTAGTAATTACAATTACACCATTCGAGGCTCTTGATCCATAAATTGCCGTTGCCGAGGCATCCTTTAAAATGGTTATGGTGTTAATATCACTTGGGTTTAACCACGAAATTTGACTCCCCACAATATTGTTTAAATCGCCCGCTAAATCGGAAGAAATATCCAATTTAATAGGATCAGGTTGAATAATACCATCTACAACCCATAGTGGAGCTGAATTACCTAAAACAGTAGCGGTACCTCTAATTTTTACATCGGCTGTTGCGCTGGCTCTTGAACTGGCGTTGGTTACAATAAGTCCAGCTACCTGACCTTGTAACATTTTATCAACCGTAGTAAAGGCAGGGTTTTCTATATCCTCCAGTTTAACGGTCGCAACCGCACCTACCATATCCTTTTTTTGTAAAGTTTGATAACCATTTACCACCACTTCCGACATCATGTTGGCGTCAAATTCCATTTTAACATTCAACACACGATCTCCTTGAATGGTGTACTGCTGCTTTTTCATTCCGAGCATGGTAAATGTTATGTCTTTTGGCAGTTCCGATTTAAGGATTTTTAACATGTAATAACCTTCGTTGTTGGTAGAAACTCCTTTTAACTTACCAACCACTAAAATTGAAACGCCTGGTAGTGGTTTACCATCCTCACCCACTACACGTCCCGAAATGGTTACTTCATCGGCTTTGTTGGAAGCCGAATGAGCAATTTCTTTTTCTTTTACGACAATAACATGGTTATCAATAACGTATGTAAGTGGCTGCCCAGAAAAAAGCTTAGTTAGGGCTTCTTCTAAACTCGCATTCTTTAACGATACCGTAACGGGATTTGCATTTTGAATAGTTTTTGAATTAAAAAAAACATCGTACCCACTTTGGTTCTTCACAAGTTTAAGTGCTTCTTCTAAAGAAATTTTTTCTTTAGAAATGGATATTTTTTGGGCATAAACGGCTGCATTAACGTGCATTGCCGTAAAAAAGGTAAAAATGACTATCAGTTTCATAACTAATATAGCTTTTACACACTTGCTTGCGCAACCATGCAAAAAGGGATAATAAAAATTCATATATTTAGGTTGTTTGGTTTAAAGGGAAATTGTATTTATCAGATGCCAATAATTCCTTTTAAACATGAATTGGTTTAGTATTGATTCTTCATTATTAAATTAAAATCGGAAGCGTTGGTAGCGCTTTCGATTTTTTTTTATAGCGTATATTATGGCATCATAATAATTCTCCTTTCATCTGTATTTTTTAGATATTCTACTCGGTAATGCACATTTCCTGTAAGTTCTAAAACATGCATTGCCGTAGCTAAATTTTCGGTTGCCGGAAAAGAACCACTAAAATAAAGTGGCTTATATCCTGCTTCATATATTACATTTATATTGTACCAGCGCGCAATTTTCTTCATGATGCTGCTTAATTCCTCGTTGTTAAAAACGAAATAATTATTTTTCCAGGCCACAGCCTCTTTCACATCTATACTACTAACTTTTAAAGATTTTCCTTTCAATTCTGATTGTTGTCTGGGTTTCAAAACAACGGATTGTTTTTTTGAATCTGCTGACTTTAATACCACGCGCACCTGCCCTTCGATCAAACTAGTACGGGTACTTTCCTCATCGGCATAGGCGTTTACGTTAAAATGCGTTCCAAGTACCTCGATCGTTTGGTTATTGGTATGCACCAAAAAGGGAATATTATTAATTTTTTTGCCATCCCTACCTGATGATGCTTCAAAAGCTTTTGCCACCTCAAAATAGGCTTCACCAGTTAAAATGATTTCTCTTTTAGATAAGCCTTTAAAACTGGCAGGGAATTTTATAGACGATTCGGCATTCAACCATACTTTTGTGCCATCCGGGAGCTCCATTTCGTACTTCCCTCCTCTAGGCGTACTAATGGTATTTAACATGGTCGAGTTTGTAATCATGGCAATATCAGTACCATCATCATAAAGTAGATTTCCCTCCTGCAACCGAACCCCGTTCTTAGTAGATTTTAAATCGATACTACGGCCATCGGCCAATACCAGCTTTGCTTTATTACTACCCGGCTTTACCGTGCTGGCCATAATAGGTGTAGATTCTGGTGTTTTTTTAAATTCTTGATAGAAAAAAACACCAATGCCCACTGAAACAACCACTAAAATAGCCGCGGCATATTTAAAGAAAGTGTATTGCTTTATTTTTACCCCTTTTGTTTCTTCCACTGGAAAGGATAAAATTTTAGCCAGTGTTTTCGACTTATTTTTAAATGCCGACATGGAAGCAATTGCTTCACGCTGCTTCTCTGCATCCATCAATTCATCAAAAAGAACCTTATTGGCGGGTTTTTCCTGAATCCAATCATGCAATTCTTGCTTTTCCTCTTCTGAAAGCGTAGAATTTCGAAATTTAGATACAAGTTCTGATATATATAGAGATTTTATCAAGATAGGAGACTCCATTTTTATGCTCGTTTAAGGGTATAACCAAGCAAAACCAAAAAAGTACCTATTGATATTAAAAAAAAGTAAAAAAAATGTTAAATAATAAAACAACTAAGAAAAATTGCCTTTACACAAACAAAAAAAATACTTTTATACAAATTTCAAGGAATAAAACGCTCCCATATTTAACTAAACCAATCATTAAACACAAAAGCAGCTAAATACAGGAAATTTTTTGGAACAGTATCCTTTAAAATGGATAATCCTCTTAGTTTATAATTTTTAACCGTTTGCATGGATAGATTTAGCTTCTCTGCGATTTCGGCATTGCTTAAACCTTCAATATATCCCATTTTAATTACAGTGGCGCATTGGGGAGGCAAACTTTCAATTGAATTGTACACTTCTGTCCAAACCTCTGTTCGAATGATGTGTTCTACCGAAGCCTCTTCTTCAAAACCTACATTCTGACTATAATTCTCTTCACGCGTTTTAACACTTTTGCTCGACTTTTGATAAGAATGACATGCATTTAAAGCTGCCTGATACAGATATCCTTTTAAATTTTCATTTTTAATAACAACCTTTAGCCTCCATAACTTAGAAAAAAGTTCGCCAATTACATCTTCTGCTTCTGTAGTATCTCCTAAATAGCGGGTAGCATAATAACAAAGTGAAACATAGAACTGGTTGTAAACAGCAGTAAACTGCTCTTTATTAGCCATATCAATTTCTACTACAGAAGGAAAATTAGCTGAACTAAGCATAGACAGCATTTTTTTCTTCTTGTCCGAAAGAGAAACATAAATTAAGCGCTAATTTTTTCCTATCTGACGATTTCGAAAACATGAATGGTTTAAAAAAGGGACATTACTTGAAACGACTTTAATTGAACTTTCTAACAAGAAAAGAATTTCCAAGTAGCTACAAATATACTAAATACTTTAAAGTTGATGAACTTTTATCTTGTGATTATTTAGCCGAAAAAGGCAATCAACATCCAAATAAGATCATCTAAACCACTAACTTATCGATTTAAATCCCTAAATTTGCCCCACAAAAAAATTGTCCCCAACAATTATCAAATTTCTAACGCACTTAATTTTTATTCAAATGAACCCTAAAAAGTTCTTCTTCCTGATATTTACCTGTATTATACTATCAACATTGAGTTCATGCTTTCAAATTATTGAAGAGATAAATCTGAAAAACAATGGAACGGGCAATGTAACGCTCACGCTTAATTTAAGCCAAAGCAAATCGAACGTTTCTTCTATTCTATTATTAGATAGTGTACAAGGGCACAAAATCCCGAGTAAAGCAGAAATTCAGCGTAGCATTAATGAAGCTGTTGTGTACCTCAAAAAATCGGAAGGTATTTCTAACGTGAGTAGCACGACTGATTTTAACAATTACATCGTTACCATCCGCTTTATGTTCAAGAAGATATCAAACATTAATAACGTTACTAGCAATCTTTTAAAGCAATATAAGGTAGCTACGCCAGCACAATCGGTATACGATTTCAATTTGACGACCAAAACATTTACACGAAAGTACGAAACTATTACCGCAGGAAAAAAAGCCTACAGCAACCTTAAAACGAAAGATAAGGCAGTCTTTAACGGCGCTGATTATACCAGTATTTACCGCTTCGAATCGCCTGTAACAAACATTACAAACCCCAAGTCTAATCTATCAAAAACGAAAATGGCTGTTATGTTAAAAACAAACATTACGGATTTAATAAACGGAAAAATTAACATCTCTAATACTATACAAATTTCTAAATAATGAGAAAAATTCTTAACGCAATCATCCTCCTTCTTTCTGTAACCGCATTAAAAGCACAAGATTTAGCTAAAAAAGTGCCCGCAAATGCATTTAGTGTTGCCACTATTAAAAGCAGTAATTTTACCACCTTAATGACAACCAAAGAGTTTAGTGAGTCATTTTTTGGCCAAAAGTTTCTTAAAATGCTTTCTAATTCAACGGAAAACACCTATGCTAATCTGGAAGACTTAGGCATTAACCTACAGGAAAATGCTTACTATTTTAATCAGATTACAGATAGCCTCACCTACCATACGGGCTTAATTCCAATTAAAGACATTACCAAATTTGAACAGTTTATAACAACCCTTACGCACACGGAAATTACAGAAGGCAACCCAAAAACAATTACTTTTTCGGATAGTTCTACCGTGCTGAAATGGAATAACAATATGCTCTGCATTGCGACAGGTAATTTGAACAATAATTATTTTTCAGACCCAAAAAATGCGGCAAGATACGACATCGAAGTGGTTGACCTGAAGAGCATGTATCCATCCGATAGCATATCCATAGCGGAAGTATATGACCCAAAACAAGAGGAGAATACCGAAGAGGTGATGGAAGAAGTAGAAGTCGTTAATGATACTACAGCTAAAGTATACGAGGAAGAAATAGATACCTTAGAAGAAGATACTCCAGAACCCTATGATCAATATCAAAAAGCACTTTTTGAAGTTAAAGCAAAAGAAAAGGCAGTTGTGTTAGACTGGGTTAACACACATACCAATAAAATTTTCCAAACGGAATATGCCTCTATAGAAAGCATTCCTTCCTTTGTTTCAAGTACGGATAAAAAAGCAATAGCTGAATTTTGGGTAGCTAATTTGAGTAATGTATACAGTCTTTTAATCCCCGAATCTATGATTAAGGGTCTTTCAAAAAGTATAAACGGATTTGAAGCACTTAGTTCGAAGCTTTACATGGATGAAAAAAACATTAAAATTCATACCGAAATAGGATTATCGCCTGATATGGCCAAAAGTTATCAAAATATCACCAAAAGAAAACCGAACAAAAAATTCTTAAAATACATCGATAGCGAAAAAGCAATTGGTTTTACTGGATATTCAATTGATACAAAGGCTTATTTAACTGAATTCCCTTCCATCTTTAAGAAAACATATAGCGGTTTATTGGATGGGAACTACGACGGTGAAATTGACCTTGGAGCGGAACTGTTTTCGCTACTTATTGACGAGGAAGCTGTAAGTAAAGTTGTGAAAGGCGATGCATTGTTTGTTTTCAATGGCTTAAATAAAAAGGAAACAACCTACACCGATTATGAATACGATGATGACTATAATCGCAGCGAAGTAACAAAAACCAAAAACGAGCTTTTACCTGACTTCCTTTTCATGTTTTCTTCGGATGACACAGCATTATTTAACAAAATAACCAACTACCTGATCAAGAAAAATTTGGTAACTGTAAACAATCATATTTACAAAATATCAGAAAAAAAGAGCCCGATTGATATGTATTTCTTAACCAAAAATGGCATCGTATTTTTCGGTAATTCGCTGAACGAAATGGAACGTATCAATAATAATTCGTTTACAGGAAATATAAGTAAAGCCCACAAATCATTGCTTGCAAAAAGCAATTTTAGCTTATTCTTTAACGCTAAAAATCTTGCAGAATCAACAAAAACAGAACCAGACATGCTTAAACTGAACACGTACTTCAGTAAAATGGGGAACATGTATATCAAATCCAACCCTGTTAAAAACAATTCGATTTCTTCTGATATCGTGGCTGAAGTACCAAATGGACAACAAAATGCCCTCAAGTACTTAATTGGCTTGTTTACATCAAACTAAATACGATGAAAAAAAGAATATTCCGAATTTTAGCAGCAAGTATACTCTTGCTGCTAATTTGTTGTATAGGTTATTTTGGATACCGTCGTTATCAAGCAAATAAAGTACTGGTTCCATCATCGGTGGTTTCTGTCTTAAAAATTAATACGTTTGCTTTAGCTAAAACCATATCCATTAGTGCGGTAAAACATCCTAAAGAATACGACAATGAACTAGAAAAGCAGATTGAGAACCTAGGTAATGGGCTAGAAATCTCTGGTGATATTTTTATGTACGCATTAAAAAATGCTTCTCAATCGGCACTGTTCACAACCTTTGACATAAAAGATTCCGTACGTTTTTTGCATTTTATTAAAACACAAAAAGTATTTCCTTTAGAAAAAGAAGGAAGTAATTTTTATCAATCGGCAGATTCTACATTCGCTATTTTATTCAACGAAAAAACGGTCGCACTTGCGTATTCAGCTAAAAAAGAAAAACTGGAGCCAACCTTAAAAAGCCTTCTAGCCAAGAAAAACTTAGTAAAACTTGCCGAAACCGCTTTTAAGGATATTTTATATGTTGACGATCACATTTCTTATCAAAACAAAACACAACACCTTAAGATTAATTTTGAGGATGGAAAGGCTTTGCTATGTGCCGAATTGACCGATACGAAGCTAGAACCAGTACAGCAACCTAAACACCGAAAATTAAACCCGAACAATATTATCAATTTTTGGATAAATGCACGCATTAAACCTTCTGCAGGAAGCAACAAGAACAAGGCAGCAAATTTGCAATCTTTATATTCTAGCTACTTAGATTTTGAAGTGATAACATCTGGACATAAAATAGATACCATTGTTACCTACGACTATGATGCTAATTTTAATCAAATTGAAAAGAGAACATTTCAAAAAAGTGATGGGTATACACTCTCTTTACGTTTGGATAAAGATGCTAAAAATTTGAAAGACTACTTCAAAAAAATAGGCGCATACAATCATGCTACCGATAAAATTACCTATCCTTTACTACCCGATTTTGAGTTCTATTTAACGGGGGATAAATATGTAAGTCAACTAAGCACCGAAAAGGATTACGTATTTAACCAAGAGAAAATTCCTTCAAACGATTTCTTTTTTCTCCAGATCGATTTTTTAAAGTTCAACAAACTCCCGTTTATGCAATCCGTTTCCAATTTCAAAATCTATAAAAAACTGGAGGTAAAAGGATACGCAGTAGACGCCAAAAAAATAAAAATTGATGCAGAATTAACCTTTTTAAATGAAGAAAAGAATGCCTTGATAAACCTGTTTCAAAACAACACAGGAAATCCTCTGTCCTTTAACATTACCCTATAGTGTGAATGAACAAGGTATAGACTTAACGATGCAATAGGTTACAAAATACAGTTTTGAACGTTTGTTTTACCGGCATGTTTTATTCTGGCTATTGCTCGGCTAGCCCCCATGCTAGGACCGGCCTAGGATGTTTATCCCGAGTATTCCTATCGTGTGGACAGATCTTCTATATAATTAGTTTCTTTGTATATGCAAAAAAGAGGTTTTACAAATTTGCCCGATTCACGTTTAATACGTCGAGGGAATAAGAACTTAGATATCCTATTTAGAAATTGCGTTCACTCTATTCGTCAGCTTAGCAAGGACGAGGCAGAAGCAAAGGGTTTTTATCGATTCTTATCGAATAATCGTGTAACTGAAGAAAGCATCATTTCAAATTTAACCTCTAACTGCCAATCCGCTTGCCACGGGAAATATGTTGTTTGTATTCAAGATACCACAGAAATAAACCTAAGTAGCCATAAAAATAGAATAAAGAAAGATTCGTTTATCGGCACTACCAATGCCAAGGGCGATTTCGGATTGGGTTTTATGCTTCATCCGAGTCTTGTCCTGGATGCAGTTAATGGAACTCCTTATGGTTATGCAGATATCAAACTATGGAATAGACCGCTGGAATTTCGTTCAAAGTTTGAGCGAGAATACAGTAAATTACCCATTACAGAAAAAGAATCTTACAAATGGATAGAATCATCGAATAATACAAAAACAGCATTATCCTCTTGTGTTGAAGGAATGGTGATTATACAAGATCGAGAAGGAGATATATACGAGCAATTTGCCGTTATACCCGATGAGAAAACAGACCTTTTAATACGTGCAAAAAGCAACAGAAGACTAAAAGACAAAAGCAAACTATTTGACTGCCTTTCCAATCAAGAAGTGCAGGATATTTATGAAATAGTAGTAGAAGCGAAAGAGAAAAGGCCAAAGAGAAAGGCTAAAATAGAAATCAGATATAAAGAAATAGAAGTATGCAAAACAGGCACTACAAGTAAAGAGCTTCCAGCGAGTACTAAGCTTTATCTCATAGAAGCAAAAGAAGTTGGCTATAGTGGGGCAGATAAAATATGTTGGAGGCTATTAACCACCATAGCAGTAACCACGCCTTCTATGGCTAAGTTATGCATAGAATGGTATAGCTGGCGCTGGACAATAGAAGAAGTGTTTCGGATACTTAAAAAGGAAGGATACAATATTGAAGCCAGTGAATTAGAATATGCCTCATCTATCAGAAAACAAACCCTTATGATCATGGAAGTGGTGATAAAGTTATTCCTAATGCGCCTAGCATACGCTGAACCAGAACTCTCGATTGATGCACACACATGTTTCAATGATGAGGAACAGCTATTTATGGAAGAACAAATAATCAGACTTGAAGGAAAAACCCAGAAGCAGAAGAATCCTTATAAGGATAAAGATCTGAAAAGATATGTATGGGGATTGGCTAGAATGGGAGGTTGGAAAGGATATGAAAGCAAAAGAACGCCAGGGATAACTACGATCTGGATTGGATTAAAATACTTTAGGGCTGCAAAAGAAGGATGGGACACACATAGAGATCTGTCCACACGATAGGAGTATTCGGGATTGGACGAAGAAAGCAGCGAGAAGCTGTGCAGAAACGTTCAAATTCTTACTGTTCAAGAGAATTTGCAGCCGAGCGAAGGAACTGTGCGAAGCCAAGGCCTCAAATTATCGCCATCAAGTTTCTGCTAGCTTTATTCAACAACAGATTCAAGCCTTATGTTTTGCTTCTTTTACATCAAGGTAAAAGAAGTTGCCCCGCCGGCAATGAGGCGATAAAAGATTTCTCTTTAAGAGATTGTTTTGCTAAGCGCACAAATGATAATGAATCTTTAAGTTTTATTGAGATAACCAAAATAAATCACTCGTATAGCCCGCACTCTTTCCCTAGCTTGCCTCTTGCCGGCAGGGCATTTACTTTTGAAGGCCAAAAGTAACCAAAAGCCTTTGTCGATCCGGCTAGGCAGCTTTGCCCGCAATACCTTTGCTCAAAACAAAAACAGTCTCGCTAGGTTTTGTGGAGATTGGTTTTGTAACCAATAATTATTTATTACCACAAAACTGAATAGAACAATGCTCGGTAGTACAAACTCGAATGTTCCTGCAACTGTTTTTGTTTTTCTCCGCTGCTGGGGATGCATCCCGAGCATTCCTATCGTGTGGACAGATCTTCTATATAATTAGTTTCTTTGTATATGCAAAAAAGAGGTTTTACAAATTTGCCCGATTCACGTTTAATACGTCGAGGGAATAAGAACTTAGATATCCTATTTAGAAATTGCGTTCACTCTATTCGTCAGCTTAGCAAGGACGAGGCAGAAGCAAAGGGTTTTTATCGATTCTTATCGAATAATCGTGTAACTGAAGAAAGCATCATTTCAAATTTAACCTCTAACTGCCAATCCGCTTGCCACGGGAAATATGTTGTTTGTATTCAAGATACCACAGAAATAAACCTAAGTAGCCATAAAAATAGAATAAAGAAAGATTCGTTTATCGGCACTACCAATGCCAAGGGCGATTTCGGATTGGGTTTTATGCTTCATCCGAGTCTTGTCCTGGATGCAGTTAATGGAACTCCTTATGGTTATGCAGATATCAAACTATGGAATAGACCGCTGGAATTTCGTTCAAAGTTTGAGCGAGAATACAGTAAATTACCCATTACAGAAAAAGAATCTTACAAATGGATAGAATCATCGAATAATACAAAAACAGCATTATCCTCTTGTGTTGAAGGAATGGTGATTATACAAGATCGAGAAGGAGATATATACGAGCAATTTGCCGTTATACCCGATGAGAAAACAGACCTTTTAATACGTGCAAAAAGCAACAGAAGACTAAAAGACAAAAGCAAACTATTTGACTGCCTTTCCAATCAAGAAGTGCAGGATATTTATGAAATAGTAGTAGAAGCGAAAGAGAAAAGGCCAAAGAGAAAGGCTAAAATAGAAATCAGATATAAAGAAATAGAAGTATGCAAAACAGGCACTACAAGTAAAGAGCTTCCAGCGAGTACTAAGCTTTATCTCATAGAAGCAAAAGAAGTTGGCTATAGTGGGGCAGATAAAATATGTTGGAGGCTATTAACCACCATAGCAGTAACCACGCCTTCTATGGCTAAGTTATGCATAGAATGGTATAGCTGGCGCTGGACAATAGAAGAAGTGTTTCGGATACTTAAAAAGGAAGGATACAATATTGAAGCCAGTGAATTAGAATATGCCTCATCTATCAGAAAACAAACCCTTATGATCATGGAAGTGGTGATAAAGTTATTCCTAATGCGCCTAGCATACGCTGAACCAGAACTCTCGATTGATGCACACACATGTTTCAATGATGAGGAACAGCTATTTATGGAAGAACAAATAATCAGACTTGAAGGAAAAACCCAGAAGCAGAAGAATCCTTATAAGGATAAAGATCTGAAAAGATATGTATGGGGATTGGCTAGAATGGGAGGTTGGAAAGGATATGAAAGCAAAAGAACGCCAGGGATAACTACGATCTGGATTGGATTAAAATACTTTAGGGCTGCAAAAGAAGGATGGGACACACATAGAGATCTGTCCACACGATAGGAGCATTCGGGATCGACGGACGTACTTCGGTTAATACCTGCAATTTTGAACGTTTGTTTTACCGGCATGTTTTATTCTGGCTATTGCTCGGCTAGCGCCCATGCTAGGAGCGGCCTAGGATGTTTATCCCGAGACCTTCGGGATTGGACGAAGAAATCAGTGAGAAGCTTTGCAGAAACGTTCAAATTCTTACTGTTCAAGAGAATTTGCAGCCGAGCGGAAGGAATAGAGCCAAGCCAAGGCCTCAAATTATCGCCATCGAGTTTCTGCTAGCTTTATTCAACAACAGATCCAAGCCTTGATTGTTTGGTTACTTTATTATCAAGAAAAAAGTAACTAGGCCCGCCGGCCATGAGGCGATAATTGATCTTTCTTTAAGAGATTGCTTACTAAGCGCGCAATGACGAGGGGTGTTTATGAAATTTTCAGTAAATGATGCTAGATTGCCCCCCGCTTTCCCTTGCTTGCCTCTTGCCGGCAGGGCATTTACTTTTGAAGGCCAAAAGTAACCAAAAGCCTTTGTCGATCCGGCTAGGCAGCTTTGCCCGCAATACCTTTGCTCAAAACAAAAACAGTCTCGCTAGGTTTTGTGGAGATTGGTTTTGTAACCAATAATTATTTATTACCACAAAACTGAATAGAACAATGCTCGGTAGTACAAACTCGAATGTTCCTGCAACTGTTTTTGTTTTCTCCCGCTGCTTGGTATGCATCCCGAGCATTCGGGATCGACGGACGTACTTCGGTTAATACCTGCAATTTTGAACGTTTGTTTTACCGGCATGTTTTATTCTGGCTATTGCTCGGTTAGCCCCCATGCTAGGACCGGCCTAGGAGGTGTTGGACGAAGAAAGCAGTGAGAAGCTTTGCAGAAACATTCAACTCCATACTGTTCAAGAGAATTTGCAGCCGAGCGAAGGAATGGAGCCAAGCCAAGGCATCAAATTATCGCCTTCAAGCTTCTGCTAGCTTTATTCAACAACAGATCCAAGCCTTGACTTTTTCGTTCTTTTTTGTCAAGAAAAAAGAACTAAGCCCGCCGGCTATGAGGCGATAAAGGATTTCTCTTCATGAGATTGCTTACTCAGCTCGAACACGATAATGAATCTTTAAGTTTTATTGAGATAACCAAAATAAATCACTCGTATAGCCCGCACTCTTTCCCTAGCTTGCCTCTTGCCGGCAGGGCATTTACTTTTGAAGGCCAAAAGTAACCAAAAGCCTTTGTCGATCCGGCTAGGCAGCTTTGCCCGCAAAGCCATTCCTCAAAACAAAAACAGTCTCGCTAGGTTTTGTGGAGATGGGCTTTGTAACCAACAATTAGTTATTTCCACAAAACTGAATTGAACAAGGCTCGGTGGTACAAACTCGAATGTTGCTGCTACTGTTTTTGTTTTCTTCCGCTGCTTGGGGTGCATCCCGAGCATTCGGGATCGATGGGCGTACTTCGGTTAATACCTGTCATTTTGAACGTTTGTTTTACTAGCATGTTTATTCTGGCAATTGCTCGGCTAGCCCCCATGCTAGGACCGGCCTAGGAGGTGTTGGACGAAGAAAGCAGTAAGAAGCTTTGCAGAAACGTTCAAATTCTTACTCTTCAAGAGAATTTGCAGCCGAGCGGAAGAAACTGTGCGAAGCCAAGGCCTCAAATTATCGCCATCGAGTTTCTGCTAGCTTTATTCAACAACAGATCCAAGCCTTGATGTTTTGCTTCTTTTACATCAAGGTAAAAGAAGTTGCCCCGCCGGCAATGAGGCGATAAAAGATTTCTCTTTAAGAGATTGTTTTGCTAAGCTCGATGACAGCGCATTTTTGAATTTGTGATGCAGTATAAATGAAATAAAATTCTCTTGCATAATTTGGATCTAACTTTGATACTCACAGAAACAAAAATGCCTTGCAATTTGAATTGCAAGGCATTTTTATTGAATATACTTATCGGTTAAGCTTATGGCCAAACACCTAAGTTCATATATGATACAGCAATTTTATCAATTGAATTTACAAAAGCAGCTGTTCTCAATGTTTTTGTACCTGGTTTTTGTTTCAACGTTTCACGAATCTCGTGGTACGAATGAATCATGGTATCTTCTAAACCTGAATTTACCAATTCCATTTCTGATGCTCCTTTTACAATCATCATACGGTGCTCTGGAAGAATCGTTTTACCCGTTAAGTTTTCCAACGTGTTAATCAAATTTGCATTTGAATTAGCTGCATATCTGTTCTCCATACGTCCGAAAGCTACGTGAGAAAGGTTTTTTAACCATTCGAAATAAGAAACAGTAACACCACCAGCATTACAATACATATCTGGAATAATGATACCACCCATTTCTGTAAAAATGGCTTCTGCTTCAGGAGTAGTTGGTCCATTCGCTCCTTCAGCAATTATTTTTGCTTTTATGCGGCGAATATTTTCTTCAGTAAATTGATTTTCTAATGCTGCAGGAACTAAGATATCACACGCTTGCTCCAAGCCTTCCATTGAGTTTTTGAACTCTTTTGCACCTGGAAAACCTAAAATTGAACCGGTACTTTTGCGGTGTGCAAAAACCTCATCAACATTTAATCCGTTTGCATTGTAAATAGCTCCTTCGAACTCGCAAAGTCCAACAATGGTTGCACCAAACTCAGCCAAGAATTTTGCAGAGTGATAACCCACATTACCTAAACCTTGAACAATCACACGCTTGCCATTTAAACCAGCTGTTAAGCCAATTTTAGCCATATCTTCAGCTACTTCAACACATTCGCGCACGGCATAAGCCACACCTCTTCCTGTTGCCTCTTTACGACCACGAATACCGTGTAAAGCAATTGGTTTTCCGGTAACACAACCCAACGCATCTAACTGCCCAGGATTCATCGTCATGTACGTATCTGCAATCCAGCTCATCTCACGCTCACCCGATCCATAATCAGGAGCAGGAACGTCGATACCAGGACCAATAAAATTTTTCTTAATTAATTCGGTGGTATAACGGCGCGTGATGGTTTCTAATTCGGCAACCGTATATTGTTTGGTATCAATTTTAATTCCACCTTTTGCACCGCCAAATGGCACGTTTACAATAGCACATTTGTAGGTCATTAATGCCGCCAAAGCCATCACTTCGTCCTCGTTCACCATATCGCTATAACGAATACCACCTTTGGTTGGACTCATGTGATGCGAGTGCTCTACACGCCAAGCATCAATTACTTCAAAACCGTTTCCACGACGGATAGGAAATTGGAAACGATACACACTGTTACACGCTTTAATCTGGTTCAATAACCCCTCTGGATGATTGGTAAATTGAGCCGCACTGTCAAAGTTCTTGCACACATCGGCAAAAAATTTGGTTTCGTCTGCTATATTAGCCATTAGTTATTTTCTTTTATGAATAAGTTATGCTGCAAAATTGCCTAAAAAAATTCCACTTATCAAAATCCAAAAACACTTAGTGTATGCCACACACAACCCCAAAACAGCTATAAAAATAGGTTTAAACAGTTTAAACCTATTTTTTATCGAAATTATTTTTTTCTACTTTTTTTAATCTTTTATCTAACGCAAACAGATAAATCAATAAACCCAGCAAAATAATCACTATACAAATCACCACAACGTAAATTTTTCCGTTGCTGCGCATGGTATCGGCCATTTCTACACCGTTATCTTGTGCAAATAATTGCAGTCCGATAATCATTAATAACAGAGAGAAAACTATCTTTTTCATCTTAATTATGTTGTTGTTTATTTTCTAATGAACGAATACGGAAACGGATGGTATACACCCAATATCCTATTAAAATCCAGCCCAAGCAAGCAGGATAAAAAACCATGCGCATTCTGCTGTCTAAATCGTAGCTATTAAATCCCGGGTTTCCACCGTTACCCGGATGCAAAGAGTCTTTTAAGCGTGGCAATACAAACAATAAAACCACCATCATCGGGAAGGCAAAAATGTTGTAAATAGCCGATAACTTAGCTCTTTTTTGTTCCTCATCTATCGCATTGCGCAAAATTAGATAGGCACAATACAAGAGTATAGAAATGGCGGCAAAATTCTGTTTCGGATCGAAACTCCAAAACTGACCCCAGGTATATTTTGCCCAGATAGCTCCAGTAATTAATCCCAAAACACCAAATAGAATGCCTGCATTAACGCTTTCTACCGCACGTAAATCATCCAATTCGTTTTTTGAACTCAACGATTTAATACTATAAAAAACCGATATAGAGAACAGCACAATCATGGCAAACCACATGGGTACATGGAAATACAAATTACGGATGGTTTCGTTTAAAATTGCCAAATGCGGAACACCCAATAATAAACCTGCTATCGAAGTATACACCACCAATACCGAAGCTAAAATTTTCCACCAAATTTTATTCATATATCTAAATCTATTTATTGCCTAAACAATTTGCATTTTTTTTAATCTCTCCACATATGCGGAAATAGTAACAACGAGGTTGCTATCGTAATTATATTCACAATAACCAGCATGGCTATATCATCGTAACTCGTATCCCATGGCAAACCATCCACGGCTTTTTTTGCTAACTTAATCAACAAAATAAGCACCGGAATTATAATGGGAAAACTCAAAATAGCCATCAACATTCCACCGTTACCAGCTTTGCTTGCAATCGCTGAAACCATGGTAAAAACCGTAGAAAAACTGATACTACCCAAAATTACCGCCACGTAATACAAGGTTAAATCAGGCGGTGTAAAGGTATCAAAAACTAAAATGTAAAATCCCAACGCAATGGTGGTTAAAACCAACATGAGCAAGGTATTGTAAATCGTTTTTGAAATTAATATGGCCGCCGGACTTGCTAATACGTAACTATATAATTGTTGCCCTTTATTTTCCTGAAGAAAACTTTTTGACACACCGTTTATGGATGCAAATAACATAATTACCCAAAACAACGCATTCCAAGCTAGTTTGTCGCTCAATGTAACAAATGACAAATAACAAGTAAAAATAGTAGACACTACATAGAGCAATACCCCATTAATGGTATATTTTGAGCGCCACTCTAACAGTATTTCCTTGTGGATTAAAAATCTAACCTCTTTGGCCAATTGCATAGCCGCAAAGATAAAAAAAGAGTTCAGAGATTAAGTAGTTGTTGCGTCAGAAAACTATTGCTAGGGGTATAAATTTAACCTATTCAAGAGATGTGTAAATCTGGCCAACAATTGAGCTGTTATTTCACAAATCATTCCCGTACTATTGTATATGGAAAATTTATTTGCCTCGTACCTCCACACACCCATTGGTATTTTAACCATACTGGCGGATGAACATTTTGTACACGAAGTAACCTTCGCAGAAAGCAATCATCCATCCTTAGCCGAAAATACACTTACCAAACTGGTGGCTACACAATTTGAGCACTATTTTAAAGGTACCCTCCGCTCATTTGATTTCCCTATTAAACAAATTGGAACAGATTTTCAACAAGGCGTATGGGAAAACTTGCTCCACATCCCCTATGGAGAAACACGTTCGTATGCACAATTTTCGGCGCATAAACCGCTTGCCATCCGGGCAATAGCTGCTGCCAATGGCAAGAATAAAATCGCCATCGCTGTTCCCTGTCACCGTGTTATTGGCAGCAATGGAAAGTTAGTGGGTTACGCCGGTGGATTATGGCGCAAACAATGGCTATTGGAACACGAGCAAGCAATCGCACAAAAAGGACAAATAGCTTTAAAATTTTAATTTTATGAATTTAGAACAAGTAGATGCCCCAAATTATTTAAAAGCAATCCGCTTAATTAATATCAACGATGATCAATGTGATTTTGAAATAGGCCGTATTCCTGTATTACAACCCAATAATGTACGCTCTTTTTTTGCTAAAACCGACATTTTACTTCAACATTACCCCCACCCAGCGCCTCGTCGACAATTTGTGATTACCATAAAAGGCAAACTTAAATTTACCGTTACAAATGGGAATACTTTTATTTTAGAACCTGGAATAATCTTAATTGCAAACGACTTAAAAGGTATTGGGCACACCTGGGAAGTTTTAGATGGAAGTGAATGGGAACGCATTTACATTCCTTTGGATGAAGAAGCCAATGATTATTTTACAATAGCTGAATAGGAATAAAATGCTTTTTAAGTTATTATTCCTCATCCATCGTATCTAACGGACTTTTAATAGTACTGATCATTCGATTTGCCAATGCAGTATAACGGAGTGTGGTTTTAAGGTTATTATGACCTAATAACTCTTTGATAAACGATATATCGGTACCTGCCTCTAACAAATGAGTAGCATAACTATGTCGCAAGCTATGTATCCCCACCTGTTTATTTATTTTTGCTTCGTTTAGCGCTTTCTTAAAAACCGCCTGAACACTCCTGATGGTGTATTGCCCAGCCCTTTGACCTTCGAATAAGTAGCTTTTAGGGGCATATTCTATATAATACTGCCGTAGTTCAAGCAGTATACTTTCTGGTAAATTTACATAGCGGTCTTTTTTGCCTTTTGCTTGCGAAACCAACACATGCATACTTTTACTATCAATATCGCTTATTTTAAGATTTACAATTTCACTCACCCGCAAGCCCATACCATAGCAAAGCTTTAGCATTAATAGGTGTTTTCGGTTTTTTATTACCGAAAACATTTTCTTGATATCACTTTTATTTATTGCCTTTGGCAAAATACTGGCTTTTTTGGGTCGTGGAATATCCAAGAAAAAGCCCTCGCGGTGCAGCACTTTCTCGTAAAAAAATTTTACCGCATTGATTCTACTGTGTAGATAGTTTTCGTTTAACTTTAGTACATGAACGCAATATATAAAATAACTTCTTACGCGTTCTTGGCTTAAGCTTTCGGCATCTACATTTTTTAAATCGGCCAAAAAATGCCCTAATGCTGCGCAATAGATTTGCAAGGTATTTTTACTGTACATTTTTAACTGCAAGGTTTCTCTAAAGCGTATAAAATGTTTCTTATTTGGTTCTGCTATTTTTTTTAACATTTGTTCGCCTATTGCATGTTCAGGCAAGTCGAATAACTTTCTATATTGTTTCACATCAAGCACGTACCAACACTTTTTGGTATTGCTCCAATACGCTTTTGCTACCTCTTTAAGATTGGCAATAAGCATTGAATCTTTTTTAAACTTAACCCATATCACCTTCTTTTCTTTATGCTGACCCAACTCAAATTGGTACATTTTTCTTTCAAATTTCATATACGCAAATTTTATATAGCTTATTGAATTTATAAATATAGTAAAACATAAACTATACGCAATACACGAAAAAAAATAACAGCACAATAAATTAATTATCAATAAGTTAATCAAAAATAATAAAAAAAAAGCAAACATAATTAAACTTAAAAAACTTCGTATATTTGGGAGTTATAAGCCATTCTAGGAGACAAAAGTACAATGAAAGCGACGCTACTAATTTTACTGTTTTTTATACTTAATCAGTTGACATTCGGACAAAACCGAAAATTGACAGATGAAGAAATCAATAGTAGCGGAGCGACAAAAATGACATTTATTGAAAAGTGTGACGAGGTAGAAAATCTGTTTAAAGCTGACCTAAAAAACCAAACTTTATTTTTATTGCTTCAAGGTGGAATTGCTCCAGTGGTAATTTCGACGGACAAGGATTTCGAAAATAAATATCAAGTTTATTATTACGATTTTGGGTGCAATGCTCCGAACTTAGAATGTGTTAAAACTTACAACGAATTTGTATTTAGCCATTTGACAAAATTATACGGAAGCAAATGGAAAAAGACAGTCCGAAAAGACGTTATTGGATTGAAAAAATGGAAACTAAATAAACGGCTTATAACAACAGGTTCAAGTTAAGCCTCGGGCGAAGCAAGAACACGAAAATTTGAAGCCATTTATTTAGTTTAGTGCTGTGGACAGTTGGTGCAATTAAATTAGGCTCAACTTAAACCTGCAAAACGTTATAGGGCATTTTAAAAGACGACCACAAACCAATGACAGAACAAAATATTATCGAGTTTGTACTCGAAAAACTTAACAAGTATCCTGACATTAAATTCGACAAGAAAAATGACAGCGAACTTGAAATATTTTGTCGTGACGACAACGGTTTTGATATTCTACTGCAGACTGACGAAAGAGAAAACACACTTCATTTCGGGACTTTTCATTGGCACTTTGACAACACCGAGGACGAAACTAATGAAATGCTAAATCAACTTGTTTTCGGTCTGACAGGAATTGCAAGGCTTAAAGAGTTTTCTAAAAATGGTAAAGCGTATAAATGGACATTACAAATTCAAGACAGAGACGGCAATTGGTTTGACAACGGTACTATGGGGCTAATGAATATTAACTTTTGGGCAAAGGCTGAAATCAAATATTTGCAAAATGAACTATTGCCGAAAAACATTTTATACGCTGAAAATGAACAATAGGACGAAAAAGAAAAACGCCCTATAACACGGGTTCCTATGTAAAGTAGTTTTCCTTGAACCAAGTTAATTATTCCGTTTAAATATTCCAATACAATGGGTATTGGGGGCTAAATTAATGCTCCTCAAACACCTCGATAATCATTAAGCTCAGGCTCCTATGTGTGGCTGCCTATTTTCAAGACACCACCTGCACCCCTATGGTTTATTGATTAAAAACAGCTACCTGCTTTGCGGTGTGACAGCGAGATGCTTCACAACCCGTGTTTTGTAGTCTGAAATTTTGTTTTTTAATGAGCTTTTAACAATTATTTTTCCTGATATATATCTTTTTTTTATGTCATACTAGTTGGTTTTTGATAATTTATCTGATAGGGATTTTCTGTCTTGATTACTGAGAGGATACGATTTAATAGTTTTCTTGCTAATTTAACCACAATACTTTTGGGGTTTTTACCAATGTGGGTACGGTAGTAAGCCTGCATTTGTGGATCAAGGCGAAGCGCTACCCATGCTGCTTCTATAATGTAGCTCCGCAAAAGCCCTCGGCAACGTGGCGTTACCCCGAAAACGTTTTCAACAGCCCCACTGTTGCGCATCATCGGTATAAACCCCACATAACTGGCAAAACGTTCTTCGTTATTGAAACATCTGATATCTCCAAGCTCGGCAATCAGTGCCGAGGCAAGATAGCCACCAACCCCTGGGATACTCTTCAATAGATAGTAATCCTTTTTATGATGCTTTCTGCAATAGGCACGAAGTTCATTGGCCAGTTGCAGGTATTCACCATAAATAAATTCATAGACCCTTAACTTGCTATCTAGGCACAACTTACCTGTTTGGAAATTCCATTTGATATCCTTCAGCCAACTTATGAATGATTTTGTCCAGTTCGGATTATCGTGTTCTTGTGGGATTTTGATGCCCTGGTAGAGCAAAAAACTTTTAATCTGTGTTTTTGCTCTACGAAGTTGTCGAGTAATGGCAGCACGTTGGCGTAACAAACTTTTCAGTTCGTTTTCACGCTCATCCGGCACAAAGATGCCCTTCAATTCGCCCAAGGACAATTGCCTACTGAGGTTCCTACAGTCCAATGCATCGGTTTTCTGATAATATTGTTTGTTGTTGGTGGGCACATCTGCAGGATTTACAACCGTTACTTCCCAGCCCAACTGCATAAAATAACGTGCCGCACTAAAGCCACAGCAGCCAGCCTCATAAGTTAGACTAATTTCATGTTCTGCAAAATTACCTATCACGTAATTATAAAGTAATGCAGGATCTGCAGGAATAGTGAAATTTTTATGGTCGCTGATATCACTACGGATATGAACTGACCAACTTTTCTTGTGAATGTCAATACCAATGAATAGCTTTGGTAAAGCAGTAGTTTCTGTTGCCATAATTCAATTTTTTTGGTAGCTTATTAACGTAAGTCTACACCTTTTTTGGATGGAGCAGGATTACTGCTTTTACATGAGTGCTTTGCGTCAGGCGGGCTGACGTGCAAACTTGGAGCTTTATGCTTCTAATGAACTTTAGTAATAAATTGAAACTTTGTGCTCCGAAACCCGCCCGAACGCAAAGCCCCGAACCGTTAGCGGCAATAAATGGGACAGTGCTAATTTGAACCTTTTGTGCAAGAAACGAACAAACACAACCAATAAAAATGAGTAATCAAAAACCTAAAAGTTGGTGGGAACAAAGACGAGGACGATACAATTTGGGAGTGATACTTTCGGGTGTTTTGGCTTACATTTTCATTTTCATAATTGAGGGACACAAGAACTTTTCTCTTTTGGCTTTAATTGTTCAAGGTATAGGTTCTTGGATTTACATTGGGTTCGCAAACTTGTTTTACTTCCTCGGACCACTTGCGGACAAGTTACTCAATAAGGAAGACAAGTCAGCATTTAGAGAGAGGTTGTATAATTTAGTTTTTGGTTTTTCAATTCTGCTTCCCATCCTATTTGCTGCAATGTTTCTCATTTTTCCAGCTTGGGACTATGGCTACGAACAACTAAAGAACAAACCTTCTGACATCGAACTTTACGGAGTGTATGAACTTAATAGCAGTTCAAAGAAATTTTTAATTCACAAAGGTTATAATATTGACGGCAGTAGATTAGAACTCAATTCAGGTAACACATTCTACTTTCATAAACTACCCGACAACATTGTAAACGATTTTGGAAACTCAAATGGAAAAACAATTGACCAGACAGGAAAATGGAATGTTTACTGTCCGACTGGAGATAATTGTCAAGTTGAGATTGAGCATGTAACTTTCGCTGACATTGTGAAAAAGAATGACCACTTCTCAATATTGATTACTATTGGAGACCCAGACTCAAGAGAAGGTATTGTATATGAAAAAACATCAAACCAATGAGGAACAGTTTTACTGCCGCTAACAAGGGGCTTGCGATAGCGGGGGTTCCGTGCTTCGCAGACACATTTGTGCAAGGTGAAAGTTCAGTTCTCAGAATGAAGTTTAGTGCTAAAACACCCCGCCATCGCAAAGCGGCAAAACGTCAAACTGTCTAAAAACCTCAGCTAGTTATCCACATTTTTATTGATAAGTTTTCTGGTTCAACGAAATGGTTTTTGGTAATTTTCGGTATGAAATTCATCAAGGGAAAAGACCGCAACCAGACCGAGTTTTTCTGTTTGGATCAAGCTGTAGGTCAAGATAATGAAGTCCGCCTGATAGACCTTTTCGTTTCGGCAATTAACATGAAAGATTACGGATTCGAGACGGATTTTATTGATAACGGTCGCCTGGCCTACCAGCCAGGAGATTTGTTGAGGCTTTTTATTTATGGCTACCTCAACCGTATTCGTTCGTCAAGGAAATTGGAAAAGGAGTGTCAGCGCAACATCGAGCTCATGTTAAATCAACTATATTTAAATCCTAAAGCTGGCAATCTAAAACCAATTTAGGTTTTTAGACAAACTGCCGTTGTGCCATATTTAACAGCAGAACTCGTTACCATAAAATTTGCATACCTCAAACAACATTGTTAATTTTGAACTACAATTTAACAATGACTAAAAATGAAACTTGAAAAACCACCAAAATGTAAATTAAACATTGAATACCTCCAAAAAATTTGGAAAGGTGAATTCAGAGATTTTATAGCTAAGTCAGATGAGAAGTATTTCTATTGGGATGATATTAAATACAAAAAAGATGTGCCATTTGAATCACAAAATGATAATTGGACATTAATTAAAACGTATAGAACTTCTAAGTATGAAAAATTAAATTTCGGAACCTATACATTTAACTATTTTCTTTCTGAATATATTTCCAAGAATTTACATGATTTTGATTTGAAACTAATGGGTGGTTTACAGCAAAACCCTATTCTCCCATCGGATAGAATTGAATTCTTTAAAAATTCATTATTAGAAGAGGCTGTTGCTTCATCTCAGGTTGAAGGTGCTGCTACTACTACCGAAGTAGCAAGAGATATGCTTAAATCTGGAAGAAATCCAAGAAATGAATCAGAACAAATGATATTCAATAACTTAAGAGCGATTGAGTACACTGGTGAATTCATAAATAGTAAGATCGATTTTAAAATCATAATTGAATTACATAAAATTATGACTGCAAATACAGATGCAGAAAAATATTCAGGTGATTTTAGAGATGGAGAAATATATGTAACAGATCATGTAGATGGTGAAATTGCTCATATTCCACCTGACTGGAATGAAGTCAAACCTCTTATGGGAGAATTATGCGAGTTTATTAATGATGATGGAAAGTTTATTCATCCAATAATAAAAGCATCTGTCATACATTTTATGATTGGATTTATTCATCCGTTTAAAGATGGTAATGGCAGAACCGCAAGAGCTTTATTTTACTGGTATTTATTAAAAAAAGGCTATTCATTGGTTAATAATATTTCAATTTCAAGAGTTATACTTGAATCTAGGACGCAATACGACAAAGCGTTTTTAAAAACAGAATATGATGAAAACGATTTAAATTATTTCATATCATACTCAATAAAAAATATACGAATAGCTTTTGAAAAATTAATACAATATCGAGATAAAAAACTTGAAGAAAGGAAAAAAGCTAATCTTGTTTCTTATGAATTACTTTCAAAAGGTTTAAATAAAAGACAAGCTGACTTGATAGGTTTTTTGTATCTAAAAGATAAAAATAATGTCACTTTGAGTTCGTACGCTGAAAAACATGAAATTGTAAGACAGACCGCAAGTAGAGATTTAAATGAACTTATTAAACTAGGACTAATAGCTGAGGATAAATCTACAAAACCTTATAAGTATTCTTTGTATAGCAAAAAAACAGTGTCTGAATACATTAAATAAACATCGCACAACAGTTAGTAAGCGCAAATTGGGTATTGGTGTTTATTGAAAGTCGGTTTTGTATTTGCAAAATTTGTGCTTAATGGAAATAAATCGCATTTTTAATCCCAACCAGCGCCTACTAGCAAAACGTTAGTGGCAATTGTAGACAGATTACTTTCATAAATTAAAACTATTTGACAATTAACGGGAAAAGCCGAAAACCGAATAGAGTAAGCAATAATTAAAAATAAGAACTATGATTAATTTACCATCTCTCATGAAAATGTTTTTGCTTGCTTCTACATTCTTTGTTTTAGCTCCCTGCCAAGCACAAGTGAAACTATCGTCATCTACCAATGACAATTCATTGACTAGGATGCCTGACGAGGAAGCTATTAAAAAGGCGGTTGATGAAGCATACAAGTCATTATGTTTTAAACAAGGAGAAACATTAAATTACGATAAAATTCAAAACTGCTTTATCCCAGAGGCTCAGTTTATCAATTTTAGATCAGGCAAGTTAGGGATATTTTCTTTGAGCCAATTTATTGATAACTATAAAAAAGCAGTAACATCTGGTTATATTAAATCCTTTTACGAAGAAGAGATTTATGGTAGAACGGATCAATTCGGAAATATTGCTCAAAGAATTAGCTCTTACAAAACCTACATGAACAATATGGACAAAGTTATTGAAAGAGGCGTAAATAGCTTTCAGTTGGTTAAAACACCTAACGGATGGAAAGTATCAAGTATAGTGTGGGATGTTGAGAAATCAGAACAAGCGATCCCTACTTATTACCTAAATGAGACAGCCCACAATAAATAATTGTGCTGTCTCTTAACAAGATGTAAACATTGCTGTTGTGCTAACAGACTATTAATTAAATTAATTCACACAACATGCTATGTAAGCCGAAAACAGCTAAGCAACGAAATCAAGAGCAAGGGCTTGCAGTAGTAAAAAAAAACTGATTGCCTAAAGAAGCACTACCACTAACAGCTAAGGTTTCGTTGGATGCGCAGCACGAACAATGAAACCAGTGTTGAACGGAACCGTTTGTTAGCTATGGTTTTTGCGAGGAAGAGTTTGAAGGTATAGTTTCGTGCTGTGCACGAGTAAGGGGCTTGTTTACCCGGGATACTTCGGGATTCTTTTTTTTGTAACCATACTATATTGAATTTATTTATAGTAGCAAGGTACGAAAAACGGGATAGAGGCTACCGTGTGTTAAGTTCAACACGGGTATTGCCAAAAGCGGGGATGAAGTGCTTCGATTAGGCATTTGTGCAAGGTTCAACATTCGTTCTTCGATTAAACTTTTGTGCTAAAAATCCCCTCCAATGCCAACACGTAAACCGTTTTCGATCAGTTAAAACAACATCAGCACAAAATCTTTAAATTTTATACTACCCCAAACCGCTCCATCAACTTATCTTTCTGTATACGGGCAACTTGCAACTGCTTGTTATTTTCAAGAGTTAACAAGCAATCGGTTTTATTAAACTGTTTTACCTTGTTCAAATTGATAATATATTGACGGTGAATTCTAAAAAAATTTCTTCCTTCTAGTATCTCTTGAACGTCCTTTAGAGTTTTAGAAACAATCACTTTTTCGGCATTTTGCAATACTAAAATTGAATAATTACTACTAGCTTCGATGTAAAGTATATCGTCTAAATTTATAAAAACGATGCCAGATAAAGAGCTCACCGCCAATTTATTAACCTTATCGCCAATTAAATGTTGCTGAAAAACACTCAACTGCGATTCTAATGGTTTACCTACTTTAACCGCTTTTTTTACCGCCTCAATTAAATCATCGATGTAAATTGGCTTTACCAAATAATCTAAGGCACTAAATCTAAAAGCTTTAATTGCAAATTCGTTATACGCCGTTACAAAAACCACACTAAACGATAAGGGCAGTAATTGTTCTAAAAACCTAAAACCATTAATTTCTGGCATTTCAACATCCAAAAAAATCAAATCAGGTTTTATAAATTCAATTTCTTCAAGAGCCTTTACCGGGCTATTAAAAACATGTATACTCCCTATTTCTGGACAATGTTTTTCTAATTGTAAACGAAGAAGACTCAGGCTGTCCTCCTCATCGTCAAGAATCATTGTTGTTAATAATTTCATATCAAATGTATATTTATGGTAACACGAGTACCCATTGGTTGATAATTTTCATTGTACAAATCTTCAACATGCAAGGTGGTATTGGCATTAAATTTTTGATTCAAAACCGCAATTCTTTCATTAGTAATTACACTTCCGTACGATTTTTCCTTTTCAGCATTTTTGCTATTTAATTCTGCTGCTTTAGCCCTTCCAACACCGTTATCTTCCACAATTACCTGTAAACTTTGAGCAATTGTATCTTGATTAATCTTGATGTTAATTTTGCCTCCTTCTTTTTTATGCATTAAGCCATGCCAAATTGCGTTTTCTATTTGAGGTTGAATAAGCATTGGCGGTATTTCTATAAAATCAACATCCACATTCTTATCTACTTCTATAGCGTAATTCAGTTTACCTTTAAAGCGCATGGTTTCGAGTTCCAAATACAATCGTAAAACTGTTAATTCCTCGCTAAGCACTATTTTTTCTGCTCTTGAATGAACCAACGAAAGACGCATCAATTGCGAAAACTCTTTTAAATAGCCAGAAGCCAAATTGTTATCATTTTGCTCAATATATAAGTTAATTGAATTTAGACAGTTAAAAATAAAATGAGGATTCATCTGTAAACGCAAAATCTTATGCTCGTTTTCAGCATTTTTAAGTTTTAAATTAATCCGTTCAATTTCGCCTTGCTTATCGCGATAGGCTAATGCCGTTAGAAATAAAATTGTATCAAGCACAAAAGCAACTGTAATTAAATCGATGTATTGGTTAACCCTATAATACCAATTTGGCAAATAAGAGGTTAAATTGATCCATTTTGGCACTACGCTAAATGTAAATGCAACAGAAATGGTAACTAAACCAATAAAAGCAAATTTTAAATATCCTCTATTTGAATTTGGACGTGCATAATAGCTTAACAATATGGTTAAAACCAAAAATGGCAACGCACTATACATCCATAAAATTTTGGTAGCAATGGTAAGTTCTGGCCGAGCATAATGTAGCCCCATCACCCCCAACATTACAACCCACTGTAGCAAACAAAAATTAGCAAAAGCAAATAAATATTTATGGTCTTTTAAGGATAGGAAATTGATTAAGAAAAGAATGTAAAAGAAATTTTGGGGAACAAAAGATAGGAGATAAATAAAATCGTTATTAATTGATGGCCACCAACTACTTTCAAGCACGATTGCATCAACCTGTAAAGAATAGCGTAAAAATAACGAGATTGAAGCTAGTGCATAGTATAAATAATCGATGTGTTTTCGTTGAAAGAAAAATTTTAAACAACAATAAATAAACACAGCAAAATAAAAACCGGCTACCCATAACTTTACGTTTCGATAGCTCGAAGGAGATAAAAGCAGCTCTTCTCCCCTATTTAAATAAGCCATATCGAGTGTTTCTATTGCTGGATTGGCGAGCGTAAGATTAAACAAGTACTTATGGTTAAGCAAATAAAAACGTTGTTGTGCTTGTGCTCTTAAAGGCAAGCTTAACCTCAAATAATCTGTTTTAATAGAAAGATCAGAAATGCGCGAACCTAAGCCTGTTTGTGCCACTAAAACCAACTGTTTACCCCGCTGTTCGTACAACACACTTTTTTGCATATTAGAGCCCAATTTCAGCAACAAAATGGTATCCCTTGGATAGGTATTTTTGAGTGTAAACCGCAACCAATATTGCAAAGTAGAATCGGGCAATGCCGAACCCAATTTAACCGAATCATCAAAGGCTTTCCATTCGAGGAAATCAAGTTGCGCTAAAGTAGTATTGTTCTTTGATGATACCGCAAATTCTGCCTGATTTAACAAGCGACTTCTTTTAACACTATCCGAAATAGTTATTATTTTTTGTCCAAAAACTGTCGGATATAACGCTAAAACAAAGCATAAAACCAAAAGAAAACTCAGGGTTGTTTTTTTCATTAACAGAAGAGGAATGATACCTAATAAAGTTAACACAAAAAGCCAAATAAGTAATTAGAATTGAGTGAAATATGGATTTTTTTGTGCGCACATTTCTATTTATTGATTAAAGAATAATCGTTTGCTTTTAATGATTTACGCATCGGTAAAAACTACACTCAAACCGAACTACATTTCATCCTTAAAACACTATGCTTCACTCAAACAACAAAATATAAGTTCTTTAGAACCTTAGCTTTGCTCTGTCTCAATAGAAATTCTTATTTATCACAGGTTAAAATCTCCAACTATGGAGAAAATTAGGTTTTAATTAAAGGATCCTAGCCATGAAAAAAATCACCCTCAAACCACTGCTTTTTGTGCTATTTTGCATAATAAGTTCCGCTAATGCTCAAGTTAAGAAAACTACCACAACGGCTAAACCAAGTACCCAAGCAATAGCTCCTCCTAAAAATCTGGCTAGCGATATTTTTCGTTCAGGAACCGAACAGGCTTATAAAATACTGAGCAATGAACTAAAAGTAATGGGCGTAACGATTGAATCTTTAAGCGAAAATACGATTCACGAAAACCCAAAAAATGGCGAAAAAATAGGCAAATTATTGCAAACACAAACCAAACTTATTTGCACAAAGGGTATAGAGCTGGACATTTTTTCTAATCCTGCTGATCAGGTTGTTCAGTTTAATTGTTCTATATCCAATGTTTCATTAACCACTAAAACCAATCTTGAGCGAATTTTGGGGCATACCAAATGGCCTTTACTTAATAAATCTGCACAAAACACGCTCTACTCGAACAGTAATCTCATGGTAGTTATAAACGATTACAGCGATAACGAAAAAAAAACGAGTTTTAGCCAATACCTTTGCTTCACAGGCATCGATAAAAGTCCTTTGATAGGTACTGTGCCTCCTTTTAACGCCGATTCCCTCTCGGTACATAAAAGTGCGATTGAAACAGGAATGAGCATTATTCAAACATTAAAAAATCAAGGAATTAGACTTCTCTGTAAAACGCCTACCAAAATTTACCCAGAATATAGCGAGGATGAAGCGAGTAAAGTAAGAATTTATACAACAGAATATTACTTTTCAGGAGGAGGCTCGGTAACCGTAACTAGCGATAGCCGTAAAAAATTAACTAAACTCGATTTCCTTTTTTCAGACCCTTTGGTTTACACTAAATTCAAAAAAACATTTCATTTCAGCGAATGGACTAATGAAGGAGAAGGAGAAGAGGAAGATGAAACCATTTACCGTAAAAATCATTTAGAAGGCGCTGTAAACGACAAATACAAATACATTTCAGTAAATATTGAAACCCATATTTCGGATGTAAACACGCGTCTTGCAAACTCCGCACCCATCGATGCCGCAAGCCTAATTAATAATTACTATACGATGGATAAAGCAGCGTTAAAAACATACCTAGATGCGAATTACGCCACTATAGCATTCGTTAACTGGACAACGCGTCAATTGTTTTATAACGAAAAAGCCGATCCATATGATTTCTTTTTCAAGTCGCCTTCCGATTCTCTTTGCTACGCTTGCTACGAGTATAAATTGGGCGAAAATTGGTCGCGAATTGTTTATTTCAGTACGCCTGATAAAGCCTATTACGAAAGCATGAAAAACGACTTATTAAAATTAGCGAACGATGCAAACTCAAAAGTTATCGTCAACTACAGCGATAAACTTACCGACAAGTCAAAAATGTACTTCATCACACTATTTTCAAAAGAACAAGAAGCAATTAATGCCGAGAATAAACGAAGAAAAGAAGAAGCATTAGCTGCTCAGCAAAAACGCGAACAGGAAGAAGCGGCCGAAAGAGCAAGACAAAAAGCTGCGAAATCTGCAGCTGATATACAAACGTTAGGAAATATTCTACTACAAGGTATTCAGCAAATGAAACCTAAAGGAAACAATTAAAAAACACCTTTTCTAAAAAGTCAATAACACGCTTGATTAAAATCTTGCGTGTTATTTCACTTCTAAACGCGTTTTCTTTACGCTAACGAGCATAAATAAAACGCCTACGAGTAAGACAATCCATCCCCATTGGTAGTGCACAATTTTACCGATTAGCTTATTGGCAAAAACATGTTTAGTATAATTGTTAACGGTAAAATAAACGGCGCCAATGCTTAAAATGTACCACACAGCCATTACAAAGCTCATGAATCTAAAGCCCGCAATTTTGCGCATAAATAATACGAGCAAGGCGATGGCCAAAATACCATAGGTAATAAAAAACAAACGAGCATCGCTTTGATACAAGTTCCAATTGCCTTTAAGGGGCACCTTTAACATCGGGCAAAAACCTGCTATGGTACACAACAGTATCCCTAGCCAGGCATAAAATTTATTTAATACTAACATTCTTGAGATTGGTTAATGAATAGATACGTAAAACACCACAAAGGATGCCGATTATTGTCCTTCAACAATACCCATTTTTTCAGCAAAATGAGCGCAATAATCACGTAAATCTTCTACAATGAGGGTTTCGTTGGTTGCTTTTAAAAAACTATCGCCCATGGTTTGTAGTGTTTCATAAAAAAAACGTTTCATTTCGTCAACGGGCATGTCTTTTGTCCAAAGATCGATTTTTAATGTGTTTTTATAATTATGATCCCAAACCGATAAGAACATCGCTTTTGCAGGTACTTTATCACTATTTCCTGCATCAGTACTTTCCCAAAGGATGTTATCAGGATTATTTCCTTCGTCTAATTCAACCGTTAATTTTATTTCTGCTTTTCTCATTTTTCAACTAATTTTTAGTGTAAAAGAACCCATCAATGGTCCTTTTACATTGCGCCTGCAAAGATGCTTATTTCGCCTTATACTTCAACCGGGCCTATACAAATTTTTGTAATATTAACATCAAGATTACCGTTACCAAAATAAAGACGGTTTCTACCAGCCATATTTTGCGCAAGGTTTTCAAACTAAACCGAAAAACTAAATCTGTGATAAAGGTAACACCAATTAAACAAGCTAAAATCAACCGATAAAAAAAACTACTATCAACCGGCGCTCTGTCCGTTTGCGCTTTAAAAAAACTGAGCACGAACAAAGCAAAAGCCAAGGCTGTTAGGATATTTAAAGGCGTAATCTTTGCTTTCATTACTTATTTTTATCGAAACGTTTCCCCTTCTTAAAGTTATTGGCTGGTTTACCGGCTTTCGCTTTTGCCTTATCGCGGGCCTTTTGTTCAATAGCCTTGGCATTTTTCTTTTCGTGAAAAGCACCTTTAAAATCAGGGTCCTCTTTACGCTTTTGCAAGTCTATCTCACGGGCAATGTGCTGACGCTCATCGTAAGGTGTTTCTTCAATAAACACACCTTGTGGAATTTCAAAAACCGGAATAAACTGCCGAATTAATTTCTCTATTTTACGGATATAATATTTTTCTGCATCGGTGGCAAAAGTAATGGCATCGCCTTTGGCAAAAGCCCTGCCAGTACGCCCAATTCTGTGCACATAATCTTCAATAATAATGGGCACATCAAAATTAATGACATGACTTACGTCGCTCACATCAATTCCTCTACTGGCAACATCCGTTGCAACCAACACGCGAATGTTTCCTTCTTTAAAACTATTTATCGAGTTTATACGCGTATTCTGCCCTTTGTTTGCATGAATTACACGTACATTATCGGCACCATACCGACGTTCAATAAAACTAAAAATGTTATCGGCAACCGTTTTCGTTTTACAAAAAATAATCAAACGGGTAAAAGCCTCATCGTTCTTCAACAAATGTTGTAGAAGATTAATTTTCGTCTTAAAATTAGGCACATAATACAAGGCTTGCGTAACATTTTGAGCCGGAGTAGCTTGCTGAGCAGCTTCAATTACTACCGGATTTTTCAAGAAATCTCCGGCAATTTTCTTTACCAAATCGCTCATCGTAGCCGAGAACAATAAATTCTGACGTTTACGCGGAACCACTTCTAAAATACGGTGAATAGACCCAATAAAGCCCATATCCATCATTTTATCAGCCTCATCCAACACCAAAAACTTCAAGTTTTTGGTAGCAATATCACCGGTCAGGTATAAATCCAAAAATCTACCCGGTGTGGCAATCAAAATATCAACCCCTTTGGCAATTTGTTCCTTTTGTGCTTTGGGCCCAATTCCGCCAAAAATAACCACTGAACGTAAATCGGTATAGGTAGAAAAAAGTTTAACCTGCTCAGCAATTTGCATCGCTAATTCGCGCGTAGGCGATAGAATTAAAGCCCGAGGGCTATCGCCCTGCGCGTACTTTAACTGCATCAATATAGGCAACACAAAAGCAGCTGTTTTCCCTGTCCCAGTCTCCGCAATACCAAAAATATCCTGTCCCGATAACACCGGAGCAATCGCTTTTTCTTGTATTGGCGTAGCTTCGGTATAGCCCGCATCGGCAATTGCATTTAAAATTTGCCTGTTTAACTTAAATTCTTCAAACGATTTAGCCATAGCCGCAAAGATAGCAATAAAGGCGCGGTTTTGGTGAATAGGTTAAATTGGTAAACTTGCCACTACTTACTGAAACCTTTACTCCGTATCCCTTTAACCCTAAACCTTATCCCCTTCAACCCTTAACCTTACACCCTTTAACCCTAAACCTTATCCCCTTCAACCCTTAACCTTATCCCCTTTAACCCTTAACCTTATCCCTAAACCTTACCTCCTTTTAGCTTTTAGCTTTTCACTTTTAGCTTTCTACTTCCTACCTTTGAATCATGAACAACACATACCTGATAAAATCGGCCACTATTGTAAACGAAGGCCAACAAATTATTGCCGATGTTTTAGTTAAAGACGGATTTATTGCAAAGATTGGGCAGAACCTATCCGATCCATCTGCACAAGAAATTAACGCCGAAGGCCAATATCTTTTACCAGGAATGATGGACGATCAAGTTCATTTCCGCGAGCCTGGTTTAACCCATAAAGCCGATATTTTCACCGAAAGTATGGCTGCTGTTGCTGGCGGGATTACTTCTTTTATGGAGATGCCTAACACCATTCCCAACACCTTAACACAAGAATTACTGCAAGATAAATACAACATTGCTGCCGAAACGTCCTTAGCCAATTACTCATTTTACATGGGGGCCAGCAACGATAATATTGAAGAGGTTCTTAAAACCGATGCCAAAAACGTTTGTGGAATTAAAGTTTTCATGGGTTCATCAACCGGAAATATGTTGGTTGATAACGAAAAAACCTTGGAAAACATTTTCAGTAAAGCGCCTATTTTAGTGGCTACGCATTGCGAAGACGAAGCAACCATTCGCCATAATTTAGCCGAGTTTAAGGCAAAATACAACGATGAATTAACCATCGACATGCATCCTTTGATTCGCAGTGCTGAAGCTTGCTACAAATCATCGTCGCTAGCCGTTGAATTGGCAAAAATGTATCAAACGCGTTTACATATTCTGCACATTTCTACCGCGAAAGAAATTGCGCTGTTCGACAATTCCATCCCCTTAAAGGATAAAAAAATTACTGCTGAAGCATGTGTACACCACTTATGGTTTAACGACAGCGACTATGCGGCCAAAGGAAATTTCATTAAATGGAATCCGGCTGTAAAAACCGCCGCCGATCAAGTTGCTATTTTAAAAGGAGTTATTGAAAATAACATTGATGTTATTGCAACCGACCATGCTCCACACACCTTAGAAGAAAAGCAACAAGCTTATGCACAAGCACCTTCGGGAGGCCCCTTGGTACAACATGCCTTACCTGCCTTGTTAGAAATGCATTTGCAAGGCAAAATATCGCTCGAAAAAATCGTTGAAAAAACCGCACATAACTTAGCCATTTGCTTCGACATTGAAAAACGTGGTTTTATTCGCGAAGGTTATTGGGCTGATTTAGTTTTGGTCGATTTAAAAGACGAATGGAAAGTAACCAAGCTAAATAATTTTTACAAATGCGGATGGAGCCCTTTTGATGGAAATACTTTCCAAGCCAGCATTACACATACCTTTGTATCGGGCAATTTAGCCTATCAAAAAGGTCGTTTTACGACTGATAAAATTGGAAAAAGATTGCGATTTATAAGGTAAAGCTGTATATTTGTGTAGACTTTATTTTTTCGTAAAAATGACAGATTTACAATTATTTTCGAACATATCAGCTCTTCCTAGCAATTTAAAGCAAGAAGTAGCTGATTTTGTTGCTGTATTACAGCAAAAATCTAAAGGCAAGCATCTGTTTAGTCAAACAGCTTATACAGCTGAAGAACCTCTTACACATTACAATTCAAATTTTTCAGATTTCTTATTAAAAGGACCTGTTTTTTCTGATGACCAAATTGCCGCTATTAAAGAAAATAGAAAAAAAATTAATCAATGGCGGACCAAATAATAATGGTCGATACATCCATCCTAATAGATTATTTCCGCAAAAAAGACAAATCAAAAACTAGGCTATTTTCATTAGCTAAAACATTTGACACGCTATGTATTTCTAGCGTAACCGAATTTGAAATATTCGTTGGAGCAAAAGACGAGCAATTAGATTTCTGGAAGGCCATGTTGCACAACTTTATTATCTTTCCCTTTGGTAGTGATGCCGCCCTAGCCGCAGTGGAAATTCAAAATTCACTTAAAGCGTTAAGAAAAACAATTGATAAAGCCGATTTATTTATCGCTTCAATTGCTGTAGCCCATAATCTAACCTTTGACACATTAAACCAAAAGCATTTCCAAAATATTGATTCATTAAAATTATTTGGTTCAGATTAATACATAAAATAGTCGAAAATCATACTTTTGTTACCAAATGAATCGAAATAAAGGAGTCTACACCAAGTTTATTGCAATTTTACTACTCGTTGTATTGACTTTTATTATTGGTTTTTTTCCATCTTTTATTCAAAAATATTACTCAACAGGTATTTATCCACATATAGCTGCCAGCCTTCGATTTATATCATCTCTCTTCCCTTTTGCCCTAGGCGATAGCCTATACGTCCTTTTATTTGCCTTTGTACTTTATAAGCTCATTAACTTTTACATACGGAGAAAGCAGCTAAAGAAGCAAGATCGATTGATTGTTCCTCTTGAAGTTATAAACTTTTTTTTGGTGCTTTATATTCTTTTCAAAGTTGTTTGGGGATTTAATTACAGCCGTCCAAGTGTCAGCGATGAATTAGGCATTGGTAAAGAAAAATACAATGTAAAAGAATTGCTGTTATTGACAGATTTTTTCATACAAAAAACAAACGATTTAAAGCTCAAACAATCCCAATCACCCGAGTACACCATCAAGCTTTTGCAAGAAAAATCGTCCGAGGCGTATGCACTCATGGCGCAAGAAAATACGTTATTTAGGTATCGAATACCATGTTTAAAGGCGGTTTCAAGTACGTATTTAACCAGCAAAGCTGGAATTGAAGGGTATTACACTCCCCTATCCGGCGAGGCCAATATCAACACAGCGCTTCCTAATTTTGTAAAACCCTACGTAAGTTGTCACGAAATAGCTCACCAATTGGGGATAGCATATGAAGATGAGGCTAATTTATTGGGCTATTTAACGGCAAACAATTTACCCAACATCGATTATCAGTACTCTGCCAATTACGAAATGTTGCGGTACTTGTTATTTGAAGTTAGAATGAAAGCACCACAAGAATATAAACCTATGCGGGATAAATTAATACCAGCAGTGCTGCAGGATTTCAAAGCTGAAAAAGAATTTTGGCGTCGTTACAACGGACAAATGTTTGGTTATATGGACAAAGCTTTTGATAATTTTTTGAAGCTAAACAATCAACCAAAAGGCATCGAAAGCTATCAGGACATTGTTATTTGGCTTTGGAACATACATAAAAAAGAAATTGTTTTCAGCAACAAATTCCAAACACCGAAGTTAAAAAAGGACTAACCGTGGATGGCTTCCTTCGTTCCGTAACTTTTTATTAAATCACCTTCAAACTCCAACCACTCTTTCCAACGTTTCTCCACATCTACATCGGTGCTGTACTTACGCGCAAAGTTTAAAAAAGTAGTGTAATGACCCGCTTCTGATACCATTAATTCGTGATAAAACTTAGCCAATTCCGCGTCTTTGATATTTAAAGATAATACCCGGAAACGTTCACAACTTCGCGCTTCAATCATTGCTGCAAATAACAAACGGTCAATAAAAGCCATGTTCCGGCTGCCGTCTTTCTTACTAAACTTTACCAAACGCCCAACATAATCATCTTTACGCTCACGGCTTAAGGTATACCCGCGTTCTTTGATGATGTTAATAACCATCTGAAAATGCTGCATTTCTTCAATGGCAATCGCTGTTAATTCATCAACCAAATCCTGGTGTTCAGAATTTTGGGTAATTAAGGTAATGGCATTTGAAGCCGCTTTTTGTTCGCACCAAGCATGATCAGATAAAATTTCTTCCAAATTTGATTCAGCAATATTTGCCCAACGCGGGTCTGTCAATAATTTTAATCCTAACATGTGGTTTGATAAATTTCCAAAGGCCAAAATTAGAAATAATCGCTCGGTTTTAAAATTGTAAGCGAAAAAGCCTTTATTTTGCACAAAATAAGAAGAAATGGCAAAGAAATTATTAATTATCGGATTGGTTTGGCCCGAACCTACTTCATCGGCAGCAGGGACACGAATGATCCAATTAGTTGATTTATTTCTTAAAAAAGGATACGACCTGCATTTTGCTTCTGCCGCTTCCAAAAGCGATTTTAGTTACCCTTTATCAGCTATCGGAGTCACCGAACATGCTATACAACTAAACGACAGCAGTTTCGATGCTTTTATCCGCGCATTACAACCCAACATCATTCTGTTCGATCGCTTTATGATTGAAGAGCAATTTGGCTGGCGCGTACAACAGGAATGTCCGCATGCGATGCGCATGTTAGACACCGAAGATTTGCATTTTTTGCGCCAAGCGCGACAAGAAGCCAATAAAAAAGGTACAGAAACCGAATTATTTTCAGATACTGCGAAGCGAGAAATTGCCGCCATTTTACGCTGCGATTTATCGTTAATCATTTCAGAAGAAGAAATGACCTTGCTGCAAAATCGTTTCAAAATTGATTCTTCTTTACTATATTATTTACCCTTTTTAGAAGAAGCCATCACCCCTGAAACCGTGAAGAATTGGGTTCCCTTTACCGAGCGGAAAGATTTTGTCTTCATCGGAAACTTTTTACATGAGCCTAATTGGAATACCGTCCAATTTTTAAAAACGACGGTATGGCCAATACTTCGAAAAAAAATGCCGGGTGTAAGCCTACACATTTACGGAGCCTATGCCGCCCAAAAAGCCTTGCAACTCAGCAATAAAACGGAACGTTTTTTGGTGCAAGGAAGAGCCGAAAATGCACGAGAAACCATCGCCAAACACCGCATATTATTAGCCCCGATTCAGTTTGGAGCCGGTGTAAAAGGAAAATTTATCGATGCCATGCAAACAGGCACACCCTCGGCCACTACACCTGTCGGTGCGGAAGCCATGAAAGGAGACCTTCCTTGGGCTGGGATTATCGAACAGGATGTAACGCTTTTTATGGAGAAAACTGTCAAACTGTATCAAGATCAAACAACCTGGCAACAAGCACAACAAAACGGTATCCAGCTGCTTAATCATCGCTATGCGAAAAACAATGTGAAGGAAGACTTTATGCAACGCGTAGAAAAACTATTCCTAGAACTTACCGCGCATCGTCAAAACAATTTTTTCGGCCAAATTCTAGCACACCACAGCGCGCAAAGCACCAAATACATGTCGCTCTGGATTCAACAAAAAAACAAAAAATCGACCAAGTAACCTGGGCTACACGAGTTATTCATAACCAAGCCCCTAATTTTTTAAACTTTACAACAGTAAAACATTTCAGTCTAAAAAGCTTTAAACAATATTGTAAATTTGCAGCTATGGCAAAAATATCAATTAACCTCGCTACGGGTTCGTTACAACAAGAAGAAATCATTGTCGGCATTGATTTAGGTACCACCAATAGTTTGGTTGCATTCATCAATCCGGAAAAAAATCCACAAGTAATTAACGATGCTGGCAAAGGCTTATTGGTTCCCTCGGTGGTCCATTTTGATAGTCAGAACGAAGCGCTTGTTGGAAATGAAGCCAAAGAATTTTTAACGACTGACCCCGCAAACACGATTTTTTCGGTAAAACGCTTATTAGGTCGCTCGTATAAAGATGTTGCGGAACATAAAGATATTTTCTCGTACAAAATCATAGATGACGATACCGATGCACTGGTTAAAATCAAGGCTGGCGACCGCTTTTATACACCTATCGAACTTTCAGCAGAAATTCTAAAGGAACTAAAAGCAAGAGCCGAACATGCCTTAAAAACTCCGGTTAATCGTGCGGTAATTACCGTTCCTGCTTATTTTAACGATAGCCAGCGACAAGCAACTCGCGATGCGGGAAAACTTGCCGGTTTAGATGTAATGCGCATTGTTAACGAGCCAACCGCTGCAAGTCTGGCTTATGGCATCGGACTAGATCCCATGCAACAAAAAACCATTGCCGTATACGATTTAGGAGGTGGTACTTTTGATGTTTCCATTCTTCAAATTCAAAATGGAATCTTTGAAGTATTGGCTACCAATGGAAATACGTACTTAGGTGGCGATGATTTTGACCGCGCAATTTTAAATTACTGGATTGAAAAAAACAATCTCGACAAAGAAAAACTGGCACAAGATGCTGTTTTAACACAAACCTTACGTTTACAGGCCGAAGCAGCCAAAAAGGCGTTATCAAATCAAAGCTTATACAATGAACAAGTAGGTGAAATTTGGTGTACGCTAGATAAACAAACCTTTGAGGATTTAATTGCTACCAAAGTTGAAGAAACTATCACAGCATGCAAGAACGCGCTTAAAGACGCCGAGTTAACCGTAGATTCGATTGACGAGGTTATTCTTGTTGGTGGTTCTACCCGCACGCCTTTTGTAAAAAAACAAGTAGAAAATTTCTTCGGTAAAAAACCACAAGACAATATTAATCCCGACGAAGTAGTTGCATTGGGTGCAGCCATCCAAGCAGATGTGTTAGCAGGAAATCGCTCTGATATTTTGTTGTTAGATGTTACGCCACTATCGCTTGGCATTGAAACCATGGGGGGACTCATGGATGTCATTATTGCACGTAACAGCAAAGTGCCAACCAAAGCCGGTCGCCAATATACAACCTCCATTGATGGTCAAGTAAACATGAAAATTGCCGTTTTTCAAGGAGAACGCGATCTAGTGAAGGAAAATAGAAAATTAGCAGAATTCGATTTAAAAGGAATTCCGGCCATGCCTGCTGGTTTACCAAAGGTGGATATTAACTTTTTGCTAAATGCCGATGGTATTTTAACCGTACAAGCCATTGAATTACGCTCAGGTGTGAAACAAGAAATTGAAATTACACCAAGCTACGGACTGAATGATGATACCGTCGAAAAAATGTTAATTGACAGTATCACACACGCCAAAAGCGATGTAGCACAACGCATGTTAATTGAAGCGCGTAGCGAGGGCGAACAATTGCTCTATACTGCCGAACGATTTATTGAAAAACAAGCACAATTTTTAACGGAAGCAGAAATTGCCCAGACCAAAGAGCATATTGAAGCATTAAGAGTCGCTTTAAGCACTGCTGAAAAAGATGTAATTTTGAAGAAAGCAGACGAACTAAACGAATTTACGCGTCCTTTTGCCGAACGTGTGATGGATGCAGCCATTGGTCAAGCCATGAAAGGTAAAAAAATAGAATAGCAACAAAAAAAATTCCGAAATAGAATCAAGAAAAAACAACTCAATTTCATAGTGGGTTGTTTTTTCTGTTTTTAAGGTGTTTTATTTTTAATTTATTAACTATATTCGATTTCTTTCCCTATTGAATTCGCTCAAAAAACAGTTGTTATGAAAAATATTTTCTTAGTAGAGACAAGCAATGAAGTAATTGGTCGCATTAACCAATTAAACACCACTAGTACGGCATTATGGGGAAAGATGAATGTGGCTCAAATGTTAGCACATTGCAACGTGACCTACGAAATGGTGTATACCGACAAGCATCCTAAACCGGGCGCTTTTATGGGCTTTTTGATTAAATTACTGGCAAAAAGTACGGTCGTAGGTGATAAACCATTTAAAAAGAATATACGCACAGCGCCCGCCTTTCTGATTGTGAATGAACGTAAATTCGAGGACGAGAAAGCTCGATTAATTGAATTCATTAAACAAACACAACTTATTGGCGAACGTGCATTTGACGGAAAAGAATCTCATTCCTTTGGACGTCTTTCAGCGGATGAATGGAACAACATGTTTTACAAACATTTGGACCATCACTTAACACAATTTGGCGTGTAAAATTTAAAGCTGCAAGGAATGCCTGCAGCAATATTATTCATAACATGTTTAAGGTCTATGCGGAAAATACTACTTTTATTAACCTTAATCATCCCGTTATTTTTATGTACCTCTTGGGGATTTTTTGCCCATCAGCGAATTAACCAATTGGCGGTTTTTACCTTACCATCGGAAATGATAGGTTTTTACAAAAAGAACCTTAAATACATTACTGAGCATGCCGTAGATCCCGATAAAAGGCGCTATGCTGATACTTTAGAAGCTCCGAGGCATTATTTGGATGTAGAGAACTATGAGTTAAATATCGACAGCATCCCTGAAAAATGGAACGATGCAGTGGCTAAATACGGTAGTAAGAAACTGAACAGCGATGGTATTGTTCCTTGGCAAATCCAACGCACCTATTACAGTTTAGTGAAAGCATTTAAAACCCATGATTCGCTTAAAATCCTGAAATACTCCGCTGATTTAGGTCATTACATTGGCGATGCGCACGTTCCTTTGCATACCACCGCAAACCACAATGGCCAGCTAAGCAATCAAGTCGGCATTCATGCTTTTTGGGAAAGCCGATTACCGGAATTATTTTCCACGCAATACAATTTTGTGGTTGGCAAAGCCCAATACCTGGAAAACCCATTGAAAGAAGCCTGGAAAATTGTAAAACATACGCATACCTTGGTTGATACCGTTTTGAAATTTGAAGCAGCGCTAAGCCAAGCCTTTCCTAGTGATAAAAAGTATAGTTTTTCGGAGCGAAACAATGTATTGCTCAAGCAGTATTCACACGCCTATTCGAAAGCATATCACGATCAAATGGATCACATGGTAGAAAGGCAAATGCGTGCATCTATCCTTGCCATTGGTTCCTATTGGTATTCCGCTTGGGTAGACGCCGGACAACCTATACTTAAAAACCTGACAAAGATCCCACTATTGGAAGAGGAGGAGAAAAAAGAAAAGCAGATAGAGCAAAAGTACAAGGAAGGCCGTATAATTGGTCGAGAGTTTTAAAGAAATTGAGGATTTATTGCCGAATGAATAAATCCCCAATTTCCATCAATTACTTCGTTTTAAAGCGACTTCTGATTGCAGCCCAAATAGCCGGAAAAAAAGTAACAACAGCGATAGTCAGAATTACGATATCAAAATTATTTTTTACCACTTCTATCTGTCCTAACCAAAAACCGGCAAATAAAAGCAAGAAAATCCAACTAACACCTCCAATAATATTAAAATACGTAAAACGTCCAAATGGCATTTTAGCAATCCCAGCTACGAAAGGTGCAATGGTTCTAAAAATTGGTAAAAATCGACTAAAAATAATCGCTTTCCCTCCGTGTTTCTCAAAAAATTCGTGCGATTGCTCGTAATATTTTAGTTTTAATATCTTGTTTCCCTCCTTGAAAACTCCAGCACCTAAAATGCCTCCGAGTTTGTAATTTACGGTGTTTCCGAGTATAGCCGCAAAAATAAGAATGAAAAACATGACCCAAATGCTTAAGCCTGTAGCCCCACCTGCAATCAAAGCACCCATCGCAAAAAGCAATGAATCGCCTGGTAGAAAAGGAGTTACTACAAAACCTGTTTCGGCAAAAATAATCAGGAATAAGATAAAGTAGGTTAAGTTGTGGTATTGATTTACAATTTCCGCAAGATGTTTATCGATGTGTAAAATGAAATCGATTAAATGTTGTATAATTTCCAAAGGTTCTATTTTTTTAGGTCTAAACTATTAATTTGATGAAGTGATTATTCTATGCAAATCGCCCACTTTTGTTCCATCCAATACCACCGTATACACTTTATTATTAGTGATTACTGTACTATCTAAACTCTTTATCTCAGGAGCAGGATTGGTTGGCGAAGGCGCGGTGAGACTGAATGATATTTTGGTATTCTTATTTACCTTCACTTTACGAAAAGCACTTTCACCATACTTTAATTCAAAATCGGCAAAAGCTTTACCCGCATCTGAAATAAGTACATTGGCACCCAGTGTATAGCCTAAGTTGTAAAATGTAAGTTTTGCACTATCTAAAATGGTTTTCACATCGTCTAATGTCACCAATAACTGATTTTCGCGTTTATCTTTTGTTTTTGTGAAATAGACCGAATAGTTTTTACCCAATTTAAATGTTTGTCCGGGCAAGGATACACTGTCTTTTTCAAGATTGAAATCTCTGGCAGAAACCGTATAAGTTGAGTCTCCTGCTACCACAATGTAACTGCTATTGGTTCCGTAAACGGTTTGAGTACCCAAAGCGGCGCCGTTTAAAAAAAACAATTGTGTGGTATCGGTTGAGGCTACGTTAAATACACGAACTTTTGCATCTCCTTTGATGTAGTTTGAACTTTTACTACAGGCCCATATCGTTGATATAACGCTAAAAAGTAAAATAATTCGGATGATGCTACGCTGTTTTTTGTTTTCCATGAATAACGGTGACAGTTTAAAGTGTAAAGATACGAGAATGCTACAAACTACCAATTAAATATCAATGGTAGATGGAACTACTTGTTGCTTACTTTAAGCCAAACGAAATCCTGGTATCGAAAACTGTATGTGAAAAAACCGATGCTGCTTGATAGGATTGAAAAAAAAATGGCCTGGTAAAAAACCAAGCCATCTTCATATCCTATTTTATAAGCTATTAATAGCTGTTATTAAGCATAACTGGCATTACCAACATTAAAACATCTTCGTTTTCGTCGTTGGTTTGAGGAATTAAAAGACCGGCACGGTTAGGCGTTGATAATTCCAATGTAACCTCGTCGCCACTTAAGTTATTCAACATTTCAATCAAGAAACGTGCGTTGAAACCGATTTCTAAATCTTCGCCGTCGTATTGGCAGCTTAAACGCTCATGCGCTTCGTTCGCAAAATCTAAATCTTCTGATGAAATATTTAATTCGCTTCCACTGATTTTTAAACGTACTTGATGCGTGGTTTTGTTCGCAAAAATTACCACACGACGCAGCGTATTTAAGAACAACCCTCTATCTACAACTAATTTATTTGGATTGTTGCCTGGAATTACCGCTTCGTAATCAGGATAACGTTCGTCAATTAAACGACATACTAAATTGATGTTATCAAATTTGAAGAATGCACTAGTTGCATTGTAATCAACTGAAACATTAATATCCGTTGAAGGCAACGCACCTTTTAACAAAGTTAAAGCTTTCTTCGGTAGAATAAACGATGCGGCTTTATCAGCTTTGCTATCCATTCTGCGGTAACGCACCAATTTATGCGCATCGGTTGCCACGAAAGTGATGTGCTGAGGCGACAATTGACAAAATACACCCGTCATAGCTGGACGCAACTCATCGTTACTTACTGCAAAAATGGTTTTGGTAATGGCTTCTGTTAATACCGAAGCTGGTAGGTTTACCGATGACGCATTCTCTACAACCGGAATTTTTGGAAAATCATCTCCGTTTTCTCCGCTTAATTTATATTTACCATCTCCCGCGCTAATTTCGATTGCTAAAGTAGCATCGTCGATATTGAATGCAATCGGCTGATCAGGTAACGTTTTAAGTGTATCTAATAAAATTTTCGATGGTACCGCTACTTTCCCTTCTTCTTTCGATTCAACCGCTAAAGCCGTGGTCATACTGGTTTGTAAATCGGTAGCTGAAATGGTTAAGTTACCATCTTTAATTTCGAAAAGGAAATTTTCTAATATAGGTAAAACCGTACTGCTGCTAGAAGCACCGTTAACAGTTTGTAGGTGTTTTAGTAAAGTCGATGTGGAAACAATAAATCTCATGATAGTATTTAGTCTTCTTCAAAAATAGAAAAATTATTTAGCGTACCTATATCTGCGATAATAATGTTGAAAAATTGCAAAGAATATTAACAATAATAAGGGAAATACGACATTAATGAGCTGCCATTTTGTTTTTTCGAGTTTAACTTTCGCTTTATCGAGCAATCGAATGGTCACTTCTTTGTTCCGCAAGGCGATTAAATTATCGTCATCAGTAAAATAATCGATAATATTTAACAACAATGCTTTATTTCCATAGGTACGTTGCGAATAGCGATCAAAACCCAATGGAAACGGGGTTCCATCTTTCTCAGAGACTTGATTCTTAAAAAGATCTCCATCAGCTAGTACAATTATTTTGGCTTCTTTGCTCAAGCTTTCTGTAGAATAGGCTTGCACAATACCCGCTGGTAGCGGACGTCCTGCAAATACAGAAGGAAACTTCCCTTCTAGCAAGGCCCCTACATTCTTAACAGGACTTAAAAACTCCTTCGGTTCAGGCTGTTGCGCCACCATCTCTAAACTAAAGGGTTTTGGCGTTGAGAACACTCTGTTAAAGGTTGAGCTGGTTAGCAAGATTGTTTTTCGCACCCCCTTAATGCCAATAGTATCTACCGTACTTGGAAATTCTGCTTTTATGCCATCCATTTTTTTTACGAGACTGTGCGCCGTATCTGGCAATAAAACCGGATAATACAACCATGGAAATAATTGCATCTGACCTCCCCCAGTTCTTACCGGAATTTCGGCACAATTTAAATCGGCCAAAACATCGTAATTGATGCGGGCACCGTACATGAACAACATATCGTCTAAATTCAACTGGCTATTCACAATCACTTGACCCGAACCTTTGCCCATACTGTCTAATTCCGCACGAACTTGATCAATACTCCACAGCACACGGCCACCTTTCATTACAAAGTAATTTATTTTGTATTTCTCTGTTTCGGTAAAGGGTTTTGTTGGTTTAGCAATTACCAGCGTACTAAGTTTATCTAAACCTTCCTTTGTAATCGTATTTAAATCAATACGCCCAACCACATAACTATTGGCCAAGCTGTTCAAGGCATCGCTCAATTGTAAATCAGAAAGCTCACCATTCGATTCGGTAAAGCCAATTCGCGGATTGCTCCCATTTATCACCTTTTTCAAACTCGAAGTAAAAGTATATTCCAGGTTTTCAATTGACCGATTAATATTATCTTCAAAACTACCAATAGAATTAAAATTTTGAAGAATCTTAATAGGCATTTGCTTCCCATCACATTCAATCATCGCCATTGGTACCACTATTTTTTCGGTGGTTCCACTCTCTGTTTTTAAGGTTGTTCGTGTAGCTTCTATCCCGCTTTGCGATAAATTATACAACACCGTATCTTGTTCAACAGCACTTAAACCCGCCAAAGGATCTTCAAAAACTACTTTAATATCTGCTTTTGAATACGCTTTGAAATCAGACAATAAATCTTTTACTCCACCGTGCAAGCGTTTAAAGGCAGGTGGCAATTCTCCGTCCAAAAAAACGGTAATACGGATTGGCTTTGTATTTTCCTCTAAAATATTTTTGGTCTTATCGTTTAAGGTAAAGCGCTTATCTCCGGTAAAATCAAAACGATAATACAAAAACTGCCCACCTATATTCAGTAAAACCAGTGCCGTTAAAACCAATAAAAAGCGTACTAAATTTTGCTTGTTTTTCATTACTTCTTCCCTCCCATCATCATTTTACTTGCTATTAAAAAAAGTACTGAAAAACTGATAAAATAAAGTAAATCACGGGTATCGAGTACACCACGACTAATAGACAAATAATGTTCGTTGATCCCCAAACTCGTTATGGTTCCTTCTACTTTTTGCAAAGCGATTAATTGACTGGTATAATCGAAGCCTAGAAAAGCAAAAGCACATAAAGCGGCGGCAATAACAAAGGCAATTACCTGATTTTTTGTTAACGAGGAAGCAAAAATCCCCACAGAAACAAAGGCAGAACCCAACAAAAACAAACCGATGTAAGAACCCGCAACCGCACCACCGTCTACATTACCTTGCGGTAAACCCAGTTGACATAAAGAGTAATAGTAAATAAACGTTGGAAGTAGTGCTAACAACACCAATACCAAACTCGCCAAATATTTAGCGAAAATGATTTGCGTTAAGGTGATAGGTTTTGTAACCAATAGCTCGTAGGTGCCCTCTCGTCTTTCTTCTGCCAACGACCGCATTGTAACGGCAGGAATGAGGAACATAAACAGATAAGGCACGAGGCTAAAAAAGCCGCCTAAATCGGCATAACCGTACTCTAATATGGATGTATCGGGGAAAAACCAAAGCAACAAGCCAGAAACAAGGAGAAAAATACCAATGGTAATATAAGCTACCATTGAACTTAAAAAGCTAAATAATTCGCGTTTAAAAACTGCGTACATATAATTTAAAACGCCGAAGTTAACTAATTAATATAGGATATTAAAGTGATAAAAGCCTAAAAAACCCTGGCTGATGATGCCAGGGTCCAAACTAACCAAAATAGAATTTTAGAGTCTCCTATTTATCAAATGTAAAAACTAAGAATTAAACTAACCAGGTCTAAATCCTATTGCGCCAATGTATTCAAGAGCTATGCCAGTATTACAAACACGCAAATAAGAAAGACATAATCAACTTAAAATAAGTAAATTAACTAGAGCAAGTCAAAAAAAATGAGTTATCAAAATAAAAAGAAGGCAAAAAAAATGCGACAATCCTTCCCCATTTAATACTCAAATGAGCAAAAACAGCCACAAAAAAGAATAATTAACGACTATAAAGCGAATACGTATGCAAAGCGTAAAGCTGCAAAACCATTGGTCGTGGTCGAATTTAGCTGAGGAATATTGCCATAGGTTCCACTCCATCCTTCGTAACGAATACCTAAATCGAGTTTGTTTTTCCCAGGCAATCGCAAAAAAGTCCCAAAACCTGGCGACCATACGAAAAGTGTTTTCTGATTATCTTTTACCGGTAAGGAAGCTCCCAACTGCCCTTCTACATAAAAACCTTCACTGAAAAAATATTTCAAGCCAGCTTTTAAAGGAATATAGGTTAAATCTTGCGTTTTTAAATAAAAATTCGTCTTTCCGAAGAAATTCATGAAACCAATATTTGCTGTTAAGGCAAAATTAGTGGCAATTCCGAAATCGGCTTTAACCGAGGCTCCCGTACCTATCGATGAAACATTGGCATAGTTTCCAGATGGAAATGCAAGTTCAGCGCCCAAACCGATATTGCTATTTTGTGCGGAGCTTTTAACGGATAATAAAAAAACGCACAAAATCAGCGATAAACAAAATTTACACATCGAAATTAAGCGGTTAATTTTCTAAAAATATCTTCAAGAGAAGCATTCTGATGTGCATTTTTTACCCCTTCCAGAGTATCTTGCACCACAATTTTCCCTTTATTAATGATGATAATATCGTCGCAAATGGCTTCCACTTCTTGCATGATGTGTGTCGAGATTACAACCGTTTTATCTTTACCTAAAGATTTTATCAACGCACGAATGTCTACCAATTGATTGGGGTCTAAGCCCGAAGTGGGTTCATCCAATATCAATACCTGAGGGTCGTGAATGATGGCTTGCGCTAAACCAACACGTTGACGATACCCTTTCGAGAGCATGCCTATTTTTTTATGTTGCTCCGGCGTTAAGCCAACCATTTTGATCACTTCGGCTATACGTTCTGGCAAATGCTGAATGGAGTACGCTTCTCCCACAAAAGACAAATACTCTTTTACATACATATCAGCATACAAAGGGGTGTTCTCTGGTAAATATCCGATGTGTTTTTTGGCTTCAATCGCTGCTATTTGGATATTATTCGTTCCAATTATGGCTTCGCCCGATGTAGGTTCCACATAACCTGTTAACATACGCATGGTGGTTGATTTGCCTGCGCCATTTGGCCCCAAAAAACCTAAAATACGTCCAGGTTTTGCGTTAAAGCTAATGGAATCAACTGCTTTCTGTGAAGAATAGTGTTTTGATAGATTTTTTACTGAAATGCTCACTGGTCAAATATGCAAAATATTTCAATCTATTTCATTCAATTCAAATTGATTTTGTTTTAACCACACAAAAACGGGGATATATCTCTCGACATACCCCCGTTTTCTTTAAAAAATGTAATAGAAATTAGTTTACATCTTTTGCCACTTTTTTCATGGTTGATTTACCTGGCAAATAAATTTGGAAACCAAATCCAAAAGAAAGATTATGCCCGTAAGCACTGTTTCCAAAACCTAACACACCGTTGTATTTTACTAAGGCTTCTAAACCTAAGCTCGGGGTTACGAAATAACTGAAACCAGGCCCAAAACTAAAGCCTAAACCATTGGTTGAGTCTCCATTTGAAACATTTAACCCAGAAATACCTGCGGTTGCCTCAGCAAAAAAGCGTGAGTTTTTTACCACATCTGTTGCGGCTTTTGTCCCGTAATATCTTCCTAATGCACTGATTCCGTAATTCACGGTAGTTCCCAAGTTTTTACCTGGTGTATATACCCCAAAGTCTACTTCTCCCCCAATTGCCACACCATCATTAATAAACCATGCGGCTTTTGGAGATAAATTAAATCTAAATGAGTTTGGACTATCCAAACCAAAGTTCATGCTTGAAATCTCCGTTCCGAACATGACGTTGCCTTTTTGAATTTGAGCGTTAGCAGATACTGCAAATGCTGCAGCTGCAAAGAGAGTAAAAATTAATTTTTTCATACTGTTTTTTTTAAGGTGATAGATAAATAATTTAAGTGTTTAATCATGATTATCAATATAGAACAACGAGAGTCCAAATTGACAAACATTGAAACTCCACATATATCGTGCCGAATAGTATTTACAGCTTTTAATGCAAATAAAAACAACATATTCTAAGGTTTGAGCAAAATAAATTGACCAAATTGCTCAACGATGTGTCTATTTATTTAAAACTCAAATCATTATAGAAATATATACAAACCCTCCCCTGTACACTAGCCATCCTTCTCCATTTGAATTTCCTAAAAAGAACACGTTAATTTTCGTACTTTTGCAGCCGAAATGATTTCAATAAATAACTTAACATTCCTAATAGGTTCAAGAGCCTTATACGATGATGCAAATTGGCATATTAAACCCGGCGATAGAGTTGGCTTAATTGGCGCAAACGGCACCGGAAAATCCACACTTTTAAAAATAATAGTAGGTGAATATGCGCCTACTTCTGGCACTATTTCCATGTCGAAAGACTTGAAAATTGGCTACTTAAACCAAGATTTACTTTCTTACGATTCTCATCATACTATTTTACACGTTGCAATGGAGGCTTTCGAACGCCAAAATCAATTGCACGACGAAATTGAAGAGCTACTAAAAAAGATAGAAACCGATTATAGCGAAGAAGTTTTAAATAAACTGAGCGATAAGCAACAGGAATTTGAAGCATTGGATGGCTACAACATCGAATACCGTGCAAATGAAATTTTAGCAGGTTTAGGTTTTAGCAGCGCCGATCAGTTACGCCCCTTAAACACCTTTTCTGGAGGATGGCGGATGCGTGTGATGCTGGCTAAAATATTATTGCAAAACCCGGATATCCTATTGCTCGATGAGCCTACCAACCACATGGACTTACCTTCTATCAAATGGTTAGAGAACTATTTAATGGGGTTTGAAGGTGCTATCGTAATTGTATCGCACGACCGTTATTTCTTAGACAAAATTGTAAACCGTACCGCAGAATCGCGCAAAGGTAAAATTACCGTATACGCCGGCAATTATAGTTTTTATTTAGAAGAGAAAGCCTTACGCAGTGAGATCCAAAAAGGCGAATTTAAAAACCAACAAGCCAAAATTAAGCAAGAAGAACGTTTAATTGAGCGTTTCAAAGCAAAAGCGAGTAAAGCTAAAATGGCACAATCGAGGATGAAAGCACTCGATAAATTGGAACGTGTAGAAGATGTAGACGACGAAAATCCAACCGTTAACTTTAGCTTTAAATTTTCTAAACAATCGGGGCGTCATGTCGTTCGTATAGAACATGCCAACAAAAGCTATCCCAATGTACATATTTTAAATGATGCAGAAGCCATCATCGAAAAAGGCGATAAAATAGCCCTTATTGGTGCCAATGGTAAAGGTAAATCTACCTTGCTACGCATGATCGCCGGAACAGAAAAGTTTGAAGGCTTTTGCGAAACCGGCCACAATGTAAGCACTACCTTTTTTGCGCAGCACCAATTAGAATCGTTGCACTTAGATAATGCTATTTTAGAAGAATTGCAGGCCTTTGCGCCAAAACATTCTGATACGGAATTACGCAGCATTTTAGGCTGTTTCTTATTTACAGGTGACGATGTGTTCAAAAAGATTAAAGTTTTATCCGGAGGAGAAAAATCGCGGGTTGCTTTAGCAAAATCACTCACCACTGACTCCAATTTCTTAATTCTGGATGAGCCAACCAACCATTTGGATATCCAATCGGTTAACATTTTAATTCAGGCATTGCAGCAATTTGAAGGTACTTTTATCGCAGTATCCCACGATCGTTATTTCCTGGATAATGTAGCCAACAAAATTTGGTTTATCGAAGAAGAGAAAATTAAAGCGTATCCCGGAACATATGCCGAGTACGAAGAATGGAATAGCAAACGGACCATCCCTGTTTCAAAACCTATTCCTGTTAAAATGCCTGAAAAGGAAAAAGTTGCAGTGAAACCAGCTAGTCCAAACGCGGCCAATCAACTAAAAAAATTAAACGAAGAGCTAAAAAAGGTAGAGTTATTAATTGCTGATTTAGAACAAAATGTAAAAAACATTGAAGTAGAATTAGCCGATGAAAACGTGTATAGCAAAGCTGATAAATTAGCGGAAGTAAATGGAAAATACACCCAAACAAAAACCGAACTCAGTACAGCTCAAAATCGATGGGAAGAATTGGCCACTCAAATTATGGAATTAGAGGGCTAATATCAAAGGAGAACTGAAAGTGGAAGACACAAATTCTACTTTCAGTTCCTTGTTCTATTCAAACAAGCTAAGCCCCACTATTTTTCAGTGCTCATAATTTTCAGTAGCTTTAGCCATGCAAAAAATACTGGCACTATTTCTTTTTTTCATCTCTAGTTACGCAATCGCCCAATCAAACACAACTTTTCAATATGAAAATAAAGTGTATCAACCGTACATTAAAACGGTACAGTGCTACAACAGCTTAAGCGAGCAATCTATTCCTATTATTCAGCTTAATTCAGCTGAAAGCTTAACATTTGCCTTTGACGATTTAGAATCTGGCACTAAGAATTATTGGTATTCAATTGAACATTGCACGTCTGATTGGCAACCGTCGCGCATTTCCACCTTAGATTACCTAGAAAGTTTTAACGACGATCGATTAATCAATTATCGTTATTCAGTTAATACCCTTCGAAAATATACCCATTACGAAATATCGCTACCGAACACGCAAATACGTCCGAAAATTAGTGGCAATTATTTATTAAAAGTGTATTTGGATGGCGATTTAAAAAAACCGGTTATTTCGCAACGTTTTTACATTTTAGATAATCAAATTGCCGTGGCAGCTACCATTGGTAATTCCATGCAAGTAGAAAGCCGAAACTACAAGCAAAAAATAAATTTTACCCTGAATTATGCAATGCAGATTTCGAACCCCTACCAGGACATCAAAACGGTCATCATGCAAAATTTTGATCCGAATACAGCTGTCACTACCAGCAAACCGGCCTTCATTCGTCAAAACCAACTCGTTTATAACGATTTAAGTACGAATGATTTTTGGGCAGGCAATGAATTTAGAAAATTTGATACGCGGAATTTGCGCTATAAAGCCGATCATGTTCAAGGAATTTTTAAAGATAATCAATCTGTAACCGTTCAATTGTTTGCCGATCAATCGCGCAACAGCAATACTTTCGTGAATAACTTTGATGAAAATGGCAACTATTACATTCAAAATACCGATCAACGGGATAGTAAAACGGAATCCGAATACATGAATGTGTTGTTTACCTTAAACGCTACTCCACCTAGCTCCAATGGGGATGCATATGTAGTGGGTCGCTTTAATAATTATGCGCTAAGCGATGAAAATAAACTCATCTATGATTCGAGCAAGAAACAATTTTACCAAAACATCCTACTCAAGCAAGGCCTATACGATTTTGAATATGCCTGGCTTGATAAAAACACCAAGCAAATTGAAACACGCTCTTTTGAGGGTTCATTTTTTCAAACCTTAAACACGTATCAAATTTTTGTGTATTACCGCAAACCGGGTTCCCGCTGGGATACCTTGGTTGGATTTAATGCCATAGGCGATACAGAAAGCAAAAAATAATAGCTAATCTATGCAAAATTAGGCTTCTTTAAGTATCCAAACGGATACACTTTTGGCGTTGCAGTAAAATTCAGCTTCACCATTTTCATTGAGTGTAATTTCGTCTTGACGATAGCCCATTGCATCTATAAACGTCCGGTTCGCAAAACGTTCGTCTATTTTCATACGCTTTCTTCCTTCATCTCCATTGCTTAATAGCACGGCTAATCCGCTGTTAGGGTGCTCGTCATCGCCCAAACGGGTCCAGCCAATACAATTCGGATGGTCCAGATAATCAATCTGCTCACCATAAGCCAAATGAGCACGCAGGTGGCAAAGGTTATCCAGTTCGGGCAATCCGATTAATTCTACCGTCACTTGATTTCCTCCTTCATCCTTATCTTCGTATTCCGCACCATATAAATCGGGGAAAAACAAGCAGGGAATACCTTGCAAACGCAACAAAATAATGGCATAAGCCAATGGTCTGAACCAAAATTCGATATAACTTTCTAATGCTTGCAGGGGTTGCGAATCATGATTATCTACAAATGTAACAGCTAAATCGGGATGCACTTTAACCAAGGTATTCTCAAAAAGTGCTTGCATATCAAATTCTTCGGTACTCGCCAAATAAAAATTATGATGCAATAGGGAATCAAACAATTGAGCATTTCCATTAGTGATAGCGATAAATGCTTCCTGACCTTTGGTATCTTTAATATCCCAATTTTCAGCAACCATAAAAAATTCGCGATTAAACTTGGAATTCAAATGATGAATCCATTCGGCCAAAAAATGGGGGTTGATGTGCTTAACCGCATCGAGCCTAAATCCATCCACACCCGCTTGCTCTATAATCCACTCGCCCCAATACTTCAATTCGTTCTTAACGGCTTCATTACGAAATTCAATGTCGTTAAACATTAAGTAATCGTAATTACCAAATTCTGTAGAAGTAACTTCTTCAAAGCCTTCGCCTGCTTCGTTTTGAATGGAGTAAATTGCCGTTTGTTTCAAGTCTTCCGCCCAATCTATCCCGCTAAAACATTCTTTATCCCAAATAAATTCCGAATACTTCCCTGCTCTACCGGGGAAGGTAAATTTTGTCCAAGCTTCTATTTCAAAAACATCACTGGTAAATTGATTTCTATCTTCCTCATTAACAGTTCTAACGGGTATTTTTTCCAATTCATCACCACCGGCTTTATGATTAAAAACCACATCAATTAAAACGGATATTTGCTGGTCATGCATCGCTGCAATTGCATTGAGGTACTCTTCCTTAGAGCCGTATTTTGTATTTACGGATCCTTTTTGATCAAACTCTCCTAAATCAAATAAATCGTACACATCATAGCCTACAGAATATCCGCCTGTGCTGGCTTTATACGGAGGAGGAAGCCAAACCGTTGTTACACCCAATTCTTTTAAATGCTCGGCCTCAGCTGCAACCTTCGTCCATAAATTTTGTGCTTCGTGATAATACCAATGAAAATACTGGATAAGTAATTGATTTTGCATGCAGTAGAGTTTAGCTTTTACAACACAGGAAGATACTAAAAGTTTCGGAAGCCCTAGCGAAACAATCGTCCATTTGTTAATAAAGTATCATGAATACTCATTTTTCGAAAATTATACGTATTTAATAAGCCATTTACGTACTTTTGCGGTCACTTATGAGCCAAAAGAAGAAATTTGCAAAAGAAAGTTTCACGATAATGAACGAATTGGTATTACCCAACGATACCAATATGTTAAACAATTTAATGGGCGGTCGTTTGCTCCACTGGATGGACATTGCGGCGGCTATTTCAGCACAAAAACATTGTAACCGCATTGTAGTAACCGCTTCTGTTGATAATGTTTCTTTCAAGCATCCAGTTAAATTGGGCGATGTAATTACCATTGAAGCAAAAGTTACCCGAGCATTCAACACCTCGGTTGAGGTACGTTTAGACGTGTGGTCGGAGAATATTCCAAGCGGTGCACGCCAAAAAAGTAACGAGGCTTATTATACTTTTGTAGCGGTTGATCAAAGTGCCCGCACCATTCCTGTTCCGGAATTAATTCCAGAAACACCAGAAGAAATTGAACTTTTTGAAGGCGCTTTACGTCGTCGTCAATTGCGTTTATTATTGGGTGGAAAAATACAACCAGAAGATGCCAGCGAACTGAAGGCTTTGTTTGTTAAACCCTAGTTTTCCTCGTTTTTTTTCTTGCTTCTTGAAGAGATAATGCTATTTTAGCGTATAGTTAAACTGTACTAAATGTCTACATATACCATTCTTATCATCTTAAGCGGACTTGTAATCTTTTCTTATTTGTTCGATTTAGTTGCCGGAAAAACAAAAATACCTTCTGTTTTATTGCTGCTGCTATTGGGTATTGGCTTACGTTTAATGGTTGATAATTTACATATTCAAACCTTTAACTTTCTGTCCATTTTACCTACACTAGGTACCGTTGGATTAATCTTGATTGTTTTTGAGGGATCACTTGAACTAAAATACGACAAGCGTAAAAACACCGTCATAAAGAGTGCTTTCTTTTCCGCTCTGACCATCTTATTGGCCACCATTACGATTATTACGCTGGTTATCTATCAAATTTCGCATCGCGATTTATACACCTGTATTGCCAACGCCATTCCTTTTAGTGTGATTAGTTCTGCAATTGCCATTCCATCCGCTTCAGCCCTAAATAAGCGCGATAAAGAATTTGTGGTGTACGAGTCTTCATTTTCTGATATTTTAGGCATTATTGCGTTCAACTTTGTGCTAAGCAACCCATCGGTATCTATTAGTTCTTTCGTAAGTTTAGGAATCAACACCTCGTTAATTTTCATCCTATCGGCTATTGCCTGTGTAGTACTTTTATACATTATGGGTCGTTTGGCGCATCACGTAAAATTTTTCTTAATTATTTCGATTTTAATTTTGGTGTATGCCGTAGGCCAATCGTATCACCTATCGTCTTTGGTTTTGATTTTAAGTACAGGCTTATTTCTAAACAATGCCGATACCATTCAAAATTTATGGTTTAGAGGATTCTTTTTGTATAAAAATTTAAGCGCAGATTTATCGCAATTGTATCAATTATCGGCAGAAAGTGCTTTCATTCTACGCACCTTCTTCTTTGTAATTTTTGGCTTTACGATGAGCATTCACGAATTAAACGATAAAATTATTCTAATTAATGGATTGATTATTCTGATAAGCATTTACTTGGTTCGCCTCTTCTTTTTAAAGGTATTTAAGAAAGGAAATATATCGCCAGTGGTATATGTTGCTCCGAGAGGACTGATTAGCATTTTACTCTATTTCAACCTGCCAGATGCCTTAAAAATGCCCGACATAGGCACACCGTTTTTATTTTTAGTGGTGCTTGGCTCGAGCATTATCATGACCCTTGGCTTAACATTAAGCGGAAACAAACCGGTGGCCGATGATGCGCATCCACATTAATTGTTTCTTTATAAACTAGCCGGAGACACTTACACAAAAAAAAGGCGCTTTTAAGCGCCCATTTCTAGTATTTTATCAAACTCTGCTGCTTTTAGCGGCATTACAGATAATCGTCCTTGACGAACCAATGAAATATCTTTTAAACTTTCTTCTTTCTTTATTTGATCTAAAGTAACCGGATTTTTAAGGCTTTGCACCGGAGCTAAATCAACCACCACCCAATTGGTGTCATCGGTGGTAGGATCTTGATAAAACTCACGTACCACTTTTGCAATTCCAACAACGTTTTTGCCTTCGTTACTGTGATAAAAAAGCACTAAGTCGCCTTCCTTCATCTCTTTAAGATTGTTGCGCGCCTGATAATTCCGTACTCCATCCCAAAAAGTACGTCCATCTTCGTTAAATTTTTCCCAGCTATATTTAAAAGGCTCACTTTTTACTAACCAATGATTCATTGTTCTTTCTTCGTTTTTATTTTCAAAACTAATAAAACAGAACGATAAACCCGAGACATTCCTTACTGAAGTGTATTTCTTCTAATCCTTCAAACCAAATTCAACTTCTAAGTAAAAAATCAGCAAGTATAATACAAATTAAACAGACTAAATTAATAATTAAAAACCTACAAAAAACCAAATGATATTCACGCACAAATAGTACATTTACAGTATAAGAATCTAAAAAATTGCCTGCATAAAACGCTGGTTCAAAGCAAGATATTAATCATAAACACCTTAAAATAAATACTATGAATAACAATTTCTTTAAAACCATCAAAACCACTGTACAACACTGGTATCTTCTTTTAATTGTAGGATTAATTTTTACTTGTACTGGAATTTACACTTTTTATACGCCAATAGAGTCATACGTTACTTTATCGATGCTATTTAGTATTACCTTTCTTGCTTCCGGAATTTCGGAGATTATTTTTTCAATTTCGAATCGAAATGAACTTGATAACTGGGGCTGGACGCTCATTTTTGGCCTCTTCACAACGCTATTAGGGGTTCTTTTACTTATTAACCCAGCAATTTCAATCACTACTTTACCTTTTTATGTAGGTTTTTTAATCCTCTTTAGATCGGCAGGCGGAATAAGCTATGCCCTTGAATTAAAAAATTACGGGATTAAAGATTGGGGCAATTTGATGGCTATCTGTATTCTAGGCGTATTATTCTCATTTTTACTACTTTGGAATCCATTATTCGCAGGTTTAACATTGGTGTATTGGACTGCTTTGGCGTTCGTATGCGCAGGGATATTTTGTATTTATTTATCTTTTAAACTAAAAAGCCTAAAAAACATGCCTACTAAAATTTCTAAAAATCTAATAGAAAAATACACAGCTATTAAGGAGGAGATTCAAGCGGAATTAAACCAAAAATAAGCAAATCCAGAAAGATCATCATCGTGCAGCCCAAAAAGTTAGAAACTTACTGGGCTGCACTTCCATTTGTAAACCCATTCTTAAACGTATTTAACTATCTATTCATCATAATCACAAATTCCCTACTTAATCGTGCAGAATCGACTGAATAATAAAGGTTACGGACTGCTTGGTTTTGAGCGTGAATCACGCAAATACTGCCTCAACATGAGCTGCAGTAAAATCTATCAGATTTGTAGTAATCTTGCGTGAAAATCACCCGCTGACAAAAATCAACTAAAGCACTCATTAACAGTATCTTAAGTATTAAAACCACCAAAAAGACATGTTGTAAAAAAAATTAGATAAAAAAAATTGAAAAATATTTTGGATTTACCTTTTAGATTTCTATTTTAGGATAACAAACACGGCCAAACAACCTTTAAATCAAACTAAAATAACTTACAAACGTATAATTTAAACGACAACAAAAACAAAGACTAATATAAAATTTGGTTAACGCACTCACACTAACCAAGTATAAACGAAAACACAGCAGTCCTCTATTAAACAGGCCTTACCAAAGACCCTTCATATTTTTGTATTACAAAGACATCATTCTTTTTGAATGAGTTTGACTTTTGTATCGTCCAAAAAACTGAATCAGAGAATTATTAGCTGATTAATTAATGCACATGCCAAGCCCCTAAATTAACCTCAAATAACTAAAAAATCAGTAAATTTTTATCGTCCCGCATTATGAATACCTCAACTTCTCAACTAACGCTTAACGAAAGTTACGACTACGCGGCCAACCTATTGGTTATGGAAAAATATTCTCCAAGCAGAGCCATTGCCGCGCTCATTAATCAAGGTATTAACCAATCAGATGCTGATGAAGTGGTCAGCAATGTGGAACTACAAATTAAGCAGGCTTCCCAAACAAAGGCTAAAAAAGATGTTTTTTACGGCGGTTTATTCCTAATTGCAGGTGCTGCAGCTACCTTAGCAGATATCGGTTTCTTCTTTTGGGGTGCAATTTTATACGGCGGCTATCAATTTATAACAGGAATAGTCGATTCGCACAAAACAAAATAATATACATAAAATCCTAAGTAATTGAAATACAAAATTACTTAGGATTTTTTTTTAGGCTTTTAATACGAAATCAGGATTTTCAATAATGCCGATTACATTGTTAAAAGGGTCCCAAATGCTGCCTAACCAAATATTTCCACCTACATTGGTAGGTTCTTGATGCACTTCTACCTCCAATTCGGCAAAACGTGCAAAAGCCTCTTGAATGTTATCTACTCCCCAATAGGTAATGGCTTTGTGTCCGTCGCTATAAACGGAGTCATCTGGATCTAAACCCAACTCAAAACCACCCACATTATAGCCAACATAAAACTCCTCATCAAAATACGGTTCTATTTCAAAAACCTTACTATACCATTCTTTCGCAAGCGTTAAATCGCCCACATAATAAACGATTGTTCTTAATCCTTTAAGCATAAAAAATTCGACTAATAGTTGATTGATTTTGGAGGTTAAATTAACCAATTACAAGCAATTACACAATATTCTATCAAGATTAATTACCTGTAAAAGCCACCACATTTTCGGTCACATATGGATTCCCCAATACTTTGGTAGCCTTCACCTGCGATAGCGAAATACGTTGAACCGGGAGTCGCTTATCTCCTAAAACCCTACTGATAAACTTTACCTCGCCCGCTTGTATATTTTTCAAATGAACATCGCTAATGGGTGTTAATTTGAGTAAGGTAGTTGGTACCAAATTTCGCCATTGATATAAAACATCTGTTTCAATCCCTAGAATACCTTCTTCAACTTTACCTCCTGTTAAATTCTCCGCGTACACATTTTTCACATAGCCGCCCATGCGTTCATTTGTTTTGACGAAAATAAAATGATTCAGCTTGGCACCTTCTTTCACGCGACAATCGTGTACCCAAACATTTTCTATTCCTCCCGAAAGTTCAGAACCTATAGCCACTAACTGATGTCCATTCTTGACGAGGCAATTTTGTATGATTATATTCTTGGAAGGTGTTTTTAACCGCCAACCTTCAGGATTTCGTCCCGATTTTATGGCAATAGCGTCATCACCTTGATCAAAAATACAATTTTCAATTAACACTTGTTGACTCATTTCTGGATCTACACCATCGTTGTTATGACCGTGTGCAAATACTTTTATATTCCGTATGGTTATGTTCTTTGAAAGATAGGGATGGATGGTCCAAAAAGGACTATTGGTGATGGTAACGCCTTCCAACAAAACGTTTTCACACCGATTAAACTGTATAAATTGGGGTCGCAAATGGGCCGTATCATTAACCATTTGACGCTTTTCAACCGGCACATAATCCATTGCCATTAAATACAAGCGCTTGATGCTTTCCATATGCCCTTTTGGCCGGGTAAACCACGTTTTCCAAACATCCATTTTTGCTTTCAATTCGCCTTCGCCGCTGATGGCCACATTCTTACACTTGTACGCATACACTAGCGGCGAATAGTTGAAGCACTCCATACCTTCCCAAGTAGTGTGAACAGCTGGTAAATAATCATTCGGATTCTCGGAAAATAGCAACACCGCTCCTTTTTCTAAATGCAGATTAACGTTGCTTTTAAGGTGTATTTTACCCGTTAGCCATTCTCCTGCTGGGATAAAAACAATCCCACCGCCCTTTGCATTGGCTTTATCAATTGCACTGGCTATGGCCTGCATATTTTTTTCTTTGTCTCCTTTTTTTGCACCAAAATCGAGGATAGAAAAAATGGGTACCCCTTTAAAAAGCGGTACTTTTACGGCCGGCATTTTAAAGGGAGCTTTTAGCTGAACACTATCGGACGGTACATTTTTGATGGCATAGGCAGCAACAATCCAAACAGAGAGGACTGCTAAGAGTAGTATTTTTTTGATCATTTGATTAGAAATTATCACTAAACAAAACAGCTCAGTGGCTGTACCAAATGTATCGAATCAATTAAAAAAAGGTGTTATGCACTATCCTGTTTGCGAATCTTAATGAATAATCTTAAAAACCAATTCTTTGTACAACTCGCCATCGTCTACATTTCCGGTGCTATCTAAGCCCTTACTTTTTAAATCGTATTCACGGAGTAGGCTGATTACTTGAAACACTTTTCCGGTATTGAAATTTCTTGCTGCCAATTCATAGTCCTTCACAAAAAATGGCGGGATTCCCAAAGCGGATGCCGCATCGGCTTTATTTTGCAGATAGTGGTAGCGCAAAAGCTTGGTGAAATATCCACCCAAATTGGCTAATACCATCACCATCGGATTAGCTTTCGGATTACTAGCAAAATAATTGATAATTTTATTGCACTTTAAAACATCGCGAACCGCAATCGCCTTTTGCAATTCAAATACATTGTATTCTTTACTAATCCCAATATTTTTTTGTACTAAATCTGTACTAATTACAACGTCTTTGGGCACATTCAGCATCAACTTCTCAATTTCATTAGCGATTTTTGAGAGGTCTGTACCCAAATATTCGGCCATCAAGGCCGATGCCTGTTGATCAATTTTATATCCTTTTTCCTTAATAAACTCTTCGATCCAGGGCACCAATTTATAATCCCTTACCAAGTCTGATTGAAAAATCAACCCGCTTTTGCTAATGGCCTTGTAGATTTTCTTGCGTTTATCAAAATTAGCGTATTTATAGGCCAGCACTAAAATGGTGCTAGGCAAAGGTTTTTCAAAATAACTTTGCACAAACTCTGCCTCTTTGCTATTTCCCTCTTCTTTGGCCCACTTTAAATCTTGGGCTTCTTTAACAATCACCACCTGCACGTCCGACATCATCGGGTACCTTTTTGCCGCACCTAAAACCGTCGCCATATCGGTGTCTTTTCCATAAAGAACCGTTTGATTAAATCCCTTTTCAGCATCGCTGAGTACTTTTTCTTCAATATAATCGGTGATTTGATCGATGTAAAAAGCTTCTTCCCCATGCAATAAATACACGGGTTTAAATTTTCGGGCTTTGATATCTTTAATTATTTCGGCTGCAGTCATGAAGGGTAAAATTACAATTTAAATTAGATTAGGCCGAAGCTAAATTGATAAAATGAACCGAGAAATAGTACCTTTGAAAACTAAAAAACAGGAATAACACGTTCAACTCATCTAATGTTTAATCCAACCCCTTTAAATCTTCCGCCATACCCTTTTAAACTCACTCAAAAAGAGGAAGTTTACTTTATTTTTGATGAAATTAGAAAAAAGCATTTGGTATTAACCCCAGAAGAATGGGTTCGTCAACATTTTATCCAATACTTAGTTACAGAGAAAAAATTCCCGAAAACCCTTATTCAATTAGAAGGCGGCCTTAAATTAAATGAACTTCAAAAGCGAAGCGATATTTTAGTGTACAATACCGCAGCTGAAAAATTGGTTTTAATTGAATGTAAAGCGCCGAAAGTAAAAATAAATCAAACAGTTTTTGACCAAGCATTGCGTTATAATTCTATCCATCAAGCTCCTTGGATAGTGCTTACCAATGGTGTGCAACATGTTTATGCAAAAATAGATTGTAACAACGGGCGTTTTCAGTTTGTAGAGGAACTACCGGAATACGTTTTTTTGATTCCTTAACGGATGTACGTTGTTCTTGCGAATTTTTGACTTCTTGCTTTTCAACTTAAACCCGATAGCAGCGAACACGCAGCGCAGCAAGTAAAGCAGATAGCGGGAGCTCAGGAAGTTCTCTTGTACGGATCTTGCTTTTCAAAAAAAAGGTTCTGCAAAATTTAATCTGCAAAACCTTTTCAATTCATTATGGAATTTTGTTAACCGTTTAAGGCAACCAAACTTTCTTCGATAATTTTAATTTTAGCTTCAGCATCTGCTTTTTTATTACGTTCGTTTGCAATAATCTCGGGTTTGGCATTTTGCACAAAACGCTCGTTGCTTAATTTGGCATCAACCGATTTTAAGAAACCTTGTAAGTATGCTAAATCGGATTTTAATCGTTCGCGTTCGGCATCCACATCAATATTTTCTGAAAGCGGAATAAAGAATTCATCTTTACCGGCCATGAAGGCGGTTGCTCCGGCTACTTTATCATTCACAATTTCTGCTTCCGAAACATTCGCAAGCTTATACACCACGTTAAGCCACTTCGTGTAATCGATATCCGAATTTACTTTAATGCTCAATGGAAGCGCCTCTTTTGGCGAAATTTGCTTTTGATTACGTACATTTCTTATTTCAGCAATCAAGGTTTTAATGACCTCAACATCCTTTAATAATTGCTCATCAATGCTGCCTACTTTTGGAAACTCAGCCACAATACAGCAATCCATTTCATCGCGGGTCCCGAACAAGTCGTCGTGCCATAACTCTTCGGTAATGAACGGCATATTCGGGTGAAGCAATTTGATGATTTGTTCAAAAAACTTAACTGTGGCACGGAAACTTTCTCCATCAATCGGCTGTTGATACGCCGGTTTAACCATTTCTAAATACCAAGCACAGAAATCGTCCCACACCAATTTATACGTGGTGGTTAGCGCTTCCGATAAACGGTATTGTTTAAAGTTATCTTCAATTTCTACTAATGCTTCGTTGAAACGGCTTTGAAACCATAAAATGGATTGTTTATTCGGGTTTTCTAAGGTATCATCAACTTCCCATCCTTTTACCAAACGGAAGGCATTCCAAATTTTAGAAGCGAAATTACGTCCTTGTTCGCAATAGCTTTCGTCGAACATTAAATCGTTTCCTGCCGGCGATGACATCAGCATACCTACACGTACTGCATCTGCTCCATACTTTTCGATTAAACCAATCGGATCAGGCGAATTGCCCAATGATTTAGACATTTTTCTACCCAATTTATCGCGCACGATACCGGTTAAATACACGTTGGTAAATGGTTTTTTGCCCATAAACTCGCGTCCAGCCATAATCATACGGGCTACCCAGAAAAATAAAATTTCAGGTGCGGTTACCAAATCGTTTGTTGGGTAATAATAGTTTATGTCTTTATTATCGGGATTTTTAAATCCATCGAAAACTGAAATTGGCCATAACCACGACGAGAACCAGGTGTCCATTACATCTTCGTCTTGACGTAAAAACGGTGCTAGCTGTTGTTTAAATCCAACTTTATCGCTTTCCGAACACGTTTCATCTAAATGTTTCTTTTTCCAGAATTCTTCTAAAGCTTCGTCTTTTGTTTTAGCTACTACCCAATTTCCTTTATCGTCGTACCAAGCCGGGATACGTTGTCCCCACCATAGCTGACGCGAAATATTCCAATCGCGTACATTTTCCATCCAGTGGCGATAAGTATTTTCGAATTTATTTGGAATTAGGTTTACCTCTCCGTTTAACACATCGTCTAAAGCGGGTTGTGCCAATTCTTTCATTTTCACGAACCACTGCATCGAAAGTTTAGGCTCGATAACGGCATCGGTACGTTCTGAAAAACCTACTTGTGATTTATAGTCTTCAACTTTTTCTAAATGTCCAGCTTCTTCGAGCATTTTAGCAATCTTTTTGCGGGCAACAAATCGATCTTCGCCTACTAAAATTACAGCCAATTCGTTCAAGGTACCGTCATCGTTTAAAATATCGGTAACCGGTAAATTGTGTTTAACGCCTAGTTCGTAATCGTTTAAATCGTGCGCTGGTGTAACTTTTAAGCAACCGGTACCAAATTCTACATCTACGTATTCATCCAGAATAACAGGAATTTCATGATTTACTAAGGGTACAAAAACTTTTTTGCCTTTTAAATGCGTAAAGCGTTCATCGTTCGGATTGATACAAATGGCGGCATCGGCCATAATCGTTTCCGGACGTGTGGTTGCAATGGTTAAAAATTCATCAGTTGTACCCGAAATTAAATATTTGATGTAATATAATTTTTGGTTGACTTCTTTGCGGATAACTTCTTCGTCTGATACCGCTGTTTTTCCTTTCGGATCCCAGTTAACCATACGGATACCGCGATAAATCAATCCTTTTTTATGTAAGTGAATGAACGAGTCGATTACCGCTTCCGATAAATCATCCTCCATGGTAAAGCGTGTACGATCCCAATCGCAGCTAGCACCTAATTTTTTTAATTGCTCTAGAATAATACCGCCGTATTTTTCCTTCCATTCCCAGGCATGTTTTAAAAAGTCTTCGCGTGAAAGATCTTTTTTATCAATCCCTTGTTCTTTCAACATGGCTACAACTTTTGCTTCGGTAGCAATTGAAGCATGATCGGTACCCGGAACCCAACAGGCATTTTTTCCTTGCATGCGCGCCTTACGGATAAGCACATCCTGAATCGTATTATTAAGCATGTGCCCCATGTGCAACACACCGGTAACATTTGGTGGCGGGATGACTATCGTATATGGCTCACGCTCATCGGGTTCTGAATGAAAAAACTTCTTTGATAGCCAGTAGCTATACCATTTATCTTCTGTTTCTGATGGATTGTACTTGGTGGAAATGCTCATGAAAATTTTATAAAAGCACAAAAATAGCTTTTTATGCTGAAAGCTTAAAAAGAATACAGATAAAAGAGCAAAGAATTAAAATCTGCTGTTCGCTCTTCCATAATGCATTCATCTAATTGTCTTTTATATGAATTAAATTGTTCCTAGCTTAATTGACAAAAAATTAAAACGACATGCGTCCTTACTCTACGGCAATGCATAATTACATTTTTTCCATCTTTTTGAGAAAGCTAAAAGTTAAAATAGGTTTCTGGATTATAGGGCATCCTCAAATACATCATCTAAAACTAACTCAAAACCAGGTAAAACGGATGAGCAAATGGTTTCGCTTAGGGTAAATAACTTTGATGGATAGTATTTCCCATCATTAAGGGTATAGATTAACACTGTTTTATCGCTTTGGCTTACCACCCAATATTCTTTTACGCCAAACTCTTGATAAATGGCGTATTTCTGTAAGAGCTCTTTTTTATTGTTGCCGGGGGATAAAATTTCTATAACCAAATCAGGGGCGCCAACACAGCCCTTATCATCGAGCTTACTTTTATCGCAAACCACACAAATATCGGGTTGCAAAACAGTATAAACATCCTTATCGGCTTTGCTTTCTTTCGGAAAACGAACATCAAAAGGAGCCGCATATACATCACAACTGTTCCCCTTTAAGAAATTGACAATAGGGTTTAAAATATTTATTGAAATTTTTTGATGAATGCGGGATGGTGCTGGGCTCATTTCAAAAACTTGCCCTTTTATCAATTCAACTCGTTCATCAAAAAGCCATGTTAAATAACTAGCATAGCTATATGTTTGTGTTAAATCAATGTCAGACAGCTTCAATACAGGACTGTTTTCTTCGTCTAAACTTTTATATGGTTTCACTTCCATCATCAATCAAATATACTAAAAAAAATAGCAATTAAGTTTTTCGTAGCAAAAAAAACGAATAAAATGCTATAAGCAAAAAGTATACTTGAGGTTCAGCTCCTAGCGCTATAAAAAATTAATCTAAATAAGAAAAAAAATGAATTTCGCACAATAATTTGTGTTAAAAAATGTTAATAACATATTAAAACTGCAACCATGAAATCGATAAAAGAGATTTTCTCGCCTTCTGACTTTATTAGACGCCTCGGCTTAGCCAAAATTTATTACTGGTTCTATAAGTAATATTTCTATTATATTGTGCAAATATTAAGCTGTATTTCCTAATTTTCGCTATTAGCTAACTTACTAAGCGAATGAAATACGAAAACATGAAAAAATACTTTGCGGCTTTGGGCATTCTAGCCGCAAGTTTTACAGCAAATGCTCAAACACAAAAGTATCTTGATCCGGCAAACATGAACACTTCTGTTAAGCCCGGAGACGATTTCTACCAATACGCCAGCGGAAATTGGGTAAAGAAAAACCCAGTACCGGCCAAAGAAACACGTTGGGGAACCTTTAATCAACTACGCGATTTTAACATCAACGCAGTTAAAACGTTGGTAGAAGAAGCTGCCGCTGATAAATCTGCCCCTGCAGGTTCGGTAAAACGTAGAGTCGGCGACTTTTACACCGCCGCAATGGATAGTATAACCATAGAAAAATTAGGTTATACACCTATTAAACCTGAATTAGATAAAATTAAAAAGCTAACAAACCTCAACGATATTTTAAACGAGGTTGCGTACTTGCGTACAAATGGTTTGGGTGGCGCCATGTTTGGCTTGTCTGTGGGCCCTGATCGTAAAAACGTGAACAAAAACATGGTAAACATTGGTCAAGGGGGCACTACGCTTCCCGATCGTGATTACTACTTAAAAGACGATACGCGCAGCAAACAAATCCGTGAGGGCTATAACACGTACTTAGTAACGCTATTTAAATTGGTGGGATACACTGCCGAAGAAGCTCAAATTAAAGCAACCGCTGTTCTAAAACTGGAAACAAAATTTGCAGCGGCGCAAATGAGTCGCTTAGAGATGCGCGATCCCTATGCAACCTACAACAAACTTACCTTAGCCGAATTAAACAAAACAACCTCAGAAATTAACTGGAAAGATTACTTAGGCAAATTTAAAATTAAGCCACAAGACACCTTTATGGTTTCTTCGCCTAAATTTTTGAGCCAGTTAAACGGTTTATTAAAATCGACTTCGGTAGAAGATTGGAAAACCTATTTAGAGTGGAATGTTTTAAAAAGCGCCGCTTCTGATTTAAGCTCTCCTTTTGTGAAGGCAAACTTTGCATTTAACCAGGTTCAAACCGGACAAAAAGTAGAAACTCCACGCTGGCAACGGATGTCGTTATTAACCGATAGAACCGTTGGCGAGCTTTTAGGGCAATTGTATGTGGCAAAATATTTCAAACCAGAGGCAAAAGCCCGCATGGATGAAATGATTTCCAATTTACGCAAAGCATTCGAAATTAGAATTAAAGGATTAGAGTGGATGAGCGATGAAACCAAGAAAAAAGCCTTAGAAAAATTACATGCTTTTACACCAAAAGTAGGTTACCCTGATAAATGGAAAAATTACGATGGTTTAAAAATTACCCCAACTACTTATTTCCAAAATTTACAAAATGCGAGTATTTGGTCATACAATGACATGATTAGCAATTTGGATAAACCATTGGATCGGAAACGTTTTGGCATGACCCCGCCTACTGTAAATGCCTATTACAACCCAACCTTAAATGAAATTGTATTTCCTGCTGGGATTTTACAATTCCCATTCTTCGATCCAAATGCAGATGATGCGGTAAATTATGGCGGTATTGGCGCCGTTATTGGTCACGAAATGAGTCATGGATTTGATGATAGTGGAAGTCAGTATGATGCTTCTGGAACACTCAAAAATTGGTGGACGGATGCAGACCGCAAGAAATTTGAAGAAAAAACCGCTGCTTTAGGTAAGCAATTTGATGGCTACACAGTTTTAGATACCGTTCATGTAATTGGTAAATTAACCATGGGCGAAAACATTGGCGATTTAGGGGGATTAAATGCCGCATATACCGCTTTCAAAATGACGAAGCAAGGAAAAGGAAACGAAAAAATTGATGGTTTTACCCCAGATCAACGCTTTTTCTTATCCTGGGCACAAGTGTGGAGAGGAAATATTTTGCCAGAATCGGCAGCTCAATTAATTAAGACAGATCCGCACTCTCCAGGTCCATACCGTACCATCGGTGCTCCTGTAAACATGGATGCTTGGTACGAAGCCTTTGATGTTAAACCTGGTGATAAATTATACAAAAAACCAGAAGATAGAATAAGAATGTGGTAACACATCAAAAATATCATCCTTTGAGGAAACTCAAACCTATACGAAGCGCCCCAAAAGTTGGGGCGTTTTTTTTATATCAGGTTTTTCATTCTATATTTGAATCATCTATGAAAAAAATTATCAATTGCCTGCTACTAGCACTTTCTGTTTATACGCTAAATGCCAGCGCCCAAAACACCTTAAAACCAGTTGAAGAATTAATTAATAAAACAGATCCGGCATGGCCTTTGATTCAAAAATGGATTGATTCTGCTAAAAATAAAGTAGAAATTTTACCAGTTGATTCTGCCAAAGCAAAAGAAGCGCTATATCAATCGCAACTAAACACCTATTCCACACTCGGTTCTGTTATTTACAATACAGGCGGTATTTTAGTCGATAATGGTTGGATTCGTATTTTAGGTTCTGGTAGTGAACGCTTAAATCGCTCCGTACCCGAATGGAACAAAGGAAGAACCTTTGCCAATTACGGCGACACCAACATCCCCTATTTATTAATTGCAGACGATGCGGTGGGTGGTTTTTTTGCGATTAATTTTGGAGGATTGGGCACAGACATCAAAAACATTTATTATCTGGAACCCAACACCTTAAACTGGCAACCGCTTGGCGCTGGTTACGGAGAATTTATGATTTTTTGTTTCGATAGTGATTTATCCAAATTCTACAATGGCTTACGGTGGTCAACCTGGGATAAGTACATCGCAAAGCTAGACGGTAATCAGGTGTACAACTTTTATCCACCGTTGTGGTCAGAGGAAGGAAAGGACATTAATAAAACGTCTAAAAAATTGGTTACCATACAAGAGCAATTCATTTTCAATTTAGATATGCAAAAAGAATTGCAGCAAAAGAAATCCGAAAAAGCGCCAGAAACTAAACAATAATTGGCAAAATGTGCTACAAACATCGCGTATTACAGGATGTTTGTAGCACACGCTTATGAAGCGTATTTAGCTTGTACTTTTTTCGGCAATTTTGCCAACACTAAGGCTCTTGATTCAGCAACACGCGCCTTCAATTCTACCTCATTAAAAACATCCAAGCTTTCGCAACCAATCCATTGGCGTTTAGCAAGATGATATGCTTGCTTAATTCCTGGTCGAGCCACTAATTCATCAAATTCTTCTGGATTACATTTAATTGCAAAACTCGGCCCTTCTTCTAAAGCAATAATGATATAAATTTTCTCTTCTATCATAAAACATAGGTGCTCCCATTTCATCCCCTCAGTAGTGCCGGGCAAACTTAAGCAGTATTCTCTAAAACGCTCGATATCCATAAAACAAAGGCTTATACGTTAATAATGTTTGCACAAAGCTAACATATAAACCCAAAAACTTAAAAATGAAATCTCTACTTTTACAAGATGAACATATTGACTCCTACAGCCGACGGTTCCAACACACTCTATAACGAAACCATTGGCGAGCACTACCATAGTAAACACGGCGCATTACAAGAAAGCAAACATGTTTTTATACAAGCAGGTTTAGCCTTTGCAAGCAAAGAAAAGGAAGAAATAGCAATCTTGGAAGTCGGTTTTGGCACCGGTTTAAATTTTATTCTCAGTCTCGATTATTGCGTACAAAACAACCTTCAGCTTCAGTATACGAGTATTGAAGCTTTTCCGCTTTCCTTCGATATTATTGAACAAACAGGTTATGCAGCCTATGTTCCTACAGAAATTTGGCAAAACTATCGCGCAGCGTACGATGCAGCTTTAAAAGGTCCTGAAAAAATAGGCTCCAATGCCCAGCTCGAAATTCCACATACCACTTTAGCAGAGTATAACACCAATCAAAAATTTGACCTGTTATATTACGATGCCTTCTCGGTACAACATCAACCCGAAATGTGGAGCGACGAAATCATTGCCCATGCCTGTAGCTTCTTAAAACCTGGGGGCATTTTCGTTACCTATGCCATTACAGGAAAATTGAAACGAGCGGTACAAGCCAATGGCTTCAGCATACAAAAACTACCCGGAGCACCTGGAAAAAGAGAAATGTTGCGTGCGATCAAAAACCTGATTTAAGATCAAAATATGTTCAATTAAAAAAGGAGAAAAGCAAAAGCAGTAATACTTCGCTTACAAAAGTCCCGCCCCCGCTTCTGCCAGCCTAAAAAAGGCTGGGCATCCCGCTACGGTCGGGTTTAGAAACAAAAAACTCTGCTAATCAAGCACAAAACCCCGCAAATTGTAAAAATAATCTATTATCTTTAAGTCTATCTATTAAAATTAACCATTCATCTGCCTATAAAACATGATTATAAAAGACCAAAAATTAGCCTTCTTACCCAAGCTTGCATTAGTTTTATTCTGTTTAATCAGCTTAACCTACATCGCCATTTTAGGACAAACGCTACTTGCTCCACTTCTTTTTTCCTTTTTAATGGCTATTTTACTTTATCCATTAGCCAATTTTTTAGAAAAAAAATTCAAGTTTAAAAGGAGTTTATCCACCACCACCTCCGTCGTATTAATGGTCGTGGTAATCGGTAGCATTTTATATTTTTTCAGTAATCAATTAAGCGCTTTATGGGCCGAATGGCCGCAATTAAAAGCAAAAGGCGACCAATCTTACCACGAACTTAAAAACTGGCTCTCCCACTCATTAGGCATTAACGACGAGAAACAAATGACCTACATTAACGATAGCGCCGAAAAAGCCTTGGCCACCAGCGCAATAATTATAACCGCTACCTTAGCTACACTGTCGTCGATGTTATTATTTTTAGCTTTCACCTTGCTCTTTACCTTTTTCATGCTCAATTACCGCCGGGTTTTAGTTACCTTTTTAATCACGGTCATTAAAGAGGAGCATAAAGAAAAAGTCAACGATATTGTGTTGCAAATTCAATTCATTATCAAAAAATACATCATCGGATTATTTTTGCAAATGGTAATTGTAGCAAGTATCACCATTATTATTTTAACCTGTTTAGGTATAAAATATTCGGTTTTATTGGGCTTAATTGCAGGAATTTTCAACGTCATTCCCTACTTGGGAATACTTTTCGCTTTAGTTGTAAGCTGTCTCATTACCTTGGCAACTGCCGGCCTCTCAAAAGTGTTGTTCGTACTCATCGCTTTTATCTTTATTCATACCATCGATGGAAATATTTTAATGCCCTTGGTTGTAGGTTCAAAAGTAAAAATCAATGCTTTAATTGCTTTCGTAGGCATTGTAATCGGCGAAATGGTATGGGGCATTTCTGGAATGTTTTTATGCATCCCGTATTTGGCTATGCTTAAAATTATTTTTGATAGAACAGACCACTTAAAACCCTGGGGCTTACTCATGGGCGAGGATCATTCAGCAGAAATAAAACCCGAAAAAACGGAATAAATCATTCGATTAAATACCCAATCTTTTTTTGATATTTTTGCCCTTTAAACACTTTTATTATGCCCAACCACCCAATTCCAGCCTTTGCCCACAATCCAGCTGATGCGTTTTTACGACTACTTACCGTTTTAGATACCTTACGTACACAATGTCCTTGGGATAAAAAACAAACCATGGAAACCTTGCGTCATTTAACCATAGAGGAAACATACGAACTAAGCGACGCAATTTTAGATGGGGACATGGATGAAATAAAAAAGGAATTGGGCGATGTCATGATGCATTTGGTATTTTATTCGCGCATTGCATCCGAGACCAACACTTTTAACATAACCGATGTTTTAAACGGCGTTTGCGACAAATTAGTTAACCGCCATCCACACATTTATGGTGATGTCAATGTAGAAACGGAAGAGGATGTAAAACGCAATTGGGAACAAATAAAACTAAAAGAAGGCAACAAATCTGTTTTAGGAGGTGTTCCTGCTTCTCTACCCGCCTTAGTGAAAGCCGCTCGAATTCAAGAAAAAGCTCGCGGAGTAGGTTTCGATTGGGAGAATAAAAATCAAGTATGGGATAAAGTTGAAGAGGAATTAGAAGAGTTTAAAAACGAATTCAATGTACAAGAGAATAGTGCTATCGACAATGAAAAAGCCGAATCTGAATTTGGAGATTTACTGTTTTCACTCATAAATTATGCGCGTTTCATCAATATCAACCCCGAAAACGCCTTAGAAAAAACCAATAAAAAATTCATTAAACGCTTTCAGTACTTGGAAAGTAAAGCAAAAGAAAACGGAAAAGCCTTAAGCGACATGACTCTTGCTGAAATGGATGTATATTGGAACGAAGCCAAGAAACTCTAGTTTTTAATAGAATCGACCATCCAGGTAGTACCACTTTCCATCTTCTAAACGAAAGTTCGATTTTTCATGCAATACGGCCGGTCTATTTTTACTATCTACATAATGCGCTTTAAATTCAACAGTATCAAAATCGCTCAATAGAATCTCCAAACGGAGCCATTTAGTGTTTTTTGCGCTCGCTAAATAGGCTTTCTTCAAATTTCCTTGACGCTTGCTTACGTGTGTCGTATCGACCAAATAATCACCTTCATGCATCACAAATGCTGTGTAGCGCGAACGCATTAAGGCCTCGGCTGTAGGTGCAAAACGCATATTTAAATGATACAACTGACAACAGTTTGCATAATTTAAACCCGTTCCACAAGGACAAATAAGTTGATTCATTCCAAAAATTTCGAACACAAAAATAGGATTTAATATTTTTATACTGGTTTTTTACGTAAAATTGTCGAGGTTTTAATTCCTTTAAATTAGCAGGCAAAGCCGATAAATATTAACCTTATTTTTTTGAGATACTTTTTTCACATAGCCTATAACGGCCTACATTATAATGGTTGGCAGAAACAACCGGGAGCTGTTAGCGTTCAAGAGGTTATCGAAAAAGCGCTCTTTAGAATTTTCAAATCTCCTATTCCTATCATTGGTTGTGGCCGAACTGATGCACACGTACACGCCAGTCAGTTTTTCTTTCACGCGGATATAGAAACCGAATTTGAGTACGATTTAGCTTTTCGCTTAAACAAAGCCCTACCGGATAATATTGCTATTTTTGATATCATTCGCATGAACGGATTGCAACATGCGCGTTTTGATGCTGTTCAACGCAAATACGATTACTTTCTACATACCTATAAAGACCCTTTTTTAAATAACCAAAGTTCTTTTTACCTCGCTCCCAACCTCGATTTCAGCAAAATGAAGCAAGCGGTTAATTTATTGCCGCAATACAAAGATTATCGTGCATTTTGCACCACGCCCAACAAATACGAGCATACCATTTGCAACGTAATGGAAGCTGATTTATTCATCAATGCCAAAGGCGATAGAATGCGCTTTCACATTGCTAGCAACCGTTTTTTAAGTAAAATGATTCGCATTTTAATGGGTAAATTACTAAAAGTTGGCAAAAACGAAATGAGCGTTGAGGAGTTTGAACACCTGCTCATTTCATTAGAAACACCGAAGCTTTTAGATCCCGCACACCCTACCGGACTATATTTATCAAAAGTGACCTATCCCTACTTAAATCTTTCTCCGCGAAGCGATTTCATTTCGCATATGGAAGGCGTTGATTGGATTTCCGTATAGTTTTATTTAAAGCGAATGGCCTTCAAAGGGGATACTTTGCTAATGAGGAATGCCGGAAGAATTAAAATACCCAGGCACACAACCACCGTTAGCACATTCAACAGAAGAATATCCTCCAAATGAAATTCTATTGGCACATACGCCAAAAAATAAGAAGATTGGTCGAGCTTAAAAACATGGGTCATTTGCTGAAAAAAGCCTAAACCTAAGCCTAATACATTTCCCAACACTAAGCCAATTCCAATTAAATAAGCCGCATTGTACAAGAAAATACGCATGATACTGGCATTGGTAGCCCCAAAAGCCTTCAACATACCAATCATGTTGGTACGCTCCAAAATCATAATCAATAAAGCGGTAATCATGTTAATTACGCCTACGATCAACATTAAAATCAACAGCACACGTGTATTAATATCCAACAGGCTCAGCCAAGTAAATATGTTTGGAAAATTTTCCTTAATAGAAAATGAGCGAAGTGTGGTTGGCAAACTGGTATAAATGTCCTCGGCTACAGCATCCAGTTTAGAAAAATCTTTTATTTTAATTTCAATGCCTCCAACTTCGGTTGGCCCCAAATTGTTTAAGCGTTTAACGATGTTCATATCGCCTAAAACAAATGTTTTATCAATATCTTCTACCCCGATGTCGTAAACACCTACGATTTTAAATTTTCGCTTTCGTGGTGGATTTTGCACGAAATACATGATGAAATTATCGCCCGTTTTAAGCTTTAAACGTTTGGCTGTAAAATCCGATATCAGCAGCTCTTGCATTGCTGCGGCGCTATCAGCAAAATTGATAACACGACCGCTAATTAAATGCTTTTTAACATAATCCCATCGATAATCCTTATCTACCCCTTTAAAATTGATTCCTTCAATTTCTTCGTTTGCCGAAATAATACCTGGCTTGGTAGCAAATGGATAGAAATAGGCAATATTGGGGTTATTCTTTAAAAGCTGCACTGTACGCGCATCGAGCTCAAAAGGAGACAATTCATAGGAACTATTATTACTTAAGCGCGTAATCTGAACATCGCCTAAAAATCCACGTACTTTATCTTGAATCTCCGTTTTAAAACCTTTAATAATAGCCACCGAAAGCAACATAACCGCCAAGCTGAGCATTACCCCGGCAATTGCAATGCGCACAATTAGCTTTGAAAAAGTACGTTCTGATTTTATGGCTATACGCCCCGCTATGAAATATTCGAAATTCAAGTTGCTAAATTTGATGAAGAACAAAAATGCTCATTTCAATTGGATAATAAAAAAGCTAATGCGAAATAGCATCGGCAAATATTTTGTATCCATTTTATTGCTTAGGCAAAACCATATACACTCAAATTAAATTATATTTACACTTTATCTAACCCTTTCTTTAAAATGAAAAAATATTTCGGCTTAATTTTAAGTACTTTAATCAGCATTTCTGCCTGTGGTCAGCAACCTAAACCCTTGGATCAACAAGAGATTGGACGCAAAGGCCCAAATAAAAATAATTCCATGATTAAAGACGCTGTGAAGGCTCCTAATGGTTTAAAAACGGGCGCAGAACAAACCGAAAAATACCTGCCACTTTTAAAAGGAAAGCGAGTAGGTATGGTGGTAAACCCTACTTCTATCATTGGCAAGCAAACCTCTGTAGATAGCTTATTAAAACTGGGTGTTAAAGTGGTTAAAATATTTGGTCCTGAACATGGTTTTAGAGGCGATGCAAGTGCTGGCGTGAGTATCGATAACAGTGTGGATGCCAAAACAGGAATTAAAGCTATATCGTTATACGGAAAACACCATACCCCTACAACCGAAGATTTGGCTGATGTGGATATCATGATTTTTGATATTCAAGATGTTGGTGTCCGTTTTTACACCTACATTAATACCTTACAACATGTGATGGAAGCCTGCGCAGAAAACAAAAAGGAACTGCTCATTTTAGACCGTCCTAATCCGAATGGATATTTAATTGATGGTCCCATTTTAGACCCTAAATTCCAATCGGGTATTGGTGTACAGCCCATTCCTATTGCTCACGGACTAACGGTAGGCGAATATGCGCAAATGTTAAATGGCGAAGGCTGGTTAAAAAACAAAATAAAATGCAAAATTACCATCATAAAAAATACAAATTACACCCACGACATGGAGTATACCCTACCGGTAAAACCATCACCGAACTTAAATACCCAACAAGCTATTTTACTATATCCTACCACGTGTTTATTTGAGGGCACCTATTTAAATCATGGGCGTGGCACACAATTTCCTTTTACCGTAGTAGGAGCTCCTTATTTGAAAGGTAAATTTAATTTCAGTTACACACCAAAAAGCATTAAAGGCATGTCCGAAACCCCCTTGTTTCAAGATCAGGTTTGCTACGGATTGGATTTAAGAACATACGATACGGCAAAATTACGTCAAGCGAAAACCATTAACTTGGCTTGGATTATTGAATTGTACAAGGCATCGCCTAAAAAGGAGGATTTTTTCAATAGCAAATTGAGTAAAGAAATGGGAACCATTGAGCGTTTAGTAGGAGTTGCCGATTTTAGAGCACAAATCATCGCAGGCAAAACGGAGAAAGAAATTCGTGCCAGTTGGGAACCCGGCCTTAGCCAATACAAAACCATGCGCAAAAAGTATTTATTGTATAATTAGCCTTTTCAAACAAGATTTGTTCTTTTTTGTTAGTATTTAAATACATGGAGTCTATTGGCTATCGATTAAAAAATGACCAATAGAATTTTAAAAAGCAAAAATATGAGCGGTCCAAAGAAAAAAAGTGATAAGCCTGGCAGCAATTACGAAGAGGAAGTACCAAAAGGTAGAGAACCTGTTGATCATAAAACCGTTCGGAAACCTAATGATAGCACGCCAAACAAAGCGCCTAAATCTAAAAATCCGGCAAAAACGCGCGAACAAAGTGAACAACCAGTACACCCGATTAAAGATGCGCCAAAGGAATAATGTTGCTTATTTTTAGTACAAAACTTAAAGAAAAGGTCTTTTAAAACACCAAGACCAATTTCTTTGTTTCCGAATAATCTCGTTTCAGTGGCAAATGGAGTTCAACTGAAATGTAATTTTTGCCGCGAGACCACCGCTAAGAAGCTACATTCGATTTTAGAAATAACAGTAAGATTTTCTCATCGTGATCTAAACCTGCTTTACGAATACTCTTTTTGTTGTTCATTTTTTTCAAATAGCCATTCAAGGTATTGTTTTCGTATGCCTGAATTAATAAGGGATGTACATACGAACTTTTACAAACGGCACGAGTATTACCCAGTTTACTAGAAACGCAATCGAGCACGCGTATAATGTCTTTCTTTGGGTTTTCAGCAGAAGAATTCTCAAGGCCACATTTGGCAAATTGCCGTAAAGCCTCTAAAGTTCCTCCCCAGGTTCTAAAATCTTTGGCAGTAAAATCGCTTCCGGTAATTTCGCGAATATATTGATTGACTTTTCCAGAATCTATTCCTTTGCGTTCTTTCCCCTCTGTATAGTACTGAAACAATTGTTGACCGGGAATATCGCGGCATTTTTTCACCAACTGAGCCAACTGCTTATCTTTTATGATTAAGTCTTGCTTCACCCCCTTTTTCCCTATAAATTTTAAGCTGAGGGTGTTGTTGCTTATTTTAGCATGTTTATCTTGCAAGGTACTTAAACCGAAAGATCCATACAGCTGTTTATAGCTTTCATTACCAACACGAATAAAAGTTTTTTGAAGCACATCAACACAAATAGCCAATACTTTACGTTCATCCAAAGCTTTTCGTCGCAAATCTTTTTTCAGCAATTCTCGGGCATTTGGCAATGCTTTTCCAAACTCCAAAAGCCTAAAATATTTGGTATCCGAGCGTCTGCTAGTCCACTTAATATGATACTTATATTGTTTCCTACCAGCTGCATCTATACCCGTCACCTGCAAATACGCATTTGGTTTGGTAGCAATCCACACATTCTGCCAGGCAGGTGGAATAACCAGTTTCTTTATACGTTCTAAATCCTTCGCGTTCGTAATTTTGTTTCCTTTACTGTCGATATAGTAAAATCTACCTGCAGTACCTTTTCGGTGTATGCCTTGCATCGAATCGGTGACATAAACCAAACCATTTTCTTGAACGACCTCTTTTCCTTGCACCATTTTTACCTGTCGGGATAATTTATTTTTTAGTTATTTTGCACCACAGAATTTAACCACTGGAAACTACAACCTAGTTGGTGTCGGCCAGTTGTTAATCATTTTTTTTAAAAGAACAGCACAATATGAAAATAGTTTTTATGGGTACGCCCGATTTTGCCGTAGCCTCTTTAAATGCATTAGTACAAGCCAATTTTGATGTTGTTGCCGTGGTTACAGCACCCGATAAACCGGCCGGACGTGGACAAAAATTAAGTGAAAGTGCCGTAAAAAAATACGCTGTTGAAAAAGGGATTCCGGTTTTACAACCCGAAAAACTTAAAAACCCTGCATTTATTGAAGAATTAAAAGCTTTTAATGCCGATTTGCAAATTGTAGTCGCTTTTAGAATGCTACCCGAAATTGTTTGGAACATGCCTGCTAAAGGTACTATCAATTTACACGGTTCTTTATTACCACAGTATCGCGGGGCCGCTCCAATTAATCATGCTATCCTTAACGGCGAGAAAGAAAGTGGCGTTACAACCTTCTTTTTAAAACATGAAATTGATACCGGCGATATTATTTTAAGCGAACGTGTAGCTATTAACGATGATGAAACTGCGGGTGAGTTGCATGATAAATTAATGGAAATTGGTGCCGACTTGATTGTAAAAACAGTTAAAGCAGTTGAAAATGGAACGTATACGGAGCAACCGCAACCTGAAAATGCGACATTAAAACATGCTCCTAAAATTTTTAAAGAAGATTGCAAAATTGATTGGAACAAAACCACTCAAGAAGTTTACAACTTAATAAGAGGTTTAAGCCCGTATCCAACGGCCTTCACCTTTTTAAACGATAAAACACTCAAGATTTTTAATGCGGAAGTGATTGATGAAAAGCCCAGCATTCAACCTGGAGACTTTTTAAGCGATGGCAAAACATATTTAAAATACGCAACAGCAGATGGATTTTTAAAAATTACCGACTTACAGTATGAGGGTAAAAAAAGAATGCCTGTTGAAGACTTTTTAAGAGGAATGCGTTTTTAATACTTCCTTACAAACCTCACAGGTTTTAAAAACCTGTGAGGTTTAACTTCTCTACTAAAAATTTCGTAATCTCGTTAAAATAGCGTTTTCGGCCATACCCCATTACCCACTGAATACCCTGTGTGGCATTGGTAATAAAAACTTCATCGGCTTCTTTTAAAATTTCGGGATTGATTTGTGCCTCAATTAAAGGAATGTTATTCATTTTGGCCAATTGCATTACCACAGTGCGCATCACGCCTCCCACACAACCTTCACTTAGTGCTGGCGTATAAATTTTCTTATCGTACACCACAAACACATTGGCGCTAATACTTTCGCAGAGAAAGCCTCGCTGATTTAAAATCATGACCTCATCCAAACGATTTTGTGTTTTAAAAAGTCCGGCCATTACATACAACAAGGCATTAGACGTTTTAAAATTGGACAGCTTGTTGATGGGCTTGGTCATCTCATCATAGGCATCTACAATGAGTCCTTTGCTGTTTATTTCGTATTTATTGCTTTTTAAAGGAATTCCTTCGAGCACATAATTTGCAGTATTGTTTTCTGGAGTGTACACACCTGCACCTCCTCTATAAACAGATAAGCGAAAGCGTACATTGCCATTCCATTTATTGCGCTTTACTAAATCTGCTGTCTTTTGACGAAGAAAATAATTGTCCATTAAGGCATGGCCGTCAATTTTTAGGGCTTTCATTCCGGCAATTAAACGATCGGCGTGTAAATCTGCAAATTGCAGCGTATGGTTAATCATTCGCATGCTTTCAAACAATCCGTCGCCAAATTTAAAGCCGCGATTAGAGGCCGTTAAAAGTGGTGCATCAGCTAAATGGAATTCATCGTTAAATAAAAGATAGGGTTGAGACATAAATTAAGTGCCAGCGGTATAAGTTCTCCATTTAGTTAATGCTGCCGTAAAATCGGCCGGCAGTTGCGATTCAAAATGCATGTATTCTTTTGTCGTAGGGTGTATAAAACCCAATGTTTGAGCATGTAAGGCCTGGCGAGGCAACAATTCAAAACAGTTATCTACAAATTGTTTGTATTTATTAAACGTGGTTCCTTTCAAAATCTTATCGCCTCCGTACATAGCATCGTTAAATAGAGGATGGCCAATATGTTGCATGTGCGCACGAATTTGATGCGTACGGCCGGTTTCGAGTTGGCAGCTAATTAAGGTTACATAGCCCATCCGTTCTAAAACAGTGTAGTGGGTTACAGACCATTTTCCTTTCTCTTCGTCGTCATACACGTCCATTACACGGCGATCTTTGGCGCTTCGCCCGATGTATCCGGTTACGGTACCATCGTTTTCTACATCGCCCCAAACAAGCGCAATGTATTTACGCGTAATGTTATGATCGAAAAATTGTTTTGCCAAATGGGTAATCGATTTTTCGTTTTTACTAATCAACAGAAGTCCAGATGTATCCTTATCTATACGGTGCACCAAGCCAGGGCGCCCATCATTGCCGGGCAACTGCGGCAATTGCTCGAAATGGAAAGCCAACGCATTCACTAAAGTTCCCGTATAATTATTAAAGCCGGGATGTACCACCATACCCGCTACTTTGTTAACCACCAGTAAATCATTGTCTTCGTAAACTATATCGAGCGGTATATCTTCCGGATACACTTCTGTATCCCGAGGCGGATGAGGCAACACAATAGAAATCTCATCTAATGGCTTGACCTTGTAGCTGGATTTGACCTGTTTTTGGTTAACTAACACATTACCAGCATCTATCGCATTTTGTATGCGGTTGCGCGATGCATTCTCAATGCGAACCATCAAAAACTTATCTATACGCAATAAAGACTGTCCTTTATCGACAATTATCTTATAATGCTCATATAATTCTTGTTCTTCTGACTCTTGCAACTCGACCGCATTTTCCATGTTGCAAAAATAAACTTTTAACGCTAAGATTTTGACTGAATCATTCGATTGAAAAAAATAAATTTCACCCCTTTTTTTTGGGGGGTTGGTGTAAAAAAATACCACACAACTGTATGTGCAATTACTTTTGCCGTGTATTAAATTAAACGCTATATAAATTAAGGTTATGTTAATTCACCAATCAAAATTATGCATGAGTAAACTTTGGCTTGTTATTTGTTAATCATTTAATACCTAAAGATTATACTATGAAAAATTTTACAACGAACGTAAAGATTGTACTTAATTTCTTTCCGTATTTGATGCGGAAAATATATTTTAAGTAATTGAAACAAGAAAACACTTATTTTAATAAGTGTTTTTTTATTTTTGAGGGTGTTTGAAATTCTATACAGCCCCGTACAAAAATTGCATCTACCACCTTTTAAATCGCTTTACATAAAAAGAGACGATTTAATAGACCCGTACATTTCAGGCAATAAATGGCGAAAGCTGAAATACCTTTTAAAGAGCGCGGCAGAAAAGAAAAAAAATCATCTCGTAACTTTTGGTGGCGCTTATTCTAATCATTTATTGGCTACTGCCGCAGCTACGGCAAAAACGGGGTTAAAGGCTACTGCTTTTGTTCGTGGTGATGAAGTTGAAAACGAAACCTTACTTCTTTGTAAACTGTATGGTATGGAGCTCATTTTTACTGAGCGTGAGCAGTACAAAAACAAACAAGCTTTATTTGATGCATATTTTACTAAAAACCCAAATGCCTTTTTTATTGATGAAGGCGGGGCCTCTGATGAAGCCATTGAAGGTTGCAGTGAAATTATTGATGAACTTCCTGAAGTCTATGATTATATTTTTTGTGCGGCCGGAACAGGAACTACTGGCGCCGGTTTATTAAAAGGCTTGCTCAAACATGTATTACCCACTCAATTACACATTATTCCGGCTTTAAAAGGTGCAACTTTTATTCAAGATGAAATTGTAAAATGCATCGGCACCGAAAAGAACTTGCACGTTCACCTGGATTATCATTTTGGTGGATACGCTAAAACTACCCCAGAACTCTTCCAATTTATACAATTCTTCAGCAAGCAAACGGGCGTTTTAATAGACCCTGTTTACACCGCCAAAATGTTTTACGCCATCCATGACCTACAAAAAAAAGGAGAGATAGCTGCAGATGCAAAAATTTTAGCGCTTCATACGGGCGGTTTAATGGGTATTTTTGGGATGAAAGATAAATTTAATTTCTAATTTGTCGATTTTAGCAATCGTTTTTTGTTGCAAAGACATCCCTATAAAAGTAATTTTTAGCATTTTTGATTTTCAAGGAAACTGTTCTACTTGAACAATGCTTAAACGTATATACTTGCCAATTTAACCACTATGAAAACTTATTTTTACAGCATTTTTTTAGCCCTTCTTGCTTTTAATTCCCAAGCTCAAACAACTAAAAAAGGAGTTCCGATTGAAAACGGTGTTTCACTTGAATTGGCCAGCTATCGTAGTACTGCCTTTTCAAAGATTCAATACACATTAGGTTTTACTATTCCAGCAGACAAGAAAGCACCCATCCCCGCCAAAGAAAGTATTCAATTTGACCTGAAAAACATCGATCAACCACTGCAAATAGATTTTAAACAGGGCCCTGAATATGTAAAATCACTTCTTGTAAATGGAAAAAAAACAGCCATTTCACTTCAAAATGAACATATAATCATTCCGACAAAGCTTTTAAAAAAAGGACGTAATAAAGTTGATATTCAATTTACAGCTGGAAATGAATCGTTAAACCGAAACGATGAATATGTATATGCCCTATTCGTTCCGGAGCGAGCACGAACGGTTTTCCCTTGTTTTGATCAACCCGATTTAAAAGCAAATTTTCTCCTCAGCTTAACCGTTCCTAAAACTTGGAATGTTCTGGCAAATGCGCCGAAAAAAGATTCCATCACTAGCAAAACCACAACTACTTTTCATTTCGCAAATTCAGATAAATTACCCACATACTTATTTTCATTTACTGCCGGGAGATTTACGAAAATTAATCAGACTTTGAATGGCAGAAACTATGAATTTCTACACCGCGAAACAGATTCAGCAAAAATAAAGGCCAGTACAGATTCTGTTCTAATAGCGCATGATGATGCTTTTACCTTTTTAGAAGAATGGACAGGTATAAAATATCCCTTTCAAAAAGTAGGTTTTGTGGCTATCCCGGATTTCCAATTCGGAGGCATGGAACATCCGGGAGCAGTTGAGTACAAAGCTTCGAGCCTATTTTTAGATAACAGCGCCACCAAGAATCAATACAATAGCCGTTCAAATCTTATTTCGCACGAAACGGCACACATGTGGTTTGGCGATTTAGTGACTATGCAATGGTTTAACGATGTATGGATGAAAGAGGTTTTTGCCAATTTCATGGCCGACAAAGTAGCGAAAAAACGAATGGGAGAAGAACTCTTCAATTTAAAATTTCTTCAGGATCATCATCCCAATGCTTATTCAACCGACCGTACACAAGGAGCCAACCCAATCCGCCAACAATTGGACAATTTAAAAGATGCCGGCGCCATGTATGGTAATATTATCTATCATAAAGCACCAATTATGATGCGTCAATTGGAATTTTTAATGGGTGAAGAAAATTTCCAAAAGGGCATTCGGGAATATTTGAGTACGTATGCTAACAAAAATGCCACGTGGCCTGATTTAATTGCGATTCTCTCGAAATACTGCAAAGCCGATTTAAACGAATGGAATAAAGTTTGGGTAAATCAGCCCGGGAGACCCATCTTTGAGGCAAATATTGACTTTAAAGGAGGAAAAATTAGCACCTTTACCCTAATCCAACAAGCGGAGCGAAATGAAAAGAGCATTTGGCCTCAAAACTTTACCGTTGAACTGATTTATCCGCAAAGTACAAAAGTCCTCCCTGTAAACATGCTCGGAGAAAGCTTGCAACTGACGGAAGCGCTGGATCTACCTAAACCTTTGTACATTTTATTTAACGCAAATGGAATGGGTTATGGCATTTTCCCAACAGACAAAAATTTAAAAGGGAATGAATATAAACTTGAAAGTCCACTACAACGTGCAACGGCCTATATAAATGCTTATGAAAATATGCTTGCTGAAAAAGTTTATACACCCATTGAGCTACTTAAAACATTCAGCAAAAGCATTGAAAATGAAGAAAATGAAATGAATTTAAGCCTTTTAGGCGGATACATTGGCACGATATATTGGAACTTTCTATCACCGAAAGATCGTTCATCCGTTGTGGGGCAATTAGAAAATACCTTATGGAAAACATGTGAAAAGCAAACATTAGCAAATAACAAAAAAGTGGTGTTTAAAACCTTTCAAAACATTTATCTTTCTAATAAAGCCAGTGCATTGATGTATGCTATATGGAAAAACCAAAAAGCGCCAGAAGGAATCAAACTGCTTGAAGATGATTATACGTCATTGGCCTTAACTATCGCTTTAAAAAACGACACAGCAACTTCGGTATTACCCACTCAACTCGAAAGAATTAATAATGTTGACAGAAAAGCAAGGTTAAGCTTTATTATGCCTGCTTTATCACCTGAGCCAACCATCCGCGATCGTTTTTTTAATGGTTTAAGCAATGTTCAAAACCGCCAAAAAGAAGCATGGGTTGGCACAGCATTAAGTTTTTTAAATCATCCTCTTCGTCAAACCTACTCCATTATTCATTTGGAAGAAAGCTTAAACCTCCTCGAAGAAATACAAAAAACTGGTGATATATTTTTTCCAGACCATTGGCTAGAAGCTACTTTTGGCACCTATCAAAGCAAAACAGCGTATCAAATAGTTACCAATTTTTTATCGGCCCATCCTACTTACAGTCCTAGATTGAAGAATAAAATTTTACAAGCAACCGATAACTTGTATCGTGCGCAAAAATTAGTCAACACGAATTAAACAAAATCCACAGGTTAAGAAATATTTCGCTTAACCTGTGAATTTTCTGAAGACCATGCCTACCTGTTTTCGCTTCTTATTTTGTAGCGTTTATCAATTTCACTACGTACGAATAGCTGTATTTTTTTGCCTTTAGTAAGTAAGGCTCATGCGGATAGGCACCCCAGCTGTCATCACCTCCAACACCACGTTGTTTTAAATCGATGGATAGAAATACCTCTTTTCTAATCGGCAACGAAGTTGGGTGCTGTTGTTTTTTAGTCGCCCCTGGATCTAAGTCTTCCGTACGGTGATGAATGGCTGTAAAAGCTACAGGCTGCATACCGCTTATCATTACTCCATTTCCCGCATCATCGGTTAAAGAAACCCATCGCACATCTGTTTTATTCCCGCTTTCTTGCGGACGGATGTAATCTTTGAAAAATTGATTCTCAACGTTATCCTCATAAACACCTATAAACGAAGCGGTTTTACGGTCATCGTAATTTTCATACGGACCCCTGCCATAATACGTTAAGTGATCAAACTTTTGATCCAGCATCGTTCTCATCCCAAAACGCGGCATTTCTGGCAAATTACGCCCTTGTAAATCCATCGATGCTGTTATTTTAATACTTCCATCCTTTTGAATCAAATAGGTAATACTGTACGGAACGGCAATATTTGCCAGTTCATAATCAACTTTAATAACCAAGCCACTATCGCTTTGCGTGGAAACATCCACGTGCTTAAGACGCTTGTTTTCGTGCGCGGAGCGCCATACGCTTAATTTTGCTGGCATTCCGTTTCCAAAATCATTATCGGTAGGTGCTCTCCAAAAATAAGGCTCTGGGAAATTTTTCAAAGGCTGATTGTTGCCCAAAACATATTTGGTAAACTGTCCTTTATTGGTATCAAACTCACCCGAAACATCGCCAGCTTTGAATTGCAGTTTTGTTCCTTCAAGCGTTGTTTTAAGTATATTTTCTGATTTATCCTCCTTTGCAAAATAATTTCCAGCATACTGAAATTGTTCTTTGGCAACCTCAAATCCAGCACGAAGTGCTAAACTTTCTTTTTTGGTATACGCAAACACGTTGAAGAAAAACTCCGTTCCAGCTATAGCCTTAAACATGGGCAAACTTAAATGTATAGTCTTTTTAGTATGCGGAGCAAGCGCTAAATCGAAGGTTCCCTCTTTGATCTTTTTCCCGTTGGATAGTAACTCCCATTTAAAAGCATAATCAGCCAGATTATTGAAATCGAAATTATTTTCAATGGTTAAACTTCCTTTCGAAATATCCTCTGAGGAGAATAAAATATTTTGATACACTTTTTTAACCTCGTAATAACCCGGATGCGGCACTCTATTGGCCGAAATTAATCCATTGGCACAAAAATTTTCGTCATTTTGAAGGTTAAAGCCGCCCAAATCGCCGCCGTAGGCCCAAAAAGTTTGACCATTGATATCTTTTGTTTTGATGCCTTGATCTACCCAATCCCAAATAAAACCACCTTGCATGTGCTTACTCGAACGGATAATATCAAAATATGTTTGAAAATTACCACTGCTATTTCCCATCGCATGCGCATACTCGCACATAATAAAGGGTCTAGTTTTCGTTTGATCTTCTGCATATTTTTTCATGCGTTCCACCCGCGGATACATCGGGCAAACTATATCGGTATTCCAATCTTCTCCTGCTTGCTCAAATTGAACCGGTCTGCTCGTATCTCTTGCTTTAATCCATTTGTAATTGTCATGAAAAACAGGGCCATTTCCACACTCATTACCTAGCGACCAAATAATCACCGATGGATGATTTTTATCGCGCTCCACCATGCGTACAGTGCGATCTTTATGTGCGGGTGCCCATTCTGGTAAATAAGCGGGGTGCACGCCTTTATCGGCAATGTGCTGAAACTCTGCACCCATGCCATGTGTTTCTATGTTTGCTTCATTTACTACATACAAGCCATATTCATCGCATAGCTTATACCACAATTCATCGTTCGGATAATGCGATAATCGCACCGAATTTACATTGGCCTCTTTCATCAATTTAATGTCTTTCAGCATCAGTTCGCGGCTGGTAGTATGGCCAGTAACCTCATCATGCTCATGGCGGTTCACACCGTGTACTTCAGTAGCTACCCCATTAATCAACAATTGTGCATTTTTAATCTCTACTTTTCTAAAACCTACCTTTGCACTTACCATACCTAGTGTTTGTCCCTTTTCATCCTCTAAACTTACTACACACGCATACAAATTAGGTTGTTCAGCACTCCATTTTAAAGGGTTACTCACTTGAGCGGCCATCTTTACCGTCTGAATTGAGTCTTTTGAAACCTTAAAATTTTGTGTCTTATTGATAAGCGTTTTACCTTGAGCATCTAGCAATTTTAGTTTTACTGTGCCACCTGCTTGCGCCACGCCCGTAAATTTACGTACATCAATCTCGGCGCTGAACAAACCATTTTTATAAGTTCCGTCTAAATCTGCCTTCAAAAAATAATCCCAAATTGAAAGTTTTGGCAAAGCAAAAAGATATACATTCCTTTCAATACCACTGAGGCGCCAAAAATCTTGATCTTCTAAATAACTACCGTCGTGCCAACGAAAAACCTGTACCGCCAATTGGTTATTTCCCCCCTTTAAGTAGGGTGTTATATTAAATTCAGCTGGAGTTTTCGAAGCTTTGGTAAGCCCTACTTTTTTCCCGTTTACATAGATAAAAGCACAACCAGAAATCGAACCGAAATGAATAAAGGTTTCTTTATTTTTCCAATCAGCGGGAACAGTAAACGTTTTTCTATACGTTCCAACAGGGTTGTTTTCACCAACAAAAGGTAGATTTTTAGGAAAAGGGTATACTATATTGGTGTAAATCGGGATTCCAAAACCTTGCAATTCCCAATTAGAAGGGACAGTGATATTCGACCAAGAGGCATCATTCAAATTTTCTGCATAAAAATTTTGTATTCTATCGGCATATTTGTCTACATAGATAAATTTCCAGGATCCATTTAGTGATTGGTAATTAGTAGACTTTGCGTAATCATCTGCAAGTGCTGCTTTTTCTGTATCGAACAATACAAATGGAACATGGGCAGCTTCCTTCCCTTGATCAACAATGGAAGGATTTTCCCAGACATTTCTTTGTGCTTTTGCCTGTATAAAACCGGCCAAAAACAACAGCATAAATAGTTTAAATTTCATGTATTAAATGTATACCGTAAAAGATTAATATTGGTTAATTGATTTTCTTAATCTCAAAAGACACATCTATTCCAAAACACAGTTGCTACAACGAGTAGTGTTTCCTTCAAGCAAAAAATTTTTCCAAATTAGTCATTTTGAAATTAACTGTCAAACACACATTTATTTACAAGAGTTCTATACGTTGTAAGATTGGCTTCCAAATATCATGAGAACACAAAGTGTATACGGCATCTCTTTCAGGTGATGAACTTGAAGGCAATTCCCCGAAAAAGAATCTGAGCTAGGCTAATTCAGCCCATTATAAATACCCATATTCTACTCAAAGTTGTTAAAATAAACCGTCCCTGAACTGGTATGACAGGCTTACATCACCTATATTTAGATGTGCAGTGGATTTATATATTTGCTTGCAATTATTGATGTGATGGCCATAAACCGTAGGCCGGGGTATTTCTAATAACATGATTGTGGAATGGTGCCAAGAAATTTTACTGGAAACGATACAAGAAAACGGGGTTCCTCAGATATCCGATACCTATCAAGGATCACAGTTCTCCAGCCGGATCTTTATTAATGCATTAAAAGATAATGGGTAATTATATCAACGGGTGGAAAAGCAAGGGCACTGGATAATGTATTTAACACTACGATAATATTTACACCCTGGGCTCAGCCAATTATTATTTCACGTAACGAACTGATTTCACATTTTTTTACATCCAACAAATTTAAAAGAATTATAGATGGCCAAGAAAAATTATCCTTATAGTGTATCAATACACGCAAACGTTAGTCTTTGGTTTCAGTACTTTTTATTATTCTACTATTATAGGACTACCACTTCCAGTTCTACCTGCCCCTGCGCCGTATTTACTCTTTCCCCAAATTTGAGGTTGCCATGAGAATTGAAGTAAGTAATACCTGCTTTCAGGATTTGTTACCCTATTAATGTAACCTGAATTGGTACTAGAATAGCCAATTACTGCATTTTGCTTTGCTAAATCCATTACAGCTAAACTTATTATTGCAGTCCGGTTTTTCAATATTCTTTTTTCAATATTCGCATTAACAACAAATGGAGAAGTATTGCGCACTACATTTGTTGTTTGATACAAAGATTGGGTTAAAGTTGAAGCAAAAGACCAATCCTTAGGCATAAATACGGCTATTTTTAAATCGGCAGAAAAATTGCGATTATAGGTTTTGGCTGCGGTACCCATTGCCAATGAGTTCATATCTACCACACTAGAATACCTAATTTCGGGAGTAAGTTCTAACCATTTAAGAGAGCCGTAAAAGCTAGAGAGTTTATAGTTTTGATTCGTCGAATTTCTGTTTTCAATTTTACCCTCCGCAAAATAAGGAAATTGTCCTTTGACAAAAAATCCCGAAAAATTTAAGGTTGTGTTGATTTTTTGTAATGTCTTAGTCAAGCTTAATTGATTTGTATAACTTTGATACCCATTTATGTTCGCATAGGAATTAACCGTAGTAAAAACCTGACTATTAGGATCTATCAAGATTGACCGGTTTACTGTAACCAGGTTATTAATTAAATTCAGCGATGCTGTAATGGAAGCATTTAGTTTCAACTTTTTAAAGTAATTACTATACGTAACACTATAAATCATTTGCTTACTGTTCTCTAAATCGGGATTACCAACTTGTATTTGATAAGGAGTAAGATAAAAACGACTTGGATTAAGTTGATTCAATTGAGGTTGAGTAAATAAGCTATTAACCCTCAAATCTATTTTACCAACTTTTTTATTAAAATAACCGACGGCCAAACTTGGCTCAGCAAAAAAATCAGATCGTGAAACCGGTGATCCCTCCTCCATTAATTTCCCTCTTAACCATTGGTTTTTCACCTTAATTGCCGGGCTTAAATAAAAACCATTTGTAAAATTATATTCAACCGAAATTTTTAAAGGGATAATTGTTTTATTTTCTTGTTGATAGTTGCTTAAATCTGAATTAAAAACTGACTCAAAATCGTCTATCAAATACGCTTTGATATCTCTTAACGAATACGTATTTGACGGCATAAATTCGCCCTGAACTTTCATCTTTTTACTATAACTCCAAGTTAAAAGATTAGTAAGGGTGTTTGTTAAACTAAAATCCGTTGATTGCTTAAACTGACTTAAAGTACTATCCGGCTTTAAATCTATATCTTGTGTAGAAAAAATATCAATTTTATCATCTTCTTTTGCTTTCCCATTCGTAAGACTACTATTAATATTTGAACTAAACCTTAACTTTTCACTAATCGTTTGCCCGAAAGTTCCATTAAAACTATACGAAAATGTTTTACTACGTCTAGCCGTTAATTCTTGAGTAAAATTATTTACTATTCCGTTTTGAAGAAAGCTATTATTCCCTTCATTATATTTTTCGTTATAGGCAATTTGAATGTTTCCATTTATATTTCTTGTATTTTTTGAAGAATAATTAAAAAAACCATTTAATGTATGTCTATTTGATTGGACATTTTCTTGATCGTTCTGTTCTTTGCTTAAATTTCCTTGACTATAATAATCTTCTGAAAACGTTTTGGTAGTGGTGGATAGATTTTGGTTTGTAAAATTATAATTCGGAGAAAAGCTGAACTTCCCAATTTTTACCGATTTGGACAAACCCGCAGTAATATTTTTACTCTTTCCCGAGGACACATTCGAGCTACTTGGAATCATCATATTGCCTAGCGTTCCAGGTATTTTGGTAGGATTTAAACCCATTGGATTCTCGTCATATCCAGCATTTGCACTCAACTGATCGGCTGCATCAATTCTTCTTATTGAACCCTTTGTTGCTAAGCGACCTGAGGAGCCTTCAGACAAAGATCCGTTATACATTTTTCCAGCGGATTTACCGGGCTTAGTAACAATATTAAGTACTTTAACACTCTCCTCTGTTTTAATACTTTTTGAGCCTAAAGTAGTCGCATTTTGATCTATAATCTGAATACGTTCCACAATATCGGCTGGTAGTTCTTTAATAGCATCCTTTACACTTCCATCGAAATAGTTCGAATTATTTAAAAGTGCCTTAACCACACGCTCGCCATTGTAAAAAACAGAGCCTTCTGAATCAATTGTAATGCCTTCCATTCGTTTAAGTAAATCACCCAATCGGGCATAATTACGTACGATGTAATCACTTGCCCAAAATTCGGTAGTATCTCCTTTAACAGCTGGTCCTCTTATTCCTTTGATTGTCACGGCTTCTAATTCCAAAGCTTTTCCTCCTAATTGTATGGGGGGTATTGAAATTTGTGCTTTGGTATCGTTATTAAAATATTTTTTATTGTAAGGTGAATAACCCAGAACTTTGACTTGGAGTAAAAATTCAGCCGATTTGACTCCTTTAAAGCCCCAATAACCCACCGCGTTCGTTTGTGTTTTCAGGGTATCCTTTTCAGAAATCAAAGAAATTGTCGCATTAACAATTGGTGCATTTAAAGAATCGCGAAGAATACCCGAAACGTTTCTTTTAGCTAATGGTATAGTTTGAGCAGAAAGTTGAAAGCTTAAAATAATAAAATTGGCAAAAAGCAGGAAGCTAAAATATATTTTGAGATGCATTAAAATTAGGGATAGAATTAGTTTATAATTGAGTTAGATCTATGTCTCCATAAAATTCCGAAAACAACATTAAATCATAAAAATTCAATGCAGAAGGACTATTAAATTGCCCCACCATTTGAACAATTGGATTTTGCATGCCAAGTTTCTTTTTATCGCTAGATGGTAAACAAATACCAAAATGAATGCGATTACTCTTCATTTCTTTAAAAACTGTTAGTGGAATTTGAATTTCGCAACTGAAAATATTTGGGTCTATTGCAATTTGATTTGGTGAGCCTGTTCCCATTCTTGGTGGGTTATCGATATTGGTAATAAACCAATCTGCTAAAATACCTTCCTCATTGTATTTCGGCAGTAAATTGCGCTTTACACCTTTATAATTTTCTATCATAATATAATCATGATTGGCACACAAAACCTTTTTTGTTTCCGGCTCTGTAAAACAGTTTCCAAATTTCAGACAAAAAGAAGACGTGGTATCTATTTTTGAAGGCGAAAAATATATTTCTATACCTCCTGAAGAAAATTTTCTTGCATTCTCATTCTTCTTTATCCCCATGTACAAAAAATGCTGATCCTTTTTAAAATGATACCACAACTTATTCTCCTTATCGTATTTAAATTGAGTACTATCCCCCCAATCTTTTAAATGACCATCAACAGAAATCTGGCTATAACCAACTTGCGCGGCAAGCGTAAAAATTAAGCTAAAAAAGAGAATTCCAATAAATATTTTCTTCAAAATTAATTCAGTTTGTTTGAATGTACAGAACAGCTAAAAACTTAGTTGTTCTGTATTTATCTTATGTTTTTTTATTATCCTACTGTAAGCAGCATAGTTCTTAGTTAAAAGGAAAACAGCTTAGTTTGCCTTATATAATTTGCACTAATGGGAAAAGAAGTTAATTAATTAAAAATCTTTAATTTTAAAGAACACCATAAGAGGATAATAGGGTCTATTTTTAAAATTATAATTTGCTAAAGCCCCTAATTGTTCCTTTTTTAATGTGGACAACTCATAAACCAAATCAGCGCTAATAATCGAAACAAAAAAGTCTTTATGAACAGCGTTGATATTACTTAATAAAATATCATTAACAGAATTCAAAGTAGTTTTATTCAGTACTTTCTTGCTTTTCTTATTAAACATTGCATAATTTATTACTTTATTATAGAAATATGTAAAAAACACCGTGTTAGAACTTTCCCAAAAATTACGAACAAAAGCAAAATTTGAATGCTTTACGATACCTTTATCTGCAAGTGTCGCTAATTGATTGATATTATCAAAAGCAAATTTTATTTTATAACGATAAGCACTTAAATTAGGATATGTATAAATGCAATAATCCTGATCTGTAAGTAAATTTAGGGTACTATCTGATTTGAATAAATGGTGTTGAACTGTACCTATTTTCATTCCCACTTCAATATCTGCTTTGGGAACTGGAAGATATTTCTTTTTGACCTTTAAATCCTCTAACGTCTCAATAAAATAATGTGCTTTACCAAATTTTTCATTTACAAATCCAGAATAAAAAATTAACCCTTTATCCATTTGTTCCACCTCTTTTGCCCAGAAACTAAATGACTCATCACGCACAAAACCAATAGAGTTAAACGTAGAAAATTTTGGGAAATCAGGGCACAAAAACTTCACATCTCCTTCTTTTGTTATATAAAAATCAAGTATCCTATATTTATCCTCCAAAACACCCTGCAAATCCTTTGAATTTTTCTTGAAATCACCAAATTTGTCAAAATGCAAAAAGACCTTATTAACAGCATCAAGCATATAAATCTCATCTCCATAAAATTTTAACTTAGAGCCTCCATAATTAAACCTATCCTCATTTTTAATTGGAAGACACTTTACGTCGTAAATTAATTGACTACTAATTGTATCCGATCGTTTATTGTTGATTGAGATAACATTTGAATTAAACTCTTTGGAAAAATTACTTGGCTTTACCTTAGGTTGTTTGGCTTGTTTGCACGATAGCAAAAACAATAAAGCAGCTAGTAAAAAAAAATTAAACAATTTCATTCTATAAATTTTATATTAAATAAAGAACATCATAAATTTTATTTACCAGAGATAAGTTCTTTAAACTACCGGAAGAAAGGACTACTTCGTATTTTTTAAAAACTTCAATTAGCGTATCGTTTTCCTTAAATTCACGATGTAATCTGCTGCAAGGGGAACATCCATTTAGCGCAGATACAAATACTAGTTTTTTACCATTCAATTTTGCTAAGCCTAAAGCCTTATCTAAATTTATTGAATTAGAATTGTGTCTCTTAATAAACGAACTTAGTACAAGTATAAAAAATAATAAAAAGGCTGCTCTCATGTTTATTCCATAATTATTAGCAATTAATTTTCACTTACTGCTTTTCGATTTCAAATCTATTAATCCAATTTTCCTGTACAAAATACAACACAGAACAAACGTTTGTCCTCAATTCAAACAAAGAAAATCAAACAAAAACAACACTTAATGTAGATATACAACTACCATTATTTTTTAAAAAAAACTAAAACTAAAATTCGAACACTAAAAACTTAGTTATTCTTAAACAAATGCAGATTTACCAAACAAACGTTTGCGCGTTATTTTTTTAAAACAGTTCTAATTCTCTGAATTACCAACTATTTATAGTCCAAAAAAGTTTTCCACATTCCGCCAGTCCAAAAAGCGATTTTGTCCATAAACATAGTTTAAACAGTTTAAAGCTATTTTTTGCTCAAGCCCAGCAAAATGTGCCTAAATTTTGATTTCAGGCACATTTTGGTAAATTTGAAAATACCTCAAAATCAATTATATGTATCAATTAACTGTACCTGCAAATCAAGTTAATCAAGCCCTAAGCAAACATATTTTAGCCGATGGTTTAGACCTCACATACGACATTGAAAAAAGTCAAGGGGCCTATATTTACGACGCAAAACACAACCGAGCACTACTCGATTTTTTCACCTGTTTCGCTTCCGTTCCATTGGGTTACAACCACCCAAAAATGATAAACGATGAGGCCTTTAAAAAAAACCTGCTTCAAGCAGCATTGGCTAATCCCTCTAATTCCGACGTCTATACCCAACAATACGCACAATTTGTTGAAACCTTTAGTCAAATCGGAATTCCGAATTACCTTCCCCATGCATTTTTCATTGCTGGGGGAACACTGGCAGTAGAAAACGCTATTAAAGTAGCCATGGACTGGAAAGTGCAAAAAAACTTTGCCAAGGGTTATACCGAGGAAAAGGGTTTTAAAGTACTGCACTTCGAAAAAGCCTTTCACGGCCGCAGCGGATACACCCTCAGCCTAACCAACACCCTACCCGATAAAACGAAATGGTACGCCAAATTTGATTGGCCGCGCGTAAGCACTCCACAAGTAAAATTCCCATTAGAGGGGGCTAACCTAGCTAACGCTTTACAAACGGAAGAAACTTCCATTCAACAAATTAAACAAGCCTTTGTTGACCACAAAGACGATATTTGTGCCATCATCATCGAGCCCATACAATCCGAAGGGGGCGACAACCACCTTCGCGAAGAATTTTTAATTCAATTAAAAGCCTTGGCCGATGAAAACGATGCCTTTCTTATTTACGACGAAGTGCAAACAGGTGTTGGCCTAACGGGAAAATTTTGGTGTCATCAACATTTTAGCGAAAAAGCACGACCGGATATCATCGCCTTTGGCAAAAAAATGCAAGTATGCGGCATTTTAGTCGGCAACAAAGTGGACCAGATAGAAAACAACGTGTTCAAAGTATCCAGCCGCATCAACTCAACCTGGGGCGGAAACTTAGTCGATATGGTTCGCGCCACCCAAATTCTTCAAATAATACAAGAAGACAACCTGTGCCAAAACGCACAAAATGTGGGGCAATATCTACAAAACCAACTGCATCACTTGGCACAAAAATTCGATAAAATGAGCAATGTGCGGGGCCGTGGACTACTCTGTTCGTTCGACTTTCCGACAAAGGAAATGCGTCAGAATTTCATCAGTAAAGGCGTTGAGCAGAATGTGATGTTTTTAGGATGTGGCGAAAAAACCATCCGCTTCCGTCCGGCATTGTGCATAGAACAAAAACACATTGACGAAGGAATGGCGGTGATGGAAAAAATCCTGCCAAACATTTAGAAAAACAAGCGGGACTGCGTATGGCTCATGCAGTCCCGCTTACCATTACAAGTCCTCTCCCCATGTAAAATCGGGATGCGGGCTTTTCATTAAAATCGGGTTTAAAAACAAGGGTTCCCTGCCTGTGGCACCATACCAAACGCCTACACAAACGCAGAAAATCCGGTAATGGCCCTTCCTACAATTAAGGTATTAATTTCTTTTGTTCCTTCGTACGAGTAAATAGCTTCAGCATCGGCTACAAAGCGCGCCACATTGTATTCCAATAAAATGCCGTTTCCACCCATCACCTCACGCGCTTTGCTCACCACATCGCGGGTATGCAACGAACAAAAAACTTTTGCCAACGAAGCATGTTCATCTTTCAACAAACCTTGGTCTTGCAATTGCGATAACCGAAAACACAAGGTTTGCATAGCCGTCAAATTCGATAGCATTTCCACCAAATGATTCTGAATCAGCTGAAATGAGGCAATGGGTTTACCAAACTGTTTTCGCTTACGCGTATAATCCAAGGCATTTTCATATGCACCCCTGGCGCAACCCACCGCTTGCCAAGCTACTCCTGCACGGGTCATTTGCAATACTTTTGCAGTATCTTTAAAACTATTAGCGGCCTGCAAACGATCTACTTCCTCCACCTCGCAATTCGTTAAGGTAATTAATCCATTTTGAACAATCCTTAAGGCCATTTTATCCTCCATCTTTTCAACCGCAAAGCCCGGATTATCCTTTTTAACAATAAATCCTTTCACTTCATCATCGTCCACATCACGTGCCCAAATAATTAAAATATCTGCAAAAGTGGCATTACCAATCCATTTCTTTTGGCCATTTAAAACCCATTTATCGCCATTTCGTTTACATGTAGTTGTTAAACCACCCGCTGCCGCCGAACCCACTTCGGGCTCTGTTAAACCAAAAGCGCCAATAACCTTAAACTGCTGCATTAAGGGAAGCCACTGTTGTTTCTGTTCTTCCGAACCACATAAATAAATAGACCCCATAGCCAAGCCACTTTGCACGCCAAAAAAAGTAGAAAGCGACGTATCAATTCGCGCCATTTCCATGGCCAAAATACCTTCCATTAAATTAGATTTCCCCGGACATCCATATCCTTTGTAGGTTAAACCACAAATATTCAGTTCCGCTAACTTGGGTATAATTTCGAACGGGAACTCTGCACGATTCCAATAATGATTTACAATGGGTTTTACTTCGGCCTCTAAAAAAGCACGAACCTTCAATTGCAATTTGCGATCTTCTGGGCTTAAAGCCTCCTCACCTAAGTGATAAAAATCGCCCTCAATTTCGGGTAATTCTTTCTCCTTGGCACTTCCGCCCATCATTTTCATCATCCCCTTAATCTGCTTATCATTTAGGTTTGATATCGTTTCAACCATTTTTGGAAGATCTACCTTTTGCGATAAACTGTTGAGCTTATCAAAATCGATGTGTTTAAAAAGCTTATAAGCGCCTTTTATAGTAGAGAATATATTAGCCATGATAGATTGTTTAATGTTAATGGCTAACAATTTACGGCTTATTTTGTTGAAATTTTATTTTCTAAGAGAGAATCCACATAAAGAAAGAATGATATACGCGTATACAGGCTTACATAAAACTTTCACATTTTGCAGACTTCTGACTTTCGGAGCTCGGACTTCCCAACTCCTTTACCTCAAATCAAACAAATTATCTACCCCTAATAATTTTCTAGAAGTAAAGCCTTCGCCAAAAGTGGCCCCAATGCTTTTACCAAACTCTCTGGCACGACCAATTACACTTTCAAAAAAATCTGGTGAAGAAATATACGTTTCAATTCCCGCTACATCCGGATTATAAAACTGCGTTTTAAAAGCCTTAATTGACGCAATTTTAGTATCCATGTGTTCGGTAATATCGACGATAATATCGGGTTGAATATAGCGATCTTGAATATATTGCAGCAACAAGCGTGGACGATGAGCTGTCTGGGTTTCACCGTCAACAACGGTTTCTATTTTAGGCAAACCTGCTAAAAAAACCGAATCGTTTACCAAATCACCGGCACGACCATGATCGGGGTGGCGGTCATGCAGGGCATTGCTTAAAATAATTTCCGGTTGGTATTTGCGAATCATCTTAATCACTTCCATTCGATGCGCTTCATCATTTTCGAAAAAACCATCTCGGAAACGAAGATTTTCCCGTGCATGCAATCCCAATATTTTAGCAGAATCGGCTGCCTCTACATCCCGTATTTCAGCCGTTCCTCGTGTACCCAATTCGCCGCGGGTCAAATCGACAATTCCTACTTTTTTCCCTAAGGCAATGTGTTTCAAAATAGTTCCAGAACAACCAAGCTCTGCATCATCGGGGTGTACAGCAAATACTAAAATATCTAATTTCATGCGTTTTAAGAAGCTTTTTCATCCAGCAGTTGCTGAATTTTCTTTTTTACTCTTGAATTTAAAGGTTTCGTGATAGGCAAAAAATAATCCACCACCTCACCTTGTTTATTGATAAGATATTTATGAAAATTCCATCTTGGTTTTGAGCTCAAATGGCCATTCAATTTCTTACTGCTCAAAAATTGAAATAAAGGATCTATTTCATCTCCTTTTACTGTAATTTTTTCAAATACGGGAAACTTTACGCCGTAATTAACCTCGCAAAAAGTGGTCAATTCGGCGCCATTTAAGGGTTCTTGATGGCCAAAATCGTTGGTTGGGAAACCTAAAATTTCAAAATCATCGGTATTAAAAGAATCTTTCAATTCTTGCAACTCTTTTAATTGAGGGGTTAAACCACATTCTGAAGCTGTGTTCACAATTAAAAGCACCTTATTTTTAAAATCGCTTAAAGGCTGCAACGTACCATTTACTTTCTTTGCATCGAAAGAATAGATATTCGGAGTATGTTTATTCATGAGGTATTTATTGATAATAACCAGAAGTGCGGATAATTGATTCAATATCTTTATCTTCATTCGGATCGTACGTACTTTTTAAATTATGCCCGACCACACGTGCCACCAATTGGTATGAAAACGCGGCAAAGCCTCCTTTGGTTTGTTTAACAATATCGAATGTCGTTCTACCTACTTCCCTATCAATAAGCTTGGTTAAAATTTGACCTTGCGTAATGGTTAATTCTTTTACCTCGCGATTAAACAATTCTTTAATTTCTTTATCGCATTGTTTCACCAATTCCTTTTGTTTTCGCTTCTCAGGAGTGTTTTGCAAATCAATTTCCAATTGCTCGTATCGGCGCTTTGCATAGATGGCGTAAGGCATTACCTTTAACACATTGTATCGCAATCGATTATACGCTTGTCGTTCGGCTTGCGACTTGAATAATCGTGGGGCCGTAATGGTTACATCCTGCAATTGCATCCAGGGAATCATCACACCGTTATCGTTTGTTGACGCAACACGAATGGTATCCTGTTTCCCTAATTTAGGAAATATAGGGGCTGTTGGTTCCTGTGCTGAGGCTACCGCTGCAGAAATCATTACAGTAAAAAGAAAAAAGAGCCCTTTTAATTTCATAAATTTACAGTATTACAAAGTTAGGGGTTATTTCATATATTAGTCGTTCCCTAGAACTAATATAGGTTTTATTCATAAAATAAGACGCAAAATTTACGCAAAAAACACAAATGAAGACAGAGTTAGTAATTGATTTAGAGGCAGAGAAACAAGAAATCTTAAAACGGTATAGGGCTTTGCTGCGTGCGTGTAAATCGACTTTACAACGCGGAGATAAAAAAGAAATCAGGAAAGCATTTGATATGGCTCTGGAAAGCCATAAAGATATGCGTCGAAAATCGGGCGAACCATATATTTACCATCCAATTGCGGTAGCACAAATTGCAGCCGAAGAAATTGGCTTAGGAACCACTTCTATTGTTTGTGCCTTACTACACGATGTGGTAGAAGATACCGATATTACCCTAGATGATATTGAACGAGAATTTGGCAAGAAAACTGCTAAAATAATAGATGGATTAACAAAAATTTCGGGCGTTTTTGACACCAATAGTTCGTTACAAGCTGAAAATTTCCGTAAAATGCTGCTCACCCTGGCAGATGATGTTCGGGTAATTTTAATTAAGCTGGCTGACCGATTACACAACATGCGGACAATGGATTTTATGCCGCGCCACAAGCAACTTAAAATTGCATCGGAAACCATTTACTTATACGCACCCTTAGCTCATCGTTTGGGGCTTTATGCGATAAAATCTGAGCTGGAAGATCTTTCAATGAAATATTTGGAGCCAGATACGTATAAATTTATCGCCAAAAAATTAAACGAAAAAAAAGCAGAACGAAATTTATTCATCAAAAATTTCATCGAACCAATTGATGAAATCATTCAGGAACAAGGCTTAGAAGCCGCTGTGTATGGCCGCCCAAAATCCATTCACTCCATTTGGAATAAAATGAAAAAGAAAAACATTCCATTTGAAGAAGTGTACGATTTGTTTGCCATACGTATTATTTTAGATAGCCCCCCAGAAAACGAAAAAGCTGATTGTTGGAAAGCATATTCTATCGTAACCGATTTATACCGCCCTAATCCCGACCGCTTACGCGACTGGGTTTCATCGCCAAAAGGAAATGGATACGAAAGTTTACACACCACGGTAATGGGTCCAAGAGGCCAATGGGTTGAAGTACAAATCCGTACGCAACGCATGAATGAAATTGCGGAGAAAGGTTTTGCTGCACACTGGAAATATAAAGAGTCGAGCAACGACAACGGGTTAGACCAGTGGATACAGAAAGTAAGGGAAATGCTTAGCAACCCGGAAACAAATGCCTTTGATTTCTTAGATGATTTTAAAATGAATCTGTTTTCGGATGAGATTTTCATTTTTACGCCTAAAGGAGCCCTGCTGCAACTTCCACTGGGCGCAACAGCACTCGATTTTGCGTTCGAAATTCACACTGGCGTAGGAGCCACTTGTATTGGCGCAAAAGTTAACCATAAACTGGTACCGATATCGCACAAATTGCAAAACGGCGATCAGGTAGAAATTATCACTTCCAACAAACAAACACCAAAAGAAGATTGGCTAAACACTGTTGTTACTGCAAAAGCAAAATCGAAAATTAAATCCTCGCTAAAAGAAGAGAAACGCAAAATTGCCGATAATGGAAAGGAAATTTTAGAACGAAAATTAAAATCGTTAAAAATTACCTACAATACTGAAAATATTCAAAAGCTGAGCTATTTCTTCAAACTACCTTCTACCCAAGAGCTTTTCATCCAAGTTGCACAAGGAAAAATAGAGCTCAAAGACATTAAAGAGTATCTCAATGTCGGAAAGGATAACGAAAAAAATGCACCTGAACGCCCCGAGAATTTAACACCAGAAACGGCCAAAGCAAAAACGAAAGGCCCAGCCGATATTTTATTAATTGGCGAAGACATGCAGCGCATTGATTATACACTTGCTGCATGCTGTAATCCTATTCCGGGCGACGATGTTTTTGGATTTATTACCGTGAGTGAGGGCATCAAAATTCACCGTACCAATTGCCCAAATGCCACCCAATTAATGGCCAATTACGGCTATAGAGTAGTAAAAGCAAAATGGAATGGCCAACAAGAAGTTACTTTCTTGACTGGATTAAACATTGTAGGTATTGACGATGTTGGTTTAATTAACAACATTACTCAAGTAATTTCGAACGATTTTAAAGTAAATATGCGCTCCATCACTGTTGACACCAACGAGGGTATTTTTGAAGGCTCAATCATGATTTATGTAAACAATACCGATCATTTAGATAACTTGATTGCGAACCTATTAAAAGTTAAAGGCGTTACGCGAGTTACGCGCTTTGATGCATAAATAAATCTGAAAAAGGAAATAGCCATAAAACTATTTCCTTTTTTCATTCCCAAATCCTACTTCTAAACTTCCCCCTATCAATCGATATATTGCCTTTAAAAACAAGCTTATTAACTTGTAATCAGCATCATTATTTTACTAGCCATCGTTATTTAAGTACATTTCCTGCTAAAACAGCTTCCTATGCTTCATCATTTTCCATACAAATCACATAATCCGTTAATAATCTGCTTAATCATTTTAATCTCTGCAATGATTTATATACCTTTGACAGGAGTTTAAAAACTATGTCAGAACAAAATACAAACGAGCTCGTTCGCAAGATTTTTGAGGCTTATTTAGAGAATAAGAATCTTAGAAAAACACCGGAGCGTTTCGCGATATTGGAAGAAATATATTCAAGAAACGATCACTTCGATGTTGAAACCTTATACATTCACATGAAGAACCAGAAGTACCGCGTAAGCCGTGCTACAGTTTACAACACCTTAGAGTTGTTGGTATCATGTGATTTGGTTACCAAACACCAGTTTGGTAAAAACATGGCTCAATTCGAAAAATCATACGGATACCGTCAACACGATCATGTGATTTGTGTAGAATGCAATAAAGTAGTAGAATTCTGCGATCCACGCATTCACCAAATTCAAAGCATGGTAGGCGATCTATTGAAATTCGATATCAAACACCATTCATTAAATTTATACGGCTTTTGCTCGGATTGCAGCATGGCACGCAAAATGAGTGGAACGTCAAAAGACGAATAACACAGCAAAAATCATCAAATAATAATAAAACCAGTTTAATTTTTAAATAATGACGCAAGTAGATGTACTTCTCGGCCTACAATGGGGCGATGAAGGAAAGGGAAAAATCGTTGATGTTCTGAGTCCAAAATATGATCTTATTGCCCGTTTTCAAGGCGGACCAAATGCTGGTCACACCTTAGAGTTTGACGGCAAGAAATTTGTATTAAACACCATCCCATCAGGTATTTTCAACGAAAAAACCATGAACCTTATCGGTAATGGTGTAGTGATAGACCCGATTATCTTAAAAAGAGAACTAGACAATTTAAAAGCTGCTGGTCATGATCCAGTTGCTGAAGGAAAGTTAGTAATTGCTCGTAAAGCGCACTTAATTATCCCTTCGCATCAATTATTAGATGCTGCCAATGAGGCAAGAATGGGTAAAAATAAAATTGGATCTACCTTAAAAGGAATTGGTCCAACGTACATGGATAAAACAGGTCGCAACGGATTACGCGTGGGAGATACCACTTTACCTGATTTCAAAGAGCGTTATGAGAAATTAAAAGAAAAACACACCGAAATTCTTTCTCATTTCGATTTTGAATACGATTTAACAGAAAAAGAAGCTGCGTTTTTTGAAGCTATTGAATTCATTAAAACGATTCCACATGTAGATAGCGAGCATTTTGTAAACGGTTATTTAAAAGAAGGAAAAGCTGTTTTGGCTGAGGGTGCACAAGGAACGTTATTAGACGTTGATTTTGGTTCGTACCCTTTTGTAACCTCTAGCAATACAACAACTGCTGGTGCTTGTACCGGTTTAGGCATTGCTCCAAATAAAGTGGGTTCTGTTTATGGTATTTTCAAAGCATATTGCACACGTGTTGGTGGCGGACCGTTCCCAACCGAATTGGATAACGAGGTAGGCGAAAACTTACGCGCCTTGGGTCATGAATTTGGTGCAACAACCGGCCGTGCCCGTCGTTGTGGATGGATTGACCTTCCTGCATTAAAATATGCCATCATGTTAAACGGTGTTACCGAGTTAATTATGATGAAAGCAGACGTATTGGATACATTTGATACCATTTACGCATGTACACACTATGAGTATAATGGCGAGAAAATTGACTACATGCCGTATGATATCATCACAATCGAACCTAAACCTGTTTTAAAAGCAATTGAAGGTTGGGCAGAAGATGTAACTAAGATTACTTCTGTGGATCAAATTCCAGCAAAATTAAGCGCATACATTGCTTATTTAGAAACGGAACTACAAGTACCAATTAAATTCTTATCAGTTGGTCCAGATAGAGCACAAACCCTACAACTAGGATAATCATTGTGTGTCAAAACAAATTTTAAAAATGGGGTATCTTCAATGATTGCCCCATTTTTTATTTAAAACCGAACGAAAAGGCTGGGTATTCAAGTAAAACTTTCTGCCGTCCAAAATAGATTCCTACAAGTCTCAAGGCGGTAAATACTACTTCGACCACTCTTTTATTTGACGCAATCTTTTACCTTTGCATTCTCTTGAAAACATCAGCACACATACTCAAATTTAAAGACAAAGCGCTTCACTGGGCCAATCAATTTGACGTTTGCTGTCTGTTAGATTCAAATGGATACAAGGAAACATACTCAGCATACGATTTCTTATTGGCTGCTGATGTGGAAGCTAAAATTCAATCAACACCTCATCAAGACTCTTTTCAAAAACTGAAAGATTTTTATACCGAAAATCCGGAATGGATGTTTGGCTTTTTTAGCTATGATCTAAAAAATGAAATTGAGCCTTTATTTTCGAACAACCAGGATAATCTTCATTTTCCCGAGCTATTCTTCTTTATCCCGAAATTTTTAATCGCCTGTAAAAATGATGAAATAACTGTTTTAAAGGGTGATAAGGATATCTTAAAAGAAATTGAAAACTTTGCAATTGCAGCTGAAGGAAACCAGAAAAAAGTTGAAATTAAATCGCGGTTGAGCAAAGAAAAATATATTCAAACGGTAGAAAACTTACAAGAACACATTAAAAAAGGCAATATTTATGAAGTAAATTTCTGTCAGGAGTTTTTCGCTGAGCAGACTACCATCAACCCAATTGAAACGTATAAGGCTTTGAATCGAGTATCTCCTACTCCATTTGGCGGATATTTCAAACAAGGTCAGCACTATATTTTATCGGCTACACCGGAAAGATTTTTGTGTAAGCGAAACCAACAACTTATCTCGCAGCCCATCAAAGGAACCGCTAAAAGAAGTCAAGACTTTCAAAAAGACGAAGAAATAAAAAGGGAGTTAAAGAACAGCCTTAAAGAGCAAACAGAAAATGTGATGATTGTTGATTTAGTTCGGCACGATTTAACCAAATCAGCGGTTAAAGGGAGTGTTCGGGTAGATGAATTATTTGGCATTTACACTTTCCCTCAAGTACATCAAATGATTTCAACCATCAGCTGTACACTTGCCCCAGAAGTACATTTTATAGATGCGATTAAAAATGCCTTCCCGATGGGTTCGATGACTGGCGCCCCAAAATACAAGGCAATGGAGTTGATTGAGCAGTATGAAGCGACTAAAAGAAGTTTGTATTCCGGTTCGTTTGGTTGTGTTAGCCCGGATGGAGATTTCGATTTTAATGTGATTATTCGCAGCATTTTATACAATGCAGCACAACACTATTTATCTTTTCAAGTTGGTGGTGCTATTACGTATCATAGTCAGCCGCAACTCGAATATGAAGAATGTCTACTGAAAGCAAGCGCTATTTTGCAAATATTATCATAATTGAACAGAAATAAAACAGAAAAAGCCTGAGTATTGAATAAATGCTCAGGCTTTTTGTATAAATCGTTTAGCTTTTCTTTTTTGTAGAGTTTGTTTTTGGAGGAACGGTAGCTGGTAGTGTAACTGCAACTGGCTTGTAATATTTCATCGCCTCAGGCAAATCATTTTTAATTTGAGCAATTCTGCTGGCATCGGTTGGGTGCGTACTAAAAAACACTGGAGGTTTCTCTTTTCCTTCACCGGCAGCTTCCATTCGTTGCCAAAATGCTACTGCAGTATTTGGGTCGTAGCCTGCCATTGACATAAAAGAAAGTCCCATTCTATCTGCTTCCGATTCTTGAGCCCGTGAATTTGGCAATAAAACAAAGCCTTGCGCTCCAATGCCGTATGCTTGATTAATTAAATCTTGCGTTCCTTGCGATTGCGTACCAATTGCTGTACCCAAAATAGCACCCCCAATTTGCGCTTGTTGAGCTTGTGAGGCTCGCTGTAATGAATGTTGTGCGATAGCATGGGCGATTTCATGACCTAAAACTGTTGCCAAACCATTATCGTCTTTTGTAATCGCCAAAATACCGGTATAAACCGCCACTTTACCACCGGGCATACACCAAGCATTGGCTTCAGCGCTTTCGATTAGATTAAACTCCCACTTGTAGTTTTTTATTTGTTCGCCATAACCATTACTATTCATAAATTGCGTAACAGCACTAGCAATCCGGCTACCTACCCTTTTAACCCGTTGTGCATCCGTAGAAGTTGATGGAGCTACTTTCGTTTTAGGGTCAGTTAATAATTGCGAATAACTTGCCGCCGCTTGCTGTTCCAAAGTAGCAGGATCAACGCCAAAAGTAGAGTATTTGCGGCCTGTAAGCGGAACCACTTGAGATGAACATGCCTGTAAAATTAATAACCCGGCAATGGCTGCCGAAAAAAAAATCTTTTTCATAGAATTGATGTATTGTTAACACGAAACCCTCTATCGTACTGTTTTCTATAACAGAAGGCAGTAAAATAAGTTTCAAAAAAAAATAAATTGCGAATTAGTTTTCCTTCTTCTTAAACAAATACACTTTAGATTCTTTGCCTTTTAGCAATCTTTCGATATTTTTTTGATGGGTTACCAAAATCAACACACAAACAGCCATACCATATAATACTTCAGATTTAATAGAAACCTGAAATAAAAAAACCACACTGAGCGGAAAGGTAAATCCAGCACAAATAGAGCTCAGAGATACATACTTGGTACAAAGTAAAACCACTACAAAGACTAGAACACAAAGCATAGATGCTTCAAAGTTCACTGCCAAAATCATTCCAAAAAGGGTTGCGACTCCTTTCCCGCCTCTAAATCCGGCAAAAACAGGAAATAAATGACCCATTACTGCGGTAACACCTAAGGCCAATTGATAATTAACAAACGTTGATGAGCTATGTGGACCGGTTACTGATAAACCGATGAGATAGGCCAAATTAGTAGCCGTATAACCTTTGGCGATATCAATTACCATAACGGCAATACCTGCTTTTTTACCCAATACTCTAAATGTATTCGTTGCTCCAGCATTGCCACTACCATACTCTCTAACATCGATACCATAAAATGCCTGACCAAGCCAAACAGCTGTTGGTATCGAACCAAAAAGATAAGCTAAAAATAAAGCGCCGAGCGAATAAATCGTAACCATAACCTACAATGATACTAAAAATAAGCTTCTTTTCGTATTCGAAAACATCTTAAAATGCTTTTAAGCTCATATCCAGACTCTTTACCGAATGGGTTAAAGCGCCCATGGAAATAAAATCGACACCACATGCAGCATACTCGGCAACATTCTCTTCGGTAATTCCACCCGAAGCTTCGGTTATGAACTTTCTATCAATTAACGCTACTGCTTGACGCAAGGTATCAAAGTCGAAATTATCCAACATAATGCGGTCTACCCCACCGATGGCCAACACCGTTGTTAACTCATCAATGTTTCGAACTTCAATTTCAATTTGAAGATTTTTACCTTGTTTACTTAAATATTCTTTTGCAGAGTGAATAGCATTTGCGATACCACCAGCATAATCAACATGGTTATCTTTGATTAAAATCATGTCGTATAATCCAATGCGATGATTAACCCCACCTCCAATACGAACCGCCCATTTCTCTAAATAGCGTAAACCCGGTGTAGTTTTCCGAGTATCTAGAATTTTTGTCTTCGTATCTTTTAATAATTGAACAATCCGATTTGTTTTTGTTGCGATTCCGCTCATGCGTTGCATACAATTTAAAACCAATCGTTCTGCAATTAAAATGGAATGCGTGCTACCGGCAACCGTTAAGGCAATATCACCCAGGTTTACTGCATCGCCATCGTTTAATAAAACATCAACTTTTAAATCAGCATCAACTACTTTAAAAATTTCAAGCGCTAATTCAACACCTGCCAAAATCCCATTTTCCTTAATAATGAGTTTAGCTTTCCCTTGCGTATGCTCTGGAATTGTTGATAAAGAGGTATGATCACCATCTCCAACATCCTCAGATAGAGCATTTTTTATAAATATATCGATAATTTGTTTATCCAAAACGAACATGTTAAGCCCCAAAAATAAGAATTATTTATTAGCCAACAATGTAGAGCAACTTATAAAGCCTTTATAAATTGATTAATTTTTAGCTTCTTCTACTTTAATTTCGGTGATTAAATAAGCCGTATTAAATTTCTTTAGCGTTATAGAAATGCGCAAATCATGTTTGGCCGTGTTCATCAAAATAACACCAAAACGATAGTTTGGATTATTATTTATTTTATGAACAATAGTGGTTTTTAATGGGGAGTTTTTAGCGAAAAAACTTTTCAAAATTTGTTCACCTTGTGCTTTTGAATAGACATCTTCTTCGTCAAGAATAATAAACTCGACAGTTGATGCAAACATTTTTGCAATCTCTTTTGAATTGCCAGTCCTGAAATATGTAGACAAATCATCCACAATATCAGCCGTATACGACTTTGTTGGCAACAATAACGTTAGAGTAGTTACAAATAAAAAAAAGCTTCGGATCATTTCTTTTGTATATGAATTAACCCTACAGCGAAAATTATGCCATTAGCCTATCAAAAAATAGTTTTTCTTAATTTATATAACATCCAATAAAGCTATATTTGCTTTCAATAAATTACTAAACACATTTTTTAAGCAATTGTTTCCCGCTTAGAATTTTTTTTCACGCGTACAGATATAGTTTATCTGTTAAGAAAAGTACAATAACAAAACAATGAAAAATAAAAAACTCGCACTTATAATTCTTGATGGTTGGGGCTATGGAAAGCAAGATAATTCAGATGCTGCATATGCTGCTAACACACCTTTTTTCGATTCACTTTTAAAAAACTATCCAAATTCAAAACTGGAGGCTTCTGGTGAAGCAGTAGGTTTACCTGCCGGACAAATGGGAAATTCTGAAGTAGGACACATGAATTTAGGTGCCGGTAGAGTTGTTTATCAAGAACTTGGAAGAATTAATAAGGCAATTGTAGACAAAGAACTTCAAAAGAATCCAGTTTTAGTGAATGCTTTTGACTATGCTATTAAAAACAATAAAGCCGTTCATTTTATTGGACTGGTATCGAATGGTGGTGTACACGCACACATTGAACACCTTAAAGCTTTGTGTACGGCTGCAACAGAAGCAAAGGTAGAAAAAGCGTATGTTCATGCCTTTTTAGATGGCCGTGATACCGATCCGAATGGAGGTTTAGCATTTATCACAGATCTTCAAAATCATCTACAAAGCACCAACGTTAAATTGGCCAGTATGATTGGTCGATATTATGCCATGGACAGAGATAACCGCTGGGAACGTGTGAAACAAGCCTACGATGTAATGGTGAATGGAATTGGAGAAAAATCGCAAAATGCTCTTGCCTCTATACAAAAATCATACAGCGACGGTATAACAGACGAATTTTTAAAACCAGTGGTACTTAGCTCTGATGGAGAAACCCCCGTTGCGACCATTCAAAAAGACGATGTAGTAATTTGCTTCAACTTCCGTACTGATAGAGGACGTGAAATTACAACCGCCCTAACGCAAAAGGATTTTCCGGATCAACACATGCATAAATTGCCGTTGTACTACGTTACAATGACCACCTACGATGAAAGTTTTGAGCATGTAAACGTCATTTTTACTAAAGACGATTTATCCCAAACCTTAGGAGAGGTTTTAGCCACAAATGGCAAAAACCAAATCCGCATTGCCGAAACTGAAAAATATCCGCATGTAACCTTTTTCTTTTCGGGTGGAAAAGAAGCTGAATTTCCGAATGAAAAACGCATTTTAATTCCCTCGCCAAAAGTTGCCACCTACGATTTGCAACCGGAAATGAGCGCACAAGGAATTACCGATGCCATTACAAAAGAACTGGAAACTGGCTGGGCTGATTTTATTTGTTTAAATTTTGCAAATCCCGACATGGTTGGTCATACGGGGGTATTTGAAGCGGTAATTAAAGCCGTAGAAACAGCCGATCGTTGTGCAGAAGCAGTAATCAAAAAAGGCTTAGAAAGTGGCTATTCTTTTATCATCTTAGCCGACCATGGAAACTCTGAATACATGGTAAATGCCGATGGTTCTGTAAACACGGCGCACACAACCAATTTAGTGCCTTGTATTTTAATTGATGCAGATTACAAAACCATTAAGGATGGTAAATTAGGCGATATTGCTCCTACTATTCTAAAAGTATTAGGCATTGAAATTCCAGCTGAAATGACTGGAAACATCTTAGTATAATGATTAAACTACGCTATTTTTTGTCATTTGTTTTATTGCTGGCTGCTTGCAGTCGGCCTGAAACAAATGACAATGCTACTTACTTTGATTTAAAAGGTTATTTCGAGCAAGAAGCATTCCGATTACAAAAAAGGAATCTTCCTGTCCGTAAAAAGGTTGAAATCAATGGTTCTACAGAAAGTAAAACCTTAACAATTACCGACTGGACCAAGGAGCTTGCCATTTTTGCAGATGCCGATATCAATAAAAAATCGTGGAAAGGAAGCTTTCAAGTGAGCGATACCGGCGCAGAATTGATTTACAGCACCAATAATAAAAAGATACCTGTCAAAAAACTGGTTATTCAAAAAGCACACAATCGGATTAAAAAAATTGAGATAATTGTACTAAACAAGAATATTTTATTCCACTCGAGTGATACACTGTTGTACTATCCGGACAGTTTATACAGCATAAAAAAAGAGCAAAAAATAAAATTCTTATCCGCAAAAAACTATCGCATTTCTGGCGAGATGAAATAAAAAAAGAGCGATGAAAAATCATCGCTCTTTTTACCATTTACCATTGAAAAAATCTATTTCAAGCTGGTAATTTGTGCTTTATCGTAGGCTACCCAATCTTGAATATCTTTGCGTAAAGGCTGCAAGGTCAAAACCTTCTGAAAATCTGCAATAGAATTATTAAACAAGGTAATACAAGCTGCTTTTTCAGCACTTTTTTTCACTTTAAAAGATTTAAAGATGGCGTAATCTTTATAAGCTAATGCTCTATTTTGTAACATCTGAGTATCCTCTTCGCTACTTAATTCAATGGCCTTTGTAAAATCTTTTATGGCGGCCAAATAGAAATTTTCACGCATAGAACTTAAGGATTCTTTCGGGTCATTCGCGATGTTTAAACGCGCTTTTCCACGATAGTAATAGGCAGTTTCATCGCTTGGCTTTAACAAAACTAACCTGCTATAGGTATTAATCGATTTTTCATATTCGCCATTCTGAAAATACGAATAACCTAACATTTTTAACACGTTCGGATTATCCGGATTTTTTGCATCGGCCTTTTCCAACTGAGCCGCAGCGCCTTTGTAGTCGCCTTTCATCATGGACTGCATGCTCTTATCGTAATTCGTTTGAGCAAAGCTGGTAGAGGTAGATAAAATAAATAAACCAATAAAGGCGTGTTTGATGTAATTCATGTAATAACAATAAAATAAACAAACTTGGTTTAACATACAATTAAACCAAATTTCATGCAATATAAATCTATTCTAAGAATTTAAAAGGCTTTTTTAAAATCCATTTTTATCATTGAGTCAAATATCTAGTTTAAACGCTAAATTTAGGAATATATGATAATGGGCATAAAAATAAACATCTCTGCCTTTTTAACATTAAGTTTAACATTTTTTCACTTTGGCACAACTCTTGAATTTATATCCCAAAACGAAAAATAATGAAAAGTTAAGGCGACAAAACTGCCAGTTTGTCGTTAGACAAAGAAGCGATAATGAGTAAAAAAGATATATTTGATTTCAATTCTGCTATGCCAATCATCAACGAGGATACTGAGTTTTTCCCTTTAATGTCTCAACAAGACGAGGAGGATATGAACAATGAGGAAACTCCTGAAATATTAGCTATTTTGCCGCTGCGAAATACAGTTTTATTTCCAGGTGTAGTCATCCCGATTACGGTTGGTAGAGATAAATCGATTAAATTAATTAAAGAATCCTATAAAGGAGATAAGATTATTGGAGTTGTTTCTCAAAAGGATGTTTCGATAGAAGACCCTACATTTGAGCAACTTAACACCGTTGGAACCGTTGCAAGCATTATTAAATTATTGCAAATGCCCGATGGAAATACCACGGTTATCATCCAAGGGAAACAACGTTTCAGCTTAGTTGAGCAAGTGCAAGATGAGCCATACATTAAAGCGGTTGTTAAGAAATTTGATGAGCAAAAACACAAAGCCGATAAAGAGTTTAAAACATTAATTGCCTCTATTCGCGAAATGTCGGCGCAAATTATTCAATTATCGCCCAACATTCCGAGTGAAGCTAGTATTGCCCTAAAGAACATTGAAAGCAATTCATTTTTGATTAATTTCATTTCATCCAATATGAATGCCGAAATGGCGGATAAGCAAAAAATCCTTGAAATGGGTAATTTGCAAGACCGCGCTAAGAAGGTGATGGAGCTCTTAATGCTCGAATTGCAGATTTTGGAATTGAGAAATCAAATCCAATCGAAAGTACGGACCGATTTAGATAAACAACAACGCGATTATTTTTTAAATCAACAACTAAAAACCATCCAGGAAGAGTTGGGTGGAAATTCCGCTGATTTAGAATTTGACGCGCTTCAAGAAAAAGCAAAAAAGAAAAAATGGGCTGCTCCGGTTGCTGCACATTTCGATAAAGAATTGGATAAATTAGGCCGAATGAATCCGGCCGCGCCTGATTATTCTATCCAACTGAATTATCTGGAGCTTTTGTTGGATTTACCATGGAGCGAATTTACCAAAGATAACTTCGATTTAAAACGTGCGCAACGCATCTTGGATAAAGACCATTTTGGACTTGAAAAGGTAAAACAACGTATTATTGAGTATTTAGCTGTATTAAAGCTAAAGCGCGATATGAAAGCGCCTATTTTATGCTTGGTTGGCCTTCCGGGAGTTGGTAAAACTTCGTTAGGAAAGTCGATTGCAAAAGCTTTAGGACGTAAATATGTTCGTATGGCTTTGGGCGGTATTCGTGATGAAGCGGAAATTCGTGGTCATCGTAAAACGTATATTGGTGCTATGCCAGGAAGAATTATTTCTTCACTTAAAAAAGCAGGTGCCGACAATCCTGTTTTTGTGTTAGATGAGATTGATAAAGTTGGCACTGATCATCGTGGCGATCCATCATCGGCTCTTTTAGAAGTATTAGATCCTGAGCAAAACAATGCTTTCTACGATCATTATGTTGAAATGGATTATGATTTATCCAATATCTTATTCATTGCAACCGCCAATTCTTTAAGCACGATACAACCAGCTTTGCTTGATCGTATGGAGATTATTGAAGTAAATGGCTATACGATTGAAGAAAAAATAGAAATTGCTAAAAAATATCTGCTTCCAAAGCAAAAAGAAAACCACGGCTTAAAAAATGCTGATATTACCTTGAAACCTGCTTTATTAGAAAAGGTGATCGAAGACTATACGCGTGAATCGGGTGTACGTGGCTTAGAAAAGAAAGTTGGCGCATTGGTACGAGGTGTTGCGACCAAAATTGCCATGGAAGAAGCGTACAATGCCAACTTAACGTCGGATGATGTTGAACGCATTTTAGGTGCGCCTATTTTTGATAAAGACTTATACGAAGGCAATGAAGTTGCCGGAGTTGTAACCGGATTGGCATGGACCAGTGTGGGTGGTGATATTTTATTTATCGAAGCAAGCTTGAGCCCTGGAAAAGGCAAGTTAACTTTAACCGGTAACTTAGGTGATGTAATGAAAGAGTCGGCTGTAATAGCATTGGCTTATTTACGTGCACACGCCAATGAATTTGGAATCGATGCGAAGTTATTTGACAATTGGGATGTCCATGTGCACGTTCCTGCAGGCGCCACTCCAAAAGATGGACCATCAGCAGGTATTACGATGCTCACGGCATTAACATCGGCATTTACACAGCGTAAAGTTAAAACACATTTGGCCATGACAGGTGAAATTACATTGCGCGGAAAAGTATTGCCTGTCGGCGGAATTAAAGAAAAAATACTCGCTGCTAAAAGGGCAAACATTAAGGAAATTATTCTTTGTAAAAGCAATCGAAAAGATATTTTAGAAATTAAAGAAAGCTACATCAAAGATTTAACGTTCCACTACGTTACCGAAATGAGCGAAGTAATCGACTTGGCGCTAACCAAAGCAAAAGTTAAAAAACCAATCGATTTAAGTATAAAGCCAGCTACAATTGTAAATTAATAGGAATATTTTACTGAATTGCATTTAATTTCAATTACAATAAATACTTTTACAGTCCCGACCTAAAATCGGGACTTTTTTATTGAATTCATCCCCCCTTTATGAAATCAACATCCCTAGTAGCAATGCTTTTGTGTTGCCTTTATTTTTCGGCAAAGTCCCAAAATTTCACAAATGAAGTCGGCTTTAAAACCGAAAACGATGCTTATTTATCTGGAACAAACGATCGTTATTATACCAATGGCTTATTCCTATATTATCGCCATGCGCTAAATACAGAAAACAGTTCATCAAAAATTGAGAAAAAAACCTACGAAATCTCTGTAGGACAAAAAATGTATACTCCCTATTGGGGATTTGTACCCGATTTCGCAGACCAAGATCGCCCGTTTGCCGGCTATTTGTATGCAGGGGGAGCCTATTCTGTTTTTTTCAAAAATGAAGGCATTTTAAAAACAAGCATAGAACTAGGCACGGTTGGCCCAAACGCTTTAGCAGAAGATGCACAGGAATTTTTGCATGAAACCATTGGCTTTTATCATCCAGAAGGCTGGGAATACCAAATACAAAATGAGGCTGCACTAAACTTATCTGCAAGCTACAACAAATTAGTATTGCGTAGCCGAAACCACATTTTTGACTTCAGTGCAAGTGCATATGTCAATTTAGGAACTACCTTTTCAGGTTTAGGCATTGCTCCCCTCTTTCGTTTAGGAGAATTAAATCAATTATTTAACTCAGCCATGCACCATGCTGTGATTGGTCAATCAAAAACTAAAGCGTACAGGAAAGAAGAATTTTACGTCTATTATAAACCGCAGTTAAATTATGTGGCTTACGATGCCACCGTTCAAGGCAGTATGTTTCACAACAATAGTCCTTTAACATTTGATATCAAACCTTGGGTGGTTCAACAACAATTCGGCGTAAATTATAGCTCAAAACGCTTCACTGCAGATTTCAGTGCTATTTTTGTATCCCAAGAAATTGAGAGTACCGCAAAACCGCAGTACTATGGTAGCTTAAGCTTGTACTATCGATTTGGAAAAAATTAATACGCCAGTTTTTCATCAAAAGAATACGCGTTTTTCTAACAAATATCCAACATTTCAAACTCCGTACGTAATTTACGCAATGCCTCAACGAGGTGATTGTTGACGGTATTTTTTGATAAGTTTAACTGCAGAGCTATTTCTTGATGGCTATATCCCTTGTTTCTACTCAAGGAAAATACCATTTGTTGTTGCTTTGGAAGTTTTGATATTGCTTTTTCTGCACAGCCCATTAAATCTGTTAAGAAGACCGCTTCTTCGGTTTCATTATGGTCATATTTAACATCTTTCCAAAATTTTTCAATTGCTAGTGATGCAGTGCTTCTATTCCGTAAACTATTTAAAGTTAACCGGCGCGCAATTGTAAAAACATACGGAGCCAACGAAAAATTATGATCTAATTTTTTTCTGTTGATCCAAAGTTTAATAAAAGTTTCTTGAACAACCTCTTCGCACTGGGCTTTATTTCTTAAAAAACGCCAAGAAAAATTATAAAGCTTTGGTTTAAAATTCTTAAAAACAACCTCAAATGCATCTGCATCATCGAGGTGTAACCGATCAATAAGTTGATAATCGTCCCAACATTCTTTCTTCATACAACAAAACTCCTGTCCTTATTATGAATCTATAAAGCATGGGATGTGGATGAAATACGTTAGGGTTGAGCAGGATTTTTAAAAAAAATCCAAATGAACTAGTTATTGTTTGCCCTTGTCGGGTATACATTTAAAGAGCCAAAAACAAAACTAGCAATAAATTACCACCAAGCAAAAACTAAAATATAATTTATTATTTCATGAGAAAAGTATTTTTACAACTACTACAAACTCCCTTCCCCTTAATGATCCTTCAGCGATCGCTAAAATGCATGGCCTTTTTGCGCGTATTACCCTAATGGCTTAAAGTATTTTACTTCAATCATTTTCAAATCCTCCCCCTTATTACAAAACATGCTACTCCTTGATAAACGCAACGGAGAAGCATTAAAAATTTCGTTGCCAACACAAACAAACTATGATGAATACCAATGTACTGTATCAAATGAATTATTGTAATTCAAAAAAATCTTACCAGCACCTAAAAAAAATTATCCTATCTGTTTTAATTCTGCTTTTTTATGTAAGCGCAAATAGTTTTGCATCAAAAAAACATCCCCCTACCAAATTTACGAACAAAAAAAACGTTGTTATCCAAGCAGATACGAATCGTAAATTTCGCTCAGCCAAAGCTAGTTTTGACATTGAAGGAGTTGTTGTAGACCACAATGAAGACCCTTTAGTAGGAGCTATCATAAAGTTAAAACGAACTGGAAAAACAGTACAAACCAATGGTTCGGGCAAATTCAAACTATCGAACATCATGGAAAATGATGAGCTTGTGATTTCATTTCTAGGCTACATCACAAAAACAGTTCGAGTTGAGAATCAGAAAACAATCACCATCTTTATGGAGATGTCCGCTACTGAACTTGCAAGTGTATCAATTACAGGCTCTACAGGTTATCAAAAAATTTCGAAAGAAAGAGCTACTGGCTCATACAACGTTATTTCGGGTGAGCAGTTAGACAAACCTGCCAGCAATATTTCACAAAGGCTTATTGGTCAAACGGCCGGGATGCAAGCTAAAATAGATGACCGAGGCGACCCTGTATTTGAAATTAGAGGAAAAAGCAGCCTTTCGGCAAACAATGCGCCCTTGGTGGTACTAGATGGTTTCCCCATTACCGATATTAGAACCATTAATCCCAAAGATGTAGAAAGTGTTACAATTCTAAAAGACGCCGCGGCTGCATCCATTTGGGGAGCAAGATCGGCAAATGGTGTAATTGTTATACAAAGCAAAAAGGCAAAACAAAATACTCCATTAAAAATAAATTTTTCTGCCTTTGCCCGTTTCTCTGGAAAATTAGATTTAGACTATGCGGTTCCATTGGCCAGTTCAGCAGAAACAGTGGAATATGAAAAAAATGCATTTAATAAATGGGGGGCTTATGTAAACTCTGGTGAAGTAGATGATGAAGTTTTTCTTGATTGGGGATTGGCCTCAGTTGCTATGAGCGAAAACCAACTTGGTTATTTAACAACCGAAGAACGTGATGCCCTTTTAGAAAAATACAAAACACAAAACAACAAAGAGCAAATTAGAAATGAATTATTAGCCAATCCATTTACACAACAGTACAACTTAAGTTTATCTGGGTCAAGTGCTAAAATGTACAATAATCTATCGCTCTTGTATGAAAAAACCCAAGCTGAGTTTAAAAACAATAACGCTAGCAAGGCAAATATAAATTATCGTACCTCAGCCGATATTTTCAAATGGCTAACATTTGATTTTTCAGGTATGCTAAATTATAATAAAACGGCAAGAAACGGAATATCATTAGACGATCTTGAACGAATAGCACCTTATGAAATGCTCAGAGATGAAAATGGCAATCTGACAGATTTAAATAAGTACTACAAACCAATTTTAAAGCGTACCGTGCCTACTGGATTATTCCCCTATTCTGACTGGAGTTACAACCCTATTCAAGAAATTGCTAATCGCGATTATACAAATGAAGAAATCAACACTCGAATTCAGATTGGATTAAATTTTAAACTTGCAAAAGGTTTAACATTCAGTACAAAATTACAACACGAGATGTTTAACAACACGGCCAAAAACCTAAACAACGAAAACACCTTTTACACGAGAAATAGAATAAACACCAGCACATCTTGGGATCAAAATACCGATGAACTCATCCCAAATCTTCCAAGTGGAAGTATTTTAACTCAAACCAAAATACAAAACACTACTTACAACTTTAGAAACCAATTAAATTTTGATCGTACGTTTAGTAAAAACCACGCCATAAGTGCGGTAATAGGAACCGAAATCTATAACTATGTAAATAACGTAACGTATAGCCCTACAACGTATGGTTACAATGATGAAACCTTAAATGTGGGTAGATTTCCAAATGGGCCTGTTGGAACCACCGATTGGTTAGGTTATAATCAAACTTTTTATTACACAAATTCATATTCGTACAGAACTGATCGTTATTTTTCTTTATATGCCAATGCTGCCTATACCTTTAGAAATAAATATACCCTTTCTGGAAGTGCGCGTACCGATGCTTCGAATCTGATTACCGACGATCCAAAATACAGGTATGCACCTTTTTGGTCATTAGGAGGAAGATGGCAGATCCATCAAGAATCCTTCATGGATAACGTAAAATGGGTTGATCAATTAAGCGTTCGAGCAACGTATGGATACAATGGAAACGTTGATAAATCAACCTCCTTTTTGCCACTTATTTCGATGGGCACACGACCTAATATTTATACTGGCGACGTAACTGCAAGTATTTCGAGCTTCGGAAACCCCTTACTTAGATGGGAAAAAACTAGATCGATTGATTTTGGAATCGACTACAGTCTCTTTAAACGTAAATTATACGGAAAAATCGACTTCTATAACAGAAGTGGAAAAGACCTCATGGCCAACGCGCAAATTTCATCAGTAAATGGTACTACCAACCAACGAATTAACAATGCTGAAATGTACAACAGAGGGGTAGAATTAGAAATAGGAAGTACCCAAAATATTAAAGCAAATGATATTATCTGGAATGGTAGTCTTAACTTTTCGTACAACCAGAACAAAATCACCAAACTCCTAGTTAAAAACTATACCACAACCGACCTTCTCCAAGATGGCCATGCATTTGTGGAAGGAGAAAATGCAAACGCATTATGGAGGTACACCTATGGAGGCATTCAAGGCGATCAACCTGGAGTTATGAGCAAAGATGGTCGCTTTCTCAATTTCAATCAAGCCTTTCCTGGCGATGGTAGAAACTATTTAACCAACATGGGAACAGCCGTTGCACCTTATTCGCTTGGCTTTACCAACTCCTTTAAAATTTACGACTTTAACTTATCTTTTATCATAACAGGAAAATTCGGACATAAGTTTCAAAGATTAGGATTCAATTACCCCATGTTAGAAGATCTTAAAGTACTACCCAACAATAAACTAACAGAAGTACTTAATGGCGATCCTTCTAAAATTGTTCCTTTACCTCTTAACGATGATGAACAACGTTATTACCGTTGGTCCGCTTTTAGCAATTACATGAACTATTTAATTGTAAATGCCGCAAATATCAGAATGCAAGAAGTAAACTTAACATACTCCTTTCCAGCGAAAGTTCTTTCCAAAATCAACATGAGTAGATTAAGCCTATATGCTCAAGGAAACAACTTATTTGTTATTAAAGCAAATAAATTTGGGGAAGACCCCGAGTTCCCTATGGGTACCATTAAACCAAGAGCTGCATTTACACTTGGTCTTAACGCAACATTTTAATTCCTAAAACAATGAAATTCAACTATATTCCATTAAAAAAATTTTTGCCATTTATTGGCCTTGCGTATTTATTTTCGGGTTGCACTAAATTTTTAGACGAACCTATTTCAAAAACAACTTCGTTGGAAATAAAAACAACCGATCAATTAAATGCGCTTCTAAATAATTACGATTTTTTTTATACAGAAGCCAATCGAAGCCAAGTATTTAGCACAGATGATTTTGGTTTAACACCCCAACTTTACGATGCTCAAAGAAGTGTTTTTAATCAGTTATCGATGATTCAGTTTGCAACCTGGGATACAGAATTTATTGTAAATGACACAAAAGAAACTTTTTGGTCAAAAGAATACAATAAAATTTTTCAGGCTAATTTAGTATTAGAAAACCTAAAAAGAGTAAGTGGTTCAGAAGAAGAAAAAGCCAAACTAAAGGCCGAAGCACACTTTATTAGAGCCTATAGTTACTGGGAGCTTGTCAATACCTACTGTTTACCCTATTCGGTATCCAACCAAAATGAAATGGGGCTTCCAATTAAATTAAAAACAAATTTTGAAGAGCCCTTAGAAAGACAGCCGCTTGAAACGGTGTATCAACTAATAGAATCTGATTTAGCTGAAGCACTAAAAACTTCCGTTGAATTAAAAGATGCACGCAGGCATTGGAGAGCAAGTAAAGAAGCGGTAAATGCTTTTGCAGCGCGATTTTACTTAACAAAAAATGAGTATGCCAAAGCACTTAGCTATGCAAACACTGTGCTTATTTCCTACAATTCGCTGGTCGATTATAACGACGAAATGGACTATGGCAAAAGCACAACCATCACCATCAATGCAAACAAACCAAATCAGAAAAAAGTAAGCATACAATATCCATATACAGCAATCAATTCGACCGATAAAACCGATATGCTGAACTGGAAAGAATTTCTCTATTTCAGGATGTTATCTAATTCATTCAGCTGGTACATACCCAGCCAAGAGCTTTTGGATCTTTATGACCAAGACCATGATTTACGCTATGAATACCATATTGTGGAAGGATATTCATACATAAAAGGAATGATTTCGCCTGCTTATGATTACCCTGGATATACGTTCTTTGCGAAAGACCTTGTTCCAAACGGGCCAACTGTTGCAGAGGTTATACTAATCAAAGCAGAGGCTCAGGCCCGCTTAAACAATCCTACGGTAGCCATGTCGACGTTAAATACCTTAAGAAAAATGCGTCTAACCCCTGGCCCTTGGGTAAACCTAAGTGCGACCGATAAAGACAGCGCCATTAAACAAATACTGGAAGAAAGAAGACGCGAAATGCCTTTTGCTCAGCGTTGGTTTGATATTCGCAGATATAATAACAATGACTACTCGCTTGACGATGTTGTTGTAACAACAGCCTTTTATCCATACAACGAAAGTACTGTTCTTTACAACCAAGCTGTTAAGACCTATACCCTGCAAAAAAACTCAAGACGATATGCCGCCCCTATTCCAAATGCCGATATTATTACAAGCAATGGAAAAATAAAACAAAATATCTACTAACCCTTTTTTGAATGCCCGTTAGGTATTATTCACTGAATAAAAATCTGAAACGTGATGATTTCGATGCAATTGGCTTTTATTATTTTAAAAACGATGCAAAATTCAGCGATATACCTAGCGGGTATTTCAATATTTATATCTTTTGGAGTGTTAATCATAACAGAAAAATCTTAAAGTGGTAAAAGCAATGTCCATCAAAACACTATTTACATGTTCCTTTTTGTTCATACAAATAGCTATACATGCTCAAAATAAGGGCGAAATAATTCCCGACTCCGTTAATCTTTCGCAATTGAAAAGGGATGTTGAAAAGAACATGAACAATCTTGATGCGCATGCCGCGTATATCCAAGCGATGGGCATTGAAAATCAGCAAGTAGAAAAGCAATATCAAACGTGGATGCAACATTATCCAAATACTGCAAACATCCCATTCGCCTTCGGAAAAGCATATTCAAAAATAAACCCACTAAAAGCAAAACCCTATTTATTACGAGCAACCGACATACAACCATCCTTTAAAAAGGCCTGGGAATTGCTATTGAGCAACGCTAGAGCATTAAACAATTATTTAGACCAACAAACGTATTTAGCTCAGTTAATCAAATTAGAGCCTTCAAACCTGAAATATGCTTACAATTACGCATTTTCATTTATCAATACTGATTATCAAAAAGCTGAAGAGCTCAGCTTATCGCTTATAAAACAATTTCCAAACAACGAATTTTCAGAGCAGGCACTTTACAAACTTGCAGAAAACACAAATGAAAAAGCAAAAAAAATAAATTACTTTGAGCAGCTTTATAACCAATACCCACCACTTGAATCGGGTTGGTCTTACGCAGCAATGTTTCCATATTTCTCAGAACTACTGACCAACAATACGGCAAAAGCAGAAAAAATTGCAGCAGAAATGGCTCAAATTGAGAATGATGATAAAAAATATTGGATAGAACATTTAAAACTGGCCAAGGCCATGCATTTGGCTAGCACACTTATTAACGAAAAAAAATACGACCAAGCATTAGTTCAATTAAACCACGCAACAGATCCTGATAATATTGAAAATGAATTATCAATTGTTCTTTTAAAGGCAAAGGCTCAAGCCGCTGTTGGTAAAATTAATCAAGCGTATGACAGCCTATTGTATGCCTTCAAAACAAAGCCTTCTATACGTTTAAAAGATGCCCTTAACCGATACGGAAGCTCCTTAAACAAAAACAATAAACAAATAGAGCTGGATATAAAAACACAAATTTATAAAGATGCCCCTTTCGCCAGCCCATTTATAAATTTAAACTCCTATTCCAAATCAGAAAAAGCTTCCTTATCAGACTTTCAAGGAAAAGTAGTGCTCTTAACCTATTGGTTTCCAACTTGTACACCTTGCCGCGAAGAATTTCCGAGCTTTGAAAATGTGGTGAAAAAATTTGACAAAAAAGAGCTCGAGTACCTAGCCATTAATATTGATCTAAAACAAGCAAATAGAGTACTTCCATTTACAGAAAGCACACGTTACAGCTTTACCGCACTAGAAGATATTGATGGAAGAGAAAAGGGCAATTTAGATAACTTTGGGCGGGTGCCTAAAAATTTTCTCATTGATAAAAATGGTCGACTCCTATTTTCAAATTTCAGAATAAATAAGAACAATGAAGCCGATTTAGAACTTATGATCAACTTACTAAAAAATTAACTTCCCGCCATTTTTTAAAATCCATATCCAGAAAATTTTCTGTTTTTTTTCTTTTCAGCTGTTGCTGCTTTGTTTTTTAAACGTTTCTCGATAATGGCCTTGGGTATTTTACTAGGCTTCCGTTTCTTTTGAACAACCAAATTTTGTTTTATTAACTGCATTAATTTGGCTATCGCCTTTTCCTTATTCAAAAGTTGACTTCTTTCCTCTTGTGCGGTAATATGCAGGAGCCCCTCATTATCCAATCTATTTTGAAGCCTGCTTTTGAGCAATTCCTTCTCGTCATCCGCCAGAAAATGAGCGGTATCAATAGCAAAAACTAACTCCACTTTGCTCGAGACTTTATTTACATTTTGCCCGCCTTTACCGCCACTTCTAGAAGTTTTAAAAATTAAAAATTTAACAAGTTCATCTCTACCTGGTATCATAAGCTAATCGAATTCTTTTAAATAACGGTAAAATAATTATTTATCAAACCGGCTAAATATACTCCTATTTTGTTTTTAAATTATAAGTTTTTATCTTGACAAAAATCAACAATCGTCTCGGTATCGCTCTCATGAACTTTAAACTATTTAACAGAAAGCTAAAACGCTTTTTAAACCACTTGTTATTCATTTTTATCTGTATCATATTCTCACTTATAACATTTTGGACCTTCTGCTACAGCTTAAGTATCTTTTATTTTTTGCTGACTATTTCCTTTGTTGCGACGTATTTTTATTTCCTTACCAAGCGACAACTTTACATTAAACGTGTTTTATGCATTGGTTTGATAGGTTTTGTTTTAACTGTGCCATTCAATTTTTTTGAATACAATAAACGCAGTGAAGAATTTCAGCAGCGTGTTAACCGAAACGAAAAGCTTAGCATCAAAGAAAAGTGCGGCATTTATGGTAATTTATTGGTTTTAAGCATTCTTAACTACAGCCCGTATAACCAACTTAGCAGTCAAAATTTTTATCTTTTATTTCCTAAAAAAAATAAAAGTGAAATCTTTACTAGTCCTGATTTTCTAAACAAACAAACCGTTCATTCTCTACTAAAGAGCAAAGTGCATAACAAAGTTGCTTGTGAAGAAATAAAAAACAACTATGCTGGGAATATATCGTTAACAACTTTCCCTGATTCTTGTATTTTAAAAATTCGCGAAGATGGCGAATCAAAAAAGGCTATTTTACTCACCGAATGTCAGTATCGACAAAATCATACAATCAAAAAAGCTACTGATATTCTACGTGGCTACTTTGAATTTCATATAAATGAAGGGTTATTTTGGTATTTGCAAAAAGAAGGTTGGTTGTTCCCTTACCAATCGATATGGGTGGCTGACATAAACCGCTAATTTTACGAGAAGCATTGTTTTTCAACATTTACAAACATTCGCAAGCTATTTTTTACCTTTGATCTAAATTACGATTTAATTAACGTGTGCAGCTTCACCAGTATATGAAAAACAACTTAGTTATAGCAATTGATGGCTATTCATCTTGCGGAAAAAGTACCATTGCAAAAGCTTTAGCAAAAAAATTAGGTTTTATTTACATCGATAGCGGAGCCATGTACCGTGCGGTTACCTTGTATTTTTTACGTAATAACATCGACATAACAAACGATGCTGCTGTTGAAGATGCACTGAATCAAATTGAATTAAATTTTAATTCCCGTGATTACGAGTCGCACATTACTTTAAATAACGAAGAGGTTTCAGAAGAAATTCGTCTCATGCCGGTTTCGGAAAAAGTAAGCGAAGTTTCGGCTCATAAAAATGTTCGCCATGAAATGGTTAAACAACAGCAACGCATGGGGAAATCAAAAAATATTGTAATGGACGGCAGAGACATTGGTACAACCGTTTTCCCTGATGCTCCTGTTAAATTTTTCATGACGGCTGACCCGAAAATTAGAGCCGAACGTCGATTTAAAGAATTAGAAGGCAAAGGCAACAATACCACAACTTTGGAAGAGGTTTTTGAAAACCTAGCACACCGTGATTATGCCGACACTACCCGGAAAGAAAGTCCATTAGTACGTGCAGATGATGCAATTATTTTAGACAACACTGACTTAAACCAAGAAGAGCAGCTTGCTTTTGCTTTGGAAAAAATCTCCCCGTTTTTGTCTTAAAAAACAAAAAATATTCCTCCAAAAAGGTTGAATATGGGTGCATATATAGTGCATGCACTATTTAAAAAAACAAGCTATCTTACTACTGCTACAAGAAGTTACGACGCTCACGTAGTATTATCTGTTTTTTTTAAGCTTTATTTTAATCATTTTTATAATTTTGGCACAATAATGGCTTAAAAAGCTGTGTAGATTTCAAGCTATTCCTTTCGCTTTAACTTTTTGTTAAGGTATTTTAAATTTTTAAACATGAATAAAATCTTATCCCTCTTTTTTTCGCTCTTCCTAGTCTCTTTTTTTGTTAATGCACAAGATTTATATCGTGTTAATGGAGATAAATTAAATGTTCGAGAAAAAAACGATGCCAAAAGTAAAATTATTGGATTTGTGCATCAAGATGATAGTGTGGCCGTTACTGATGCAAGCGATGCTAAATTTTATAAAATTAAATTTGATCAAACAGAAGGATGGGTAAGCAAAGATTTTTTGGTTAAAATTGCCTCTAAAACTACCCAAACCACAGTTGCCCCTGCTCCCGCACCACAACAGAAGACACCTATAAATTATCCCGACATAATCATCTGTTCCATTGTAATTTTACTATCAATCGCCATTTTAGTGCTGGCCATAAAGTTTTTTAAAGAAAACAAAGTGTTTATTGGTTTTTCATCTCTAGTGGTGTTAATTACGGCCTATTTTTGCTACGTAACGTTCTTTAAAGAAAAAATGGTAAGTGGTGTTTTTAGGGGTAATGTGGATGCACAATATAAATCTTTTAACTTTAAAAAGAACAACCAAGTGGAAGTAAAAGATGTGTACACAGACTCTTTGTTTACGACCAATTACGTAATTGAGGGCGACCTAATTAAGCTACAAGAACAACAAAATACGATCCTACTTTTAATTTTGGACGATAAAACCTTAGTAGGCGAAGGCTTTACAAAAGGAACTTTTGTAAAAAATTAAGTAGGCTTTTTCTCCAGTAGCTTTTTTTCTAGGCGATGCTTTTGTTGATTGCAGCGCCTTTTCGTTCTAAACCCGAGTAGAATCTGTCCGTTCATTTTCAAATAATTAGCCAATTTTAAGTGAGACCAAGCTGATTTTACGCGGCAATGTTGTGAAAAATTTGCCCAATCTGAAGCCAATTTTCGTAACTCACTAAAAATCAGACACATTTATTAAAAAAATCTTTTCTATACCAAAAAAAAGTATTACCTTTGCAGTCCCTAAATAGGGAAAAAAGGAGATTATTAATTAATGGCTAAAAAACAAGTAGCAGAAAAAGAATTAGCGGCTAAAAAAGCTGAACTTCAGGACGCAGGCGGACGCTTGACTGAAAAAGAAACTATTGAATCAGAAGCTGATTCAGTATCGATCGAATCGATCAAAGCATCATTATCTACCCCAACAGAAGATTTTGATTGGGATGCAGATGAAAAAGTTTTCGGTAACTACAATGACGCAGACCGTAAAAAGTTTGAAGACATGTATGCTGGAACATTCAACCAAATCACTAAAGGTGAAATTATTAGCGGTATTGTTGTTTCAATTAACAACAAAGATGTAGTATTAAACGTTGGTTTTAAATCAGACGGTTTAGTTTCTACTTCAGAGTTCCGTGATACTCCAGATTTAAAAATTGGCGATTCAGTTGACGTATTCGTTGAAGCACCAGAAGATGCAAACGGTCAGTTGATTCTTTCTCGCAAAAGAGCTAAAACCCAAAGATCATGGGAAGCAATTAACGAGGCTCTTGAAAATGATAGAATCATCAACGGTTTCGTTAAGAGCCGTACTAAAGGTGGTTTAATTGTTGACATCATGGGCGTTGAGGCTTTCTTACCAGGATCTCAAATTGATATTAAACCTATCCGCGATTACGATGTATACGTGGGTAAAACAATGGAATTCAAAGTTGTTAAAATTAACCATGAGTTTAAAAACGTAGTTGTTTCTCATAAAGTGTTAATTGAAGACGATTTAGAATCACAAAAAGTAGAAATCGTTTCTAAATTAGAAAAAGGTCAAGTATTAGAAGGTACAGTTAAAAACATTACTGATTTCGGTGTGTTCATCGATTTAGGTGGTGTTGATGGTTTACTTCACATTACTGACATTTCATGGGGACGTATCGAGCATCCGAAAGAAGTATTGGCATTAGATCAAAAAATCAACGTAGTTGTTTTAGATTTCGATGACGAGAAAAAACGTATCGCTTTAGGCTTAAAACAATTAACTCCACACCCTTGGGAAAACTTAGATGCTGACATTCAAGTTGGTTCTAAAGTAAAAGGAAAAATCGTTACTGTTGCAGATTACGGTGCTTTCTTAGAAATCATCCCAGGTGTTGAAGGTTTAATCCACGTTTCAGAAATGAGCTGGTCACAAAACTTAAGAAATCCTCAAGAATTCTTAAAAGTTGGTGATGAAATCGAAGCTGAAGTTTTAACTTTAGACAGAGACGAGCGCAAAATGAGCTTAGGTATTAAACAATTATCGAACGATCCTTGGCAAGAAGTTGCTGGTAAATTCCCAGTAGGAAGCAAACACAAAGCTACAGTTAAAAACATGACTAACTTTGGTGTTTTTGTTGAAATCGAAGAAGGAATCGACGGTTTAATCCACATTTCTGACTTATCATGGTCTAAAAAAATCAACCACCCTAACGAATTCACTAAAGTTGGTGATGTATTAGACGTAGTTGTTTTAGAATTAGACGTTGATAACCGCAAATTAAGCTTAGGTCATAAACAATTAGAAGAAAACCCTTGGGATACTTTTGAAACTATCTTCACGTTAGATTCAGTTCACCAAGGAACAGTTGTTAAAGTGACTGACAAAGGTGCTGTTATTGCTTTACCTTACGGTGTAGAAGGTTTCGTACCTACTAAACACATGGTTAAAGAAGATGGTTCTTCTGTAAAAGCTGAAGAAACTAACGACTTCAAAATTATCGAGTTCAACAAAGAAGCTAAACGCATCGTTGTTTCTCACGCTCGTATTTGGGAAGAAGTTAAAGCTGAAGCAGTAGCTGAAGAAAGAGCGACTAAGAAAAAAGAGGCTAAAGCAGCAGTAACTGCTGTTAAAAAAGTTAAAGAATCTGTAGAAAAATCTACTTTAGGTGATTTAGACGTATTAGCTCAATTGAAATCGCAATTAGAAGGCGAAGAAAGCAAAGCTAAAAAAGGCTAGTTCTTTTTAACTGAATAATACTAAACGCCTCGAAGCAATTCGGGGCGTTTTTTTTTAAAAAAAGATTTTGTCTTTGCGAGGAAACAAGCAATCTCTTTTTCTTTACCATATAAGAAATGTAAAAACATATAAGAATCTGAAACATAAGCATATACTTTTTTAATGCCTTATTGGCAAAATCATTTGAAAACGAAAGAATTAAATCTATTCCAAGACCTTATATGAAACTTAAATGTCTTACATAGTTTAAATCATTGAAAACGAAAGCAAGTAATAATCGCTCAGTCCTGCCCCGCTGTTCGTTTAATCTTTTTGGCGATTGTTATGCTGAGCCAGTCGAAGCATAACCAAAAAGGATTTCCCTCCCATCGGGTTTATTTAACATCATTAATTCGTTCTGCCAAACCGTTTCCTTTCATAAACTTAGAATCATTACTTTTGAATCGAAATCGACTAATTATGAAAAACCTATTATTACTTTGCTTAATGGCTTTTAGCTTAAATCTTTCAGCTCAAGAAGTAAATATCATTCCCCAGCCTGTTTCCGTACAACGCAATCTCAGTTCTGCGCCTTTCGTGTTAAGCAATGATACACAACTCATCGCATCCGACTCATTAAGCAATAGCCTAAGTTTTTTACAGAACTACCTTGCTAAATATTACGTCATTAATTTGAGTAAGACTCAAGTATCCACTAAAAATCAATCGATTATAAAACTTTTGCTAGATAAAACGAAAACAGCAAACGCCGACCAATATCAATTAACGGTGAACAGCAAACAAATCACCATTGTTGGTTCATCGGCTAAGGCGATATTTTATGGCATTCAGAGCTTAATTCAGTTGCTCCCCCCTACTCAAAGCACTTCGTCGTTGCAAATACCGGCACTTTCTATAACCGATTATCCACGTTTCGATTATAGGGGTATGCACCTTGATGTAAGTCGCCATTTCTTTGATGTAGCCTTCATAAAACAATACATCGACTACCTGGCCCTGCATAAAATGAATTATTTTCATTGGCATTTAACAGACGATCATGGCTGGAGAATTGAAATTAAAAGATACCCTAAACTAACAGAAATTGGCGCTTGGCGCAATGGTAGTATTATTGGTTTATGGCCCGGAAAAGGAAACGAACAAATCAAATATCAAGTATTGCCCAACGAAGTAAAAATTACCCCAAAAAATGCAGTTATTAAAACCGATGGAATTAAACACGGTGGCTACTACACACAAGAACAAATAAAAGAGGTTATTCAATATGCTGCTAAGCGTTACATTACAATTATCCCTGAAATTGAAATGCCCGCGCACAGCATGGCTCTTTTGGCAGCATACCCAGAATTAGGCACAGAACCAAACAAAAAATATGAAGTTGCTCAAACTTGGGGCATGATGAACAAGTACAACAATGTGCTGCAAGCCTCCGATACTACGTTTGCATTTTTAGAAAATGTATTATCGGAAGTGATGAGTTTGTTTCCTTCCCCATACATTCACATTGGTGGCGATGAAGCATCGAAAATTTGGTGGAAACAATCGTCTGTTTCCCAAAAAATCATGAAAGAAAATGGCTTAAAAACAGAAAGTGAGCTTCAAAGTTATTTCATCCAAAGGATAGAAAAATTTGTAAACAGCAAGGGCAAAACCATCATTGGTTGGAACGAAATTTTGCAAGGTGGCTTGGCCCCAAATGCGGTGGTGATGAGCTGGCAAGGGGAAAAAGGAGGAATTGAAGCCGCAAAACAAAAACACAAAGCCATCATGACTCCTGAAGCGAAAATGTATTTCAATCACGCACAATTTATTAAGGAAGACAGCTTAACGGCCAACAAATTTCTACCCTTAGAAACCGTTTACAACTATGAACCTGTTCCTGCAGAACTATCAACGGAACAAGCAAGGTTTATTTGGGGAGGACAAGGCTGCTTATGGAGCGAGTACATTACCAATCCGAAGAAAGTTGAATACATGCTTTTCCCACGTTTAGATGCCTTGAGCGAACTCTTGTGGAGTCCAAAAGAGAAGAAAAATTATATCGATTTTCTAAAACGTTTGAAAACACAATTTAAACGCTATGATTTACAAGGAATTACATATTCCAAGCGATACCTCGAAAATTAATTTTCATATTTTGTAATTTTTAATCCTCCTTGCTTACTAATTGTTCAAATTAAATACAATAAGCAATGAATAACTCTAAATCAAAATTTGGCCTGACAGGATTTTTAATTATAATCGCTAGCCTTGAAACCACATCTCTGTACCTAAAATACTTTCTGATAACAATGGCTGTTATATTTTTAATTAGGGCGATCGCTGTCTATCAAAAAGAATTCAAAGCAAATCGTTTATTAAAGGGTAAATAAATAAAATGATTGAAAAATCTTACCTAGATAAATTGGAAGAACATAAAGGTATTGTTTATAAAATGATAAATCTTTATGCCGATGATGTAGAAGACCGCAAAGATTTGTATCAAGAAATTATTTATCAAAGCTGGAGTGCATACCCCCGCTTTAAAGGCGAAGCAAAATTCTCAACCTGGCTCTATAAAATCAGCTTAAATGTTTCGATCTCGTTTTTGAATAAAAAGAAAAAACAAACTCAAATTAACGATTCCAATTCTTTGGATTATTATTTCGAACCACCAGAATTATCGGAACGTGCCGACTGGCTTTACAGATGCATTCGAAAATTAACCGACACCGACAGAAGTATAATTATGTTACATCTGGATGGATTTGACAATACTGAAATTAGCGAAATGATGGGTTTATCGCGGAATAATACAAATGTTAAACTTCATCGTATTAAACAACAACTTTCTTCACTTTTAACAGGAAAATAAAATGGACTTAGATCAAGAATGGCAAAACCTTAGTACCGAACTTAACAGCAAAGCAGAAAAAATTGATATTGCTAAAATTACAATTGACGAAAAATCCAATACCTTGTTGCAAGATTTATTGTTTAAACTAAAGTGGAAACTAAGGTGGATTAGAATTATTGACATACCAATTTTAGGACTGGCTTTAATTGTAAAAGGCGACTTAAAGTACTTACTATTATTTGCGTTTATTACCTACGAAATCTTTAGGTTTCTTGGTGTGATGAAATTCAGAAAAATTAAAACTGCTGTTGATTACAACTCGAATACCAAACAAGTACTGACTGATAATTACAATGCAATTAAAGCAATTTTACGAGGAGAATCTATTTATGGGTACATTTTTTTACCCCTTGCTGGGCCGATAGGCTTATTAGCTTATAAACTTTATATACATCAATCATTCGAGAAAGTAATTAGCCTGCCAGGATTTTTACCTCAAATTTTTATGGTGGCTTTAGTAAGTTTCCCTTTTATTTTTATTGCCAAGAAAATGAACGACAGTATTTTTGTTAAACCATTAAACGATTTGAAGAATAAAATAGCCGAACTTTCTTAACTGTAAAATCTATTTTTAAGTGCTGGCGTTGGTACCCAGCAACTTTCTTGTTTTCCCCACCATTTGTAGCGGTTATTTGCGATAAAACGGTACACGGGATTTCGTACAAACGATGGCACGATAATAAAAACATACAACAAAGGCCAAGCACCGCTTAGCTGCTTTGCAATCCTTAGTGCTGCTGTTGATTCAGTAAAGCACTTTCCCCCTTCCAATAAAACGATTGAATCTAATTTTCGAATATCGATTGCGAATTTAGGCAAAACCTCTTTTGCCAATTCGCCCTGCAAAGCCGAAAATTTAAACGTATTTTTCCGATCGCGCTCAATTACAAATTGAACCGATGCATTGCATAAATTACATACACCGTCGAAAAATATAATGGATTCGCGTTCAAACATTCAATTATTTAGTTAATTTTTATACGATACTGCCACAAAATTGATAATTTTAAACCTCGTTAAAGTAGGAAATTTTTTTCCCTTTTAATGAACGCTAATTTATACATTAACAGTTGATAAATTAACAGTACTTTTTACATTTGAAATAGAAGCAATACATGATTGGATTTAAAAAATAACTTTTATCCTTTTAACATTAAAGTTTCTACTTATATTTGCCCAATCCTTCTTCCATGCAAAAGAGAACACTTCTTGACGGACAAAAAATTCAGATTACAATTAAGAGGCTTTGCCATCAATTAATTGAAAACCACGATGATTTCGCGAATACCGTTTTAATTGGCATTCAGCCACGAGGTATTTTTCTGGCCGATCGAATTCATTCAGAACTTGAAAACTTCTTAAAAAAGAAAACAATTTTAAAAGGTAACCTAGACATTACTTTCTTTCGCGATGATTTTCGTCGTAAAGATGGCATTGTAACGGCCAGTAGCAATTCAATTGATTTTATAATTGAGGGTAAAAAAGTAATCTTAATTGACGATGTTCTTTGGACAGGCAGAACCATTCGTGCAGCGTTAGATGCACTTTTAGCCTACGGCCGCCCCGAAAAAGTAGAGTTGTTGGTGTTAATCGATAGAAGATTTAGCCGACACCTACCTATCGAGCCCGATTACATTGGTCATCAGATAGACAGTATCAATTCGCAGCAAGTAAAAGTTACGTGGAGCAGCGAAGGAGGAGAAGACAAAGTAGTTTTATTATCAGAACCAAATACGCCAAAAAATTAATTTAAAGGCAAAAACACTGACAATAAAAATAACCAACTAAATAGATTAAAAAACAACACGAGAAAATGGCAGCAGACAAATTATCAACCCGACATCTTTTAGGCATCAAAGATATTAACCGGAATGATATCGAATTAATTTTCGAAACTGCAGATAATTTTAAAGAAGTAATTAACCGTCCAATTAAAAAGGTTCCTTCACTTCGCGATATTACCATTGCCAATATCTTTTTTGAAAATTCTACCCGTACCAAACTTTCCTTTGAACTAGCCGAAAAGAGGCTCTCAGCAGATGTCATCAACTTTGCCGCTTCCTCTTCATCAGTAAGTAAAGGCGAAACCTTAATTGATACAGTTAACAATATTTTATCAATGAAAGTGGATATGGTGGTCATGCGTCATCCATATGCTGGAGCCGGTCAATTTTTAAGCAAACACATCCAAGCACAAATCGTAAATGCAGGCGATGGAGCGCATGAACATCCAACACAAGCCCTTTTAGATGCTTTCTCTATTCGTCAAAAACTGGGCGATGTAGCAGGTAAAAAAGTAGTCATTGTTGGCGATATCCTCCATTCGCGTGTAGCCATTTCTAACATTCTTTGCTTACAACGCCTTGGAGCCGAAGTAATGGTTTGTGGACCTACTACCCTTATTCCAAAACACATCCACCAATTGGGTGTAAAAGTAGAACACAATTTAATAAAAGCATTAAACTGGTGCGATGTTGCCAACATGCTAAGAATTCAATTAGAACGCCAAGATATTAAATATTTCCCATCGTTACGCGAATACGCGATGATGTACGGGTTAAATAAACAAATTTTAGACAACCTGGATAAAGAAATTGTGGTGATGCACCCAGGTCCTATCAACCGCGGAGTGGAAATCACCAGCGATGTAGCCGATAGCAAACAATCTATCATCTTAGAACAGGTAGAAAATGGTGTGGCTGTACGTATGGCGGTGCTGTATTTACTTGCTAGCCAAGGTTAGTCTTGTAGTCTTTAGTCCGAAGTCATTAATCAATAAAGTTCGAAAGATATGGCGCACAATTTGCTGACCTATTATGTAAACCAACGTTCAGCATAAATCGGTAACTGCAATCCCGCTGTCCCTACTGCCAATTGTGAAAACCAATAAAAAATCGAACGTATTTACAACAATTGGCATTCGTACCATCGGGTTTATTTAATTTAATGCTGTGTTTATGGCAAATACACTCCTAATTTTTCCTTTAACTTCTGTATAAAATAACTTATTTAACATATTTGTTTTTAACATCTTCAACTATCCTCAAAAACAGTTCTTCATTAGATAAGCATAAAGGCAATAACATTCTAATCAACATATCCAATAGAATTTGAAATATAATAACCTACATCCTTAGAAAATTTAAACTCTTTTTCTGAGAATGCTGCTTCTGGATTTTTTAGGTCATCAAATAAGTAAAGCTCTATAGAAACTAAACTTTCTGTCGATTTCTTACTAGAAATAATTTCCGATCCCAGTCTCACTAAAAAATCAAGTGCTTCTTTGTTCTTGTTGTCCATTCAGACTTTGTTTGTATTTGTACAATCTCTTTTAAAATAAGCGCTTATAGAATACATTTATATGTTTTTGATACTTTTGGTTTTTCTATAAGCAAATATTTTACAAAACGTGAAATTATGAATTAAAATGAGATATCCTAAAATTTTTAAGCAATTTTGAAATTCACAGGTTCAACCGCATACAAAAATTTTCGGACTTCCGACTGTCCGACTATCTAAATTTTCCACAATCATACCTCACCAAATAACAATTTAAATTTCTCTGCGTTATGTGTGTTATCCACAGATGTTAATTACTTCTGTTTAAAAACCCGTATACTATTTCTAATTTAGTATCAACCATATTTGAAACCTATGCAGAAAAAATATTTCTTAATTCCGCTACTTTTAGCAGGAAGTTTTAATAGTTATGCGCAAATAAATGCTTCTCAAACCATTAATAAAAACTATCAGACGGGGTTAGAATTATTAAATAACGAAAAATATACCGCAGCCGCTCAACAGTTTAAGTTGGTAGAACAAATTCGGTTTAAACCTTCTACTCAAACAGAAAGCAACGCTACGTTATCCCTATTGAAAGAAAATGCCAAGTTTTATGCCGCTGTGTGTGCATTAGAACTAACAAACTCTGATGCGGAAAGCTTATTTCAGGCATTTATCCGCGATTATCCACTCAACCCCAACACCAAGTTGGCTTATTTTCATGTGGGTAAAGCGTATTTCAATCAAAAAAATTATGCCAAGGCATTAGAGTGGTTCGAAAAAACGGATCCTTCGATGCTTTCGGCAAAACAACGCAACGAATATCAATTTAAACAAGCGTATGCTTATTTCCTTCAAAATGATTTGGAAAAAGCAGAGCCTTTGTTTGAACAAGTAAAAAAAGAAAAAGGCGAATACCAAGAAAGTGCTACCTATTACTTTGCTTACATCAATTACCTAAACAAAGAATACAAAACTGCGCTGGCTAATTTTGAAAAGTTAAAAGGATCCCCTACTTACGAAGCGAGTTATCCGTATTACATTACCTCTATGTACTACTTAGATGAACGCTACGACGATGTGATTGAATATGCAATCGCTGCTATGCAAAAGACCAAGCAACAATACGAACCGGAAATGTTGAGTTTGGTTGCTGCTTCTTATTTTACCAAATCGGAATTTAAAAATGCCGAAAAGTACTTTGCCGAATTTTACGCCAAAGATAAAAGTGGTACAAAAAACAACTTGTTTATCTACCAATACGGCTATTCGCTTTTTCAAAACAAAAAATACAAGGAAGCTGTTCCGGTACTCGAAAAACTCAATACCGATGATGTTTACCTTCAAAACGGTATGCATACCTTAGGAAAAACCTTCATTCAATTAAACAACAAAGCGAAAGCGCAAAGTGCTTTTTTTAGGGCTTCACGATTGGATTTTGACAAAGGTATTCAAGAGGAAGCATGGTTAAGTTATGCCAAACTCAGTTACGAACTAGATTTCCATCAACAAGCACTAGAAGCTACGCAAAGCTTCTTAAAAACGTTCCCAAATTCGAAAAAAACGAACGATGCCAAAACCTTATTGGGAGAAGTACTTTTAACCACTAAAAACTACCAGGCAGCGGTAGATATTTTGGAGCCTATTCCGAATAAAACCTTGGAGGCGCGCGAAGCATACCAAAAAGTTACCTATTTCAGGGGCTTAGAATTTTACAATGAAAGAGCGTTCCCGAATGCATTATCCATGTTTTTACGTTCTGAAAAAACGCCGGAAGACCCTGAGATAAGTGCCTTAGCTACCTATTGGAAAGCCGAATCGATGTACGAATTACGCAAGTACGATGAGGCCGTAAAAACATTTGAAAAGTTCTTGAAAATGCCAGATGCCGACAAAACAGGTGTGTACAACTTTGCCAATTATGCCTTAGCTTATGCAGCATTTGAGGATGAAAAATACAGCAAAGCAGCTAACTATTTTGAGAAATTTTTGGCCGGTAACGACAAGGATCAAAAAACTGTCGACGACGCTACCCTGCGCCTAGCCGATTCGTATTTTGTAAATAAAAACTATGGTGATGCAATGGCCAATTACAACACCATTATAAAAAGAAAAACAAGTTCGGAAGATTATGCCCAATTCCAAAAAGGAATGATTCAAGGCCTTGAAACGCAATATGAAGCCAAAATTGCTACTTTACAAAATTTGCTCCAAGTGTTTCCTAATTCAAACTATGCTGATGATGCGGGCTTTGAGATTGCCTACACCTACTTCAATAAAGGCGATTTTGATAAGTCGAAGTCAGATTTAGTGAGTTTAGTTGCCAAATACCCACGAAGCAGCTATGTTCCGAAAGCCTTGGTGACCATCGGTTTGGTTCAATACAACCAAGACCAAGACGATATGGCTTTAGAGTCGTTCAAAAAAGTAATCCGAGACTACCCAAGTTCCGACGAAGCGAAACAAGCGCTTGAATCGATCAAAAATATTTACACCGACCGTGGCGATGCTACTGGCTTTATCAATTATGCATCTTCTACACCAATCGGAAATTACACCATTGCAGAACAAGATAACATCGTTTTTGCAGCTGTGAATAATTTATACCTGAAAGGAGATGCAAATGGTGCACTTTTAGCCGCCAATGCTTATTTTGATAAATTCCCGAAAGCCATCCACGAAAAAGAAGCCAAGTTTATACGTGCAGAATCCTTGGTAAAATTAAAACGTGCCGATGAGGCCATTGCCGATTATGAATTTATTTTAAATGACTGGACCAGCGATTACACCGAGCGTTCGTTACTAAGCATTTCGCAAGTTTACCTCGATCAAAAGAAGTACAACGAAGCAATTGTGTATTTAAAACGCTTAGAAACAACTACCGACTACAAGGCTCATTACAGCTATGCTATCAACAATTTATTAAAAGCCTATACTGCCCTAGATGCTGCTGACGATATGTTGAAATATGCTAAGCTGACCAAAGAATCAGAAAAAGCTTCTGAAGAAGAAAAAAATAGCTCTGGCTTATACGCTGGCAAAGCGTATTTATTAAAAGGTGACACCACAACAGCAGTGAAAGAATTTACCAATGTAGTAGCAACAACCAAAACCATTGCCGCAGCAGAAGCAAAATACAATTTAGGTATGGTTCAATTTAAAAAAGGCGACTACAAGACCTCTTCAAAAACCTGCTTCGATATTATCAACAACATGGCTGCATACGATTATTGGGTGGCCAAAGCATTCATCCTCTTGGCTGATAATTACACCATGCAAAAGGATAATTTACAAGCAAAGAGCACACTTCTAAGTATCATCGACAACTACGACGGAAAGGATGATATCATCCCTACGGCAAAAGAGAAACTAGAAAAACTAAACCAGAAGAAGTAAGAAAATGACACAATCGATTAAATATCTATATAGCACACTGTTTTTCTTGGTTTCAGGATGTACAATTGCCCTCGCGCAAGAACCTCAAAAAAAACCAGAAGAGAAAGCTACCGTTAACGAAGAAATCGAAGTCGTTCGTCCCTATAAACCCATCTTAGCAGAGGCCGTAAAACTTCGTAGAAGCCCAAATTTAGAGGACGTAAAAACCTATAAAGCAAAATTTAATTACAGTATTACCGACCGTAAGTTGGAGCTAAACAGCGACATTAAAAAGCTTCAAGCGCAACAAGTGGCTGATGAAAAAGAAACCCTGCTCATTAACAATTACGTTAAAGGTGGTATTGGTTCATTAGGAACATTATTAGGTGAAGTATACATCAATACCGGAAAAGACGAAGGTTTGCAAGCAGGTGCTTACTTTAAGCACTTTAGTCAGAACGGGAAATTAAATAAACAAAATAACAGTACACAACAATTAAGTGTATTCGGGCGCAGTATTTTAGACAAAACAACCGTAAGCGGTCGCTTTAATTTTGAACGAAATGGCACTTATTTTTACGGGATAAACCCGGATAATCCAACGTTAAATCCAAACCCTGAAAAACAAGCACTCAGTTTATTTGAATTGGAAGGCGAACTGGTAAAAAATTATAATCCTGATCCAAATGCTATGGCTTATGCCCTGAAAGCGGATGGCTATGTTTGGAGCGATAAATTCAGTGCCAAAGAAAGTTACTTCAGTTTAAATGGGTATTTGAATAAGCGCATTGGCTCATTCAATTTAGGTGTGGCAGCATCCACAGAATTTGGGAGCACGAAAGACGCGCAAACTGATGTTGGCAACAATCTTTTACGCTTAAATCCATATGCACGTTTACAACTTAATGGAGTAAATGTAAACGTTGGATTAAACTTTGTACAAGAATTCGGCACGTATAGCAGTACCAACTTATTTCCAGCCATTAGCGCCGATTTTACCCTTATACCCGATTTTCTCCAAGTATTTGCAGAGGTAAAAGGTGATGTAAATAGAAACTCACTCAAGAATTTCACAGATGAAAACCCTTGGTTGAACAGCAATATTTTTATAAAAAACAGTGTCGAAAAACTAAATATTAGTGCAGGTATTAAAGGAACTGGCGGTCCGGGTTTTGGCTATAAAGCACGTTTCTACGTAAAACAAATTGATGGAATGCCGCTATTTATCAATAACTACGACAACTTTAATAAATTTGATGTTATTTACGACTTAGGAAAAACCAAAGTAACGGGAATTGAAGGTGAAATCTCTGTTCAAGTAAGTGATGCTTTAAAATGGACGGGTAAATTGAACATTGATGATTATGCTCCTTCTACTGAAACATACAGTTGGTTTAAACCTGGTTTAAGAGTTAACTCAAACTTTCTCTACACCATTAACAAGAAATTAAGTTTAAACGCTGATCTTGTGGTACAAAGTGATGTAAAAGCAAAGGTAAATGTGATGCAACCGGTTCCTCCAGCGCAATACACTACACCAGATCCAAATATTGAATCTATTGTAACAGTAAAAGGATTTGTTGATTTAAGCGCAGGTGCTAGCTATAAAATAAATTCGAAATTTTCAGCATTTGCTAAAGTAAACAACCTGCTGAATACGACCTATAGCAAATACCTATACTATCAAATGAACGGCTTTAACATCTTCGGCGGATTAAGCTATTCTTTCTAGTAAGACTTACACAAACATACTATTAAAAAAAGGGCTTTAATTTAAAATTAAGGCCCTTTTTTTGGATGCTACTTTGTCCTATCCAACCTCACGAAATCAACGTTTCCAATAATTATTTCACTATTTCATCGAACAGTCGTTATATAAATTCAGTTTAAAAAAAACACAAAAACAACTTAAATAGTCTATTAAATATGTATATTTTATATACAACAAATACCACAATTTATTTACTAAAAAACACACTACTTATAAATATTAATAATAAATTGCAGTATAAATAAATATACATAATGAAGAAAAGAAATTTAATTACGCTATTATTTCTTAGTTTGAGCGGCAGTTTATTTGCCCAAAGCTTAAACTTAAATAGTCCACTCCCTATTGATAAAAGCACAAAAAAAGGCACCTTACCAAACGGAATGACCTATTATCTTCATCGTACAGATGTAATGAAAAATGTTGCCAGCTATTACATTATTCAAAATGTTGGCTCCGTTTTAGAAAAGGACAACCAAAAAGGTTTAGCCCATTTTTTAGAGCATATGGCCTTTAACGGAACGGAACATTTTAAAGGGAAAGAACTATTAAATACCTTGGAAAAAGAAGGCATTGTATTTGGCCGAGATATCAATGCGTATACCGACTTCGATGAAACGGTTTACAACATTAACAAAGTGCCGACCACTCCGCGTATGATAGACATTGGTCTACAGGCCTTGCACGATTGGTCGCACTACCTACTCCTAACCGATGAAGAAATCGACGCGGAAAGAGGCGTGATAAAAGAAGAATGGAGAAATCGTCAGAACGGATCAGCAAGAGCAAGCGAGCAGGTAATAGATGCAAATTTTGGTCATTCTATTTACGGAAATAGACTTCCGATTGGAACGATGGATGTTATTGAAAACTTCAAGTATCAAACCCTCAGAGATTTTTACCACGAATGGTATAGAACAGATCTACAAGCTATCGCAATAATTGGCGATTTCGATATGGAACAAATGGAAGCAAAGATTAAAAGTAAGTTTTCATCCATTCCGGCTGTTAAAAATCCAAGCAAGCGTTTTAACGTTAAAATTGAAGACCGTCAAGAGTTAGACTACGCCATTGGTTTGGATGACGAGACAAGTGGAACGATGATTACGTTCGACATTCGACATGCCATCCCATCAAGTGTGAACACGGTAGGTGATTTAAAAGAACGTCTTTTAGATGGCTTATTAAGCGATATACTTTCAGAACGCCTGGGTAATTTAAGCTTAAAACCAGATGCCCCTTTTCTATATGCAACCTGCGTAGTAGCAGATCATACGCGTACTACCGAAAATTTAGAAGTAAAAGTAATGCCTAAAGATGGTGAAAAAATGCAACAAAAAGCATTTAACCTTGCCATAATGGAGCTTAACCGCGCTGTGAAGTTTGGATTTACAAAAGCAGAATTTGACAGAGTGATCTTAAAAAAGCTAAGCATGTACAAAAATGCCATTGCAGAAATAAGCAATCGAGATGATAACTTTTATAGTTATGTGATTAAGAAAAACTTTTTAAATAATCGAACGATCACCGATACGGAAAAACTATTTTATACAGTGGTGAAACCCTTACTAAACAATCTTACACCTGAGGATTTATTAAAACAGCTTCAAAAATATTACACACAAAAAAACCGCGTAATAACGGTCATCAGTTCAAAATCAAAAGACAATTTAACAAAAGATCAAGCATTAGCAATTCTTAAAGAAGCCGAAAACAGCACTACCTTAAAACCATACGAAGAAGAAAAGGCTAGTAAACCCTTGTTATCTGGCGTAACTTTAACTCCAGGAAAAATTATTGAAAAAAAGGAAAATAAAAATTTAGGTTTCACGGAATACCGCTTAAGTAACGGGGTTAAAGTTTACTATACTTTCGCTGATAAAAATAAAAACAAAGTTAAATTAGAAGCCAAAAGTCAAGGCGGTACATCTCTTCTTCCTGTAGATGATCTTTTTAACGCAGCAGCCTTTAACGATTTCTTTCAAACCTTTGGTATTGGAGAATTCAGCAACACTGAACTAACAAAAAAACTTGCGGGAAAGGAAGTTGAAAGTAGTATTTCCTTAAATGAAAGCAGCGAAGAAATCAATGGGTCGTCTAGCTCAAACGATCTTGAAACCTTGCTCCAATTAACCAATTTGCGATTTACAAACCCTCGTTTTGATCAAGAAGATTTTAATCTTTCTATTAATAATGCAAAACAATTCTTAAAAATGATGAGTCAAAACATCAATGCTCAGCAACAGGACTCATTAAAGGTATCAATCTATGGGGCAAACAATCCGGCAAACAAGATTTTAAACGAAGAAATGCTTTCTACCCTAGATTTCGAGAAAATTAAAGCAATCTACAAAGATAGATTTTCAAACGTTACTGACTTTCAGTTTTTTATAACTGGAGATATACAACCAAATCAATTAGAGTCTCTTTTAGCGCAATATATTGCTTCTATTCCATCTGATCCATCAAAAGCTAAGGAAAGTTGGAAGGCCAATACCCGTTCTGAATGGCAAAATAAAAAAATAGATAAAGATGTATTCATTGAAATGAAAGTTCCAAAAACCAATGTGAACATCGCATTTAAAAAACCTATAGACTATTCATTGAAAAACAAATATCTCTTAACTACTTTTGCAAGACTACTTTCGCTTCGTTATATTGCCACATTAAGAGAAGAAGAAGGTGGGATCTATAATTCTAGAACAGAAGGAACCCTTATTAAAAATCCAGAAGAAGGTCTTTTAAAAATAACCTTCAACTGTAACCCTGACCTTTCCGAGAAATTAATAAAAATTGTTCACCAAGAAATAGATGCAATCTGCAACGGAAAAATCAATGAGCAAGAACTAGCTAAAGTTTTAACAAGTATCCTAAAAGATAGAAAGGATTCTGAAAATTCGAATAGTTACAACATGAATACAACCATTGAATTCGTAGAAAACGGCTATAATAGAAATGATCCGGAAAACTTTGAAAACATTGTAAAAGCTATAAACAGTAAAGATGTTAACACTTTCGCAAAAGATTTCATAACTAAAGCCAGTTCATATGAAATTGTATTTAAGCCCAAAGCAAAATAAAATAAGTGCTATCTAAAAAACTTTAATATCGCTTCCTCACCGAAGCGGTTTTTTCTTTTTTATAAAAACTACATGATTGTACGAGCCTTTAAGTTCACTTCCCAAGATTTAAATGCATTCCTATGGCTTCCAGTCCATGAGAAAATAAGACTTAAAGAAGATAAAGAGTTGCACTCTACTTTGAACCAAAAGCACATAATTAAAGAGCCAACTCTAGAAGGCTAATACAACATAATAAAGAAGCCCAAAAGCTTCTTCTAATAAGATTGCCTTTGAGCTTTTTTTAATGAGTATTTCTTTATAAGGGGCTAATTACTTCTCTTTCATTTTGGACCAAAGCGGGTGCTGATTGAATAACTTTATAGGGAATTGGCATCACATAATTTACTGAATTTGGTTTTAACACATAGCGTTTAGAATTAAACATATGCTCAACATCTTTTGCAAATCTGGGATCTTTATTTAACCTTTTTAAATCAAAAAAGCGATTCCCACTTAGGAATAACTCTCTTCTCCGTTCTTCCAATACTTTGGTTAAAACATCATTCGCATTGGTAACAGCAATATTAGAATAGTTAGCTGGATTAATGCGATTCTTACGCAACATGTTTACATCATCTACTGCTGCTTGAAGTTGATTAAGTCTTGCATTGCACTCAGCTCTTGTTAAATAAATTTCCGGCACAGAGATTCCATTACTTTGAAGTATTGGAGCTATAATTACCTCAAGTTGATTAGTCGGTCCAATTGATGAAAAGAAAAATTGAGGTCGCATATCACCTGCTTCAAACAAAGCTATAAATTCTGGATGCAAGGCATAATACGTTAAATCAGGCGTATACGAACCAAAGGTATAAGCCCGGTTATACGTTTGTTCTTGATCAAAAAATGGTTTTAAAGCCAGAGTTGTCGAAGCGTTAACTGCTGTATAATTAGCCAGATAACTGTTTTCCATTAAAGCATTATCTGCTGCTTGTTTTGCGTCTGCATACTTCCCTTGATAAAGATATATCCTCGCTAAAAAACCATAAGCAGAAGCTTTAGTTGCTCGATATGATTTATTAACAGATGGAAGATTAGGAAGCGCAGTTAGTACATCTTGGAGAATCAAATCATATACTGCTTGCACGGACGATCTAGCTGGAACCGATTGATTCACATCGGCTTTTGTCAAAATAGGAACCCCCATATCAGAACTGGCCGTACGCGAATCATAATGCTTAGCAAACGTATTTACCAAAGACCAATAATTATATGCTCTCCCTAGCAAAGCTTCAGCCTTTATAGTGGCTTTCTTTTGTAAATTACTTCCAGTCGCTTGGTCAATACTCTCGAGAATGGTATTGTAACTGTAGATGCCGGCATAAGGCAAATCCCATAAATGCGTTTGAGTTACCCCATTGGGATAAATATCCTTCTGAAAACTAAAAGTATTATCAAACACTGCCGATGGGTATCTAGCCGAACTTGCATAATAAATATCGTCAGCAGAATCATACAGTACATAATCTCTTAATTGAATGATATTGTTTGAGGTGAGCATCAACTCAAAATCTTCTATTTTAGAAGGTATTTGAAATCCTTTGGGTTCAACATCTAAATACTTGTTACAACCAAGAAATAACGTTGCACATGCTACTATATAAAATAATGTATTTTTCATTGTGTTATCTTTTTTGAAATGAAGCGGTAATACCAAATGTATAAGTGGGCTGAATAGAAAGTAATCTATATGGAGTAAACCCTTGTAAACCGAAAGCTTCCGGATCAATTCCATCTTTATTTTTAGTCCATGTAAACAAATTATCTGCTTGGAACCGAATTGTTAACGCACTGAAGGGTGTTTTTTTGAGTTTTCGTTGATCAAAATTATAAGCCAAAGTCGTTTCACGCAATTTTAAATAATTAGCTGAAATAACATTGATATCGGCATTTTGATAAAGCAATCCACTTGAAGGATTCATAAAATAATCATTCGTGGTTTTAAGTGCAGGAACAGCGGTATTTGTATTGGTTGGTGTCCATCTTTGAGCTGCATTCTTTGGGAAGTATGTCAATTCTCTTTGTGGATCCCCGGTATAGGTATCTCTTCGCATCACATTACCACCGTTAAAGATGATTAAAAACGAAAGTTCGAAATTTTTATAACCAAAAATATTCGTTAAGCCGCTACTCAATACCGGAGTTAAAGACCCTTTATAAACCAAATCCTTTACGTCCAATTGATCATAATTTTCAAATTCGGTACCATCTGCTTTCAAAAACACTGGACTTCCCTGGTCGTTTAATCTTGCAAATCGGGTTGCAAACACATTCATTAAAGGGTAACCACTTTTTATGTAATTGGAAAGAAAAACATTATTTAAGTCGAGTGGAAAGTTTGCTGTTGCACGGTTTCGGTTAATCGATAAATTCAATATACTCGTCCACTTAAACGCAGTGTTTTTAAAAATATCGCCACGGATACTTGTCTCAAAGCCTCTGTTTCTAATTTCGCCCGCATTTAAGACAAGCTGATTAAAACCAAGGGTCGAATTCACTTGCGTATTGCTCAATACATCAACAGAATTTTTGATATAATAATCTGCTGTAATACTTAAGCGATTCTTAAATGCAACGAAATCAACGCCAAAATTAGAATTACGTGTGGTTTCTTTTCTTAATTGATTATTTGGAGGCGTAGCAATAGAGGCCTGCGGTTGTCTTGTGTACAAAGAAGGACTGGTTACCGTTTGCAAAAATGGCCCCGTTGAATTAGCCACATTTGCACTTAATCCATAGGTAAAACGAAGTACTAAACTGTTTATCTTTTTCGATTGAAAGAAAGATTCTTTAGAAATATTCCATTTGGCTCCTATAGACCATGTGGGGATATAGCGATATTTTGGATCGGTCCCAAATAAATTAGATTGATCGGTCCGAACGCTGGCGCTTGCAGTATATCTATTTTTAAAAATATATGAACCGCTTGCATAGGCACTATAGTAACGGTTTGTAACGTCGTTTTCATAATTTAGACTTTGAGGAGTCCTAATGCCCAGGTTTGGCATACGAAAACTACCACCTTCAACAGAGGGGAAGCCATTAACTAGTTTTTCGTTATTGGTCGGAAATTCATTTAAAGAACTGGCGTCATATCCAAACTTTGTGAAACGATTTAACTTATCTTTCAATTCGCGAATCTCCGTACCCCCAATAAGCTTTAAAACATGTTCACCATTAGAAAAAGAGCGATTATAGTTCAATTGAGCCCTAGCTGTATACGATGCTTTTTCACCAATTTCTCTACTTAAAACACCTCCATCTGGTATATTATTCGTAATTAATCCTCCTTGCCCCTTTTCAGAAGCTGAATTATATAACAAATTTCCCTCTGCTGAATTTTCCGTCAGCATGCGATCTCCTTTCGAAAAAGCACGTTCGTACTGAAAGCCAAAATCTCCCTCCAATCCGGGAAGAATTTTCACATTTAAATTACTTTGAAGACGGAAAGAATACCCATTTGTATTATACGTCGACTCTCTTGCTTCGGCCAATGGGTTAAATGATTGATCTTTAAAACCCGCATCAATTAATTCTTGCCCCTTTGCTGGAGAATATGTTCCTGGATACACCCCTAATGAAGAGAAATTCCCTATACCCGTTTCATTGTAAACTGGTATAAAGTTTCCGGCCCCATCTTTCAACAGTGTGTACTGGGGTAATTGCCTTAATAAGGCATCTCTATTAATAAGATTTTGCTTTGTATTAGTAAAGTTAACATTACCCAAAACATCCAAACGCACTTTATCAGAAATATAAAAGTTATTGCTAAAATCGAAAATGGTTCTATTGCTTTTACTAAGCGTTTCAACAGGGCGTTTATACACATTGTTTAAAGAAACGCGATACCTGTTTCTCCCATAGCCACCACTTAAAGCAAGATTGTTCTGTACCTCTAAAGAATTTTGGTATAAATTATCTTGAAGCTGCGAAAAATTATCGTTATTTTTCAATTGATTTAAAACATCATCCGCTTGTTGTTGGCTAATTTTCCCTTGAGCTAAATCGGTCAGGGTTTGGGTAACTGGGTTAACAAACAATCCTGCATTATTTGGTATCGGTCGATAGGTAAAGGACTGCCGAAGCATGTCTATATACTCACTTGTATTGACTCTATTTAAGGTATAATCCAAATTTGGAGCTTGGCCAATCGCTACTGTACTTGTAAAATCGATTTTTGGTTTTTCATCCCCTCTACCTTTCGTTGTTGTAATAACAATTACACCATTTGATGATTTAATTCCGTAAATAGAAGATGCCGCTGCATCTTTCAATACGGTTATGCTTTCAATATCGTTTGGATTTAGCGTGGATAAGTCGCCGACCATGGGAAATCCATCTACCACCACCAAAGGAGATCGATCTGCCGATAGAGTGGAAACACCCCGAATGTTAAGTTCCTTTTTACTTTGATCATCGCTCGATCTTATCAAATTCGGACTAAATACTAATCCTGGGGCTAACCCTTCAAGTTTATCCTGAATGTTTGTTCGGGTTTTTCTACTTAATTGTTCTTGTTTTATATTCGAATAAGAACTAGTGGTTTCATTTGCATTTAGTTTTTGGTAACCAGTAATTACCACTTCATTTAAATCATGCTCTTTTCTTTTAAGCGTTACCACAAGTGGTTTACGACCTTCCAGTGGCACTTCAATGGTTTCATAAAAGACCCCAGTAAACACCAACGTACTGCTCATTGAATTAACAGGAATGATAAAATTCCCTTTTCGATCGGTTTTAACATAATTATTGACCCCTTTTTCGTACACCGCAATATCTGCTAAAGGATTTCCACTTTCGTCGACCACCTTTCCCGTAATGGGACCATCTTGAAAAAAATTTGCCTTTTTAGTCTCCAAATTACTAGCATGAGAATGGTCTGCCAAAGCGACAAGGAAAAATAAACAAACACTCAAGAAAAAGACGGGACGTTTTAATTTTTTAAGGGAAAATAAATTAGATGAGTAGGAATGATGTACTTTTTTAAGATTCATAAATGTTTGGTTTAACTTTAAGTACAAAATTTTAGGTTCATTGCAACATATCCAGCTGCAAAAAATATCTAAATATAGATATTTAAAGTACATAAAAAAATACAAACAAACAAAAAAAATAGCAGAAACAAAACCTTGTAATAAGGTATAGATAATCAACATTCGAAACTTCAAAAAAACAAGCAGTAGAAAAAAACAACCAAAACTAACTAAGTAAGATATCTTTCAGACGAAATAAAAAAAATAGCCAATATAACTTATAATAGTAACAAATAAATTCATCAATGCTTTTAAAAAATTTATTTAGCCAGCCATTAAATATTCAATATAGCTTAAACACGCATGATAATAAATTCAAAATAAAATAAATAAAACATACAAAAATGTTCTTTTTAATTTGTAAATATTCAAATACTTATATACTTTAGGAACTTACAAATATTAACAACACGCATGAAAAAAATAATTTTGACTCTATCCCTTCTTTTCTTTAGTCTATTTGGATATAGCCAAGAGCAATCGAACAATTATGCTGTTTTTAAAGGGCAGATTAAAAATCCAATTAACGAAACGCTCATGGTTGCAAGCCAGGGCCGAAATGGCTTTAGGGAAATTATTCATTTGAAACCTGATGGAAGCTTTATTGACACCATTAAACTTCCTGTGAACGACATTGATTTTTTTATAACGCATGGAGACAATCAAAATAACCTTTTCTCCATGTTGTATTTAAAAAAAGGCTTCAAGTTAACGTTAAATGCAGATATCACAACCAAAACGATGCAGTATAGTGGAGATGGATCCGTTGAAAATAATTTCTTTGTGGCCTATCGAGAAAAGCAAATGCAAGAAATGAAGGAACTTTCAAAATCAGTCCCGTTATATGGCGATGACTTAGCAAAATCCATCAAGGAAAGTTCAAATAAAGACATTGAACTCTTAAACCAGTACAAAGAAAATATGGATCCCGCTTTTTACAACAAGCAACACGAAGCGTTTAATGGGAGACTAGATAATGAGCTGAAAAGAATATCAGAAAATACGGCAAAAAGACAATCACTTTTTGCCGATTTATCAAAAGGAACTCCCTCTCCAAAATTCACAAACTATGAAAACGTTAAAGGTGGATTAAGCTCTCTTGATAACTTTAAAGGAAAATATGTATTCATTGATATTTGGGCAACATGGTGTAGTCCGTGCAGAGCGGAAATACCTTTTTTAAAACAACTGGAAAAAGAATACGAAAACAAAAACATCGTGTTTATTAGTATTTCCGTTGACGATTTAGAGGATAAAGACACCTGGAAGAAAATGATTAAAGAAAATAAAATGGGCGGTATACAATTACATGCTCCAAAAGGCCGTGAAGATAAGTTTATAAAGGAGTATAAATTAGCAGGAATCCCACGCTTTATAATCATTGATAAAGACGGAAATATCTTTCATGCAGACGCACCAAAACCATCCGATCCAGAGCTAAAAAAACTCTTAAGTTCCATCAATCTATAATTATCTGGCTTTGCCTGACCAAATACACAACACCTTCAATCATGTGCAGCTTAGTTTAAGTTGCACATTTTTTTTAGCCAACTACGTCAATTAACATCAAAGTATATCCAATAACCACTACATAAATTTGTAAAACTGTATACCATTTTTATATTTGTGTACGTTATCTAACCAGAATCATCGTTATGCAAAAATTTATATCAAAAACAACCAAAAAACGCATCAGTCAGATAACCAATAATTTAACAAAAAACAAAAAATACAATTGGCAACGCAATTGAAGGTAGAATGCTCAAATTAAAATAAAAACGTGTAATTTTACCCGAATGGATATCTTATCATACCTTTTAGAACTCTTACAACAGCAAAAAGAAGTTGGTATTACCGGCTTGGGGACATTTTATAAAAAAAAATCTCCTGGAAGATACGATAAAGAAAAGCAATCGTTTTTACCTCCAACATATACGCTTCAATTTAATACCGAGGTAAAGGAACAAGATGCTTTGGCAACCTTCATTTCAGCTAAGCGAAATATTTCAACCGAAAGTGCCAATTATTACATCACACAATTTGCAGAAGAACTGCACAAGCAGTTAGCTGAAACACAAGAAGCCGATTTACCAAATATAGGTCGGTTATTTTTTACTGAACATGAAGGCTTAACTTTTGAAGCGATTAAAAACGTGCACTATGGATCTGAATTCTTTGGATTACCAAACATCGCAGAAACACAGGAAGCAGCTCCTTCTGAACATGATGAACAACCCATTTTTGAAGAAATAGCCGAAGCACCTTTAGCAGAAAATGTTAGTACGGATGAAAGTACTCCTGTGGAAGCTCCGATAATTGAGAATATTGAACTAGATGAGGTAAAAGACGACCTAAGACATACCCTAGATATCAGCACAACGGCCGCTGAAAAATCTGCAACCTATCATCAACTTAGCGAAGATACAGCACAGCCTGAAGAAGAAATTACCGAAGCTCCTGAATTTATCCAAAAGCAACACGCCGAACATCCAAATCGTTTTGGTCACGACCCTATTCCTCCAGTGGAAGAAGAACAAAAGAATTCGCTTTGGCCTAAAATGATCATCGCCTTAATTATCGTCGTTGCGATTATTGCTTTGGCTTATTTTATAAAACCCGAATTGTTTATAACTAAACAAAATGTAGAGCCAGCCGTGACAGAAACCATCGATTCTACGCAATTAACAATCGATAGTGCTAAGATCAAGCAAGATTCTATCGCAAAAGCGGATAGCATTTTAAAAGAAAATTTGGTAACCAACAGCAAAAAAGAAGATTCCCTAAAGAAAGTAATAGCCCCTATTCAAGCTACCGATACGGTTAAACCTTCAAAAGGAATTGGTCGTTTTCACATCATCGGTGCCTCTTTTAAAACAATGAAAAAAGCGGAATTATTTGTAGAGCAAATGAAAGCTTATGGACTTGATGCTAAAGTTGTTCCAATTGAAGGCACCCGCAAAAAAGTGAGCATTGCCTCGTATAAAACCGAAAAAGAAGCGCTAGAGGCAAGACCCGAGCTTAGCAAAAAAATACATATCAAAGAACTAGACATCAAACAGATAAACATACCGTAATGATTACATTATTAATCCAGGATACAACTCAGGCACTACAAGATACTGCAAACGCACTAAATCAGCCCCTAACAACCCAAGAAACAGAATTACATTTTATCGACCTTCTTTTTAAAGGTGGATGGGTAATGATTCCCTTAGCATTCCTTGCGTTTTTAGCGCTCATTATTTTTGTTGAACGTTATTTAACGATTAAAAAAGCAACAAAAGATGAATCAAACTTGATGGTTCAGATCCGCAATTACATCCAATCTGGAAATTTAGACGGCGCCATGGCCATGTTACGCAATAACAATTCTCCATTATCGCGCATGCTGCAAAAAGGATTAAAACGCATCGGTCGTCCAATTAAAGATATCGAGGCGGCTATCGAAAACGTAGGAAAATTAGAAGTTTCTAAACTGGAAAAAAACATCGGAATTTTAGGGATTGTAGCGGGTATTGCACCCATGTTAGGTTTCGTAGGTACCATTGTTGGGGTAATTACCATTTTCCATCAGGTATCCATCAAAGGAGCAATTGAAATTGGTACTATCTCTGGCGGTTTATATACAAAAATGATTACCTCGGCTACTGGATTAATCATTGGTATCATTGCCTATGTATTGTACCATATTTTAAATATCATGGTTGAGAAAATTATCCTTAAAATGGAAACAGATGCCATTGATTTTATTGATTTACTAGAAGAACCAGGCAAATAATGAATTTACGCAAAAGAACAAAAGGAAGTGTAGAAGTACATACATCGGCACTGAACGATATCATGTTCTTTCTGATGTTGTTTTTCTTATTGGCTTCGGCGGTAGTTAATCCACAGGTAGTAAAACTCTTATTGCCCCAATCGTCTAGCGGACAACAATCAACGGCAAAAAAAGCGGTTACCGTAACAATTGATGAGAACCTAAATTATTTTGTTGATAAGAAACCAACGTCGCTTGAGCAACTTCAACCCGCTGTAGAAGCATACCAAAAACTGGCACCTGATTTGACCATTATCTTATACGTTGCTAAAAATGTTCCTGCAGAAAATATTATGAAAGCCTACGATGTTGCCAACACCTTAAAATTAAAGCTTGTTTTAGCTGTTGAGCCTAAAAAATAATAATGAATTACAAAACCAATATACCAACGGAAGAAAACAATTATCCTAAAGCGATAGCTATTTCGACAGGGATAATGGCTTTTTTACTTGCAATAAGTTTTTTTATTGTAATTGGTTCTTTCCAACCACCTGAAGAGGTTGGAACAGGCGGTATGGTTGTAAATTATGGAACCTCAGAAACAGGCATGGGCGACGACTACATGAGCATTGAGGAACCTTCTGCCGATCCAAATGCAAACGGTAAAGCGCCAGACAAGGTAACCCCCGATGAAGAAGTTACACCCAATAATACCGAGCAAAGCAGCGATCAGGAAATTCAAACGCAAAACACTGAAGAAGCTTTAGCCATTACTGCCAAAGCAACAAAAGCTACTTCTACTACTCCAACTACACAAACGGAAGAAAAACCTGCGAAACCAGTAATCAATCAAAATGCGCTTTACAAAGGCAAAAAAAACACCGGACAAGGGCAAGGTGATGGAACAGGAACCGAACCCGGAAATCAAGGCTCAGTAAATGGTGATCCATTAGCAAATAATTACGGCGAAGGTGGTTCTGGAAATGGCAACGTGGCACTTTCTCTAGCAGGAAGAAAATTCATCGACATTCCACGTATTCAAGACGATGGTCAAAGCAGGGGAAAAATTGCTGTTAGAATTCGGGTTGACAAAAACGGAAAAATTGTCGATGCTCGCGCTGGAGCAAAGGGTACCACTTTATCTGATTTAGCACTTTGGAAAAAATGTGAAAATGCAGTTATAGGCGCAAGTTTAAACAAATTAGAATCAGCTCCAGAGGTACAAGAAGGCGTTGTAATCTTTAACTTTAAAGTAAAGTAAATCTTTGTATTTATTCTTTTATGGTCTTACATCTAGCCAACCAGGCAGATTAATTAACGATCAGAAATCATGAACTACCAACAAACCCTCGATTTTCTATACAGTAAGCTACCCATGTTTACACGAGTAGGCGCATCAGCATTTAAAAAAGATTTAACCAATACTTTAGCACTATGCTCAGCACTAAACCAACCGCAAAACAACTTTAAAAGCATTCATGTTGGCGGCACCAATGGTAAAGGTTCTACCTCGCATATGTTGGCCTCTGTATTACAAGAGCAAGGTTACAAAACAGGCTTGTACACCTCTCCTCATTTAAAAGATTTCAGAGAACGCATCCGCATAAACGGAAAAATGATTAGCAAAAGCGAGGTTATTTCTTTTGTTAAAAATCAAAAAAACAACATCGAAGAAATAGAACCTTCATTTTTTGAGCTAACCGTGGCCATGGCCTTCGATCATTTTAGCCGTCACCAAGTAGATATTGCGATTATAGAAGTGGGTTTAGGTGGACGAATTGACTCCACAAATGTGATAACACCTTTAATTTCAGTAATCACAAACATCAGTTTAGATCATACCAATATGTTGGGCAATACCTTGACTGAAATAGCCGGGGAAAAAGCTGGGATTATTAAAAAAGAGATTCCCGTTGTTATAGGCGAAACGCATCTCGAGACGGAAAAAGTATTCATCCAGAAGGCAAAAAATGAAAAGGCACCTATTGTATTCGCGGATCAACATTGCACAGCAAAGGAAATAAAGCTGAAAAATAATAAGCTGCAATTATCTGTATTTAACGAAAAGGGAGAAAAACTTTTTACTAATCTTCAATCCGATTTAACCGGCTTATATCAGCCTAAAAATATTTTAACCGTCATCACGGCATTAAACATTTTAAACCAAACGGACTCTTTAACCATTTCAAACGAAAATATTTACAAAGGTTTAAGCAAAGTAAAACGGAATACCGGTTTACAGGGACGTTGGCAAACATTGGGTACCAAACCTTTAGTAATTGCCGATACCGGCCATAACGAAGCTGGGATTGCTGAAGTGATTAAAAACATTGAGCAAACGCCTTATCAGCATTTGCATGTTGTTTTCGGTATGGTGAAAGACAAAGATATATCCAACGTATTATTGCTTCTACCCAAAAACGCACAATACTATTTCTGTAAACCGGATTTAGAACGTGGTTTGCCTGCCGAAGAATTGCTGGAACAGGCTTCTATGTACAATTTAAAAGGAAATACATATTCTTCTGTGAAAGCAGCCAAAGACGGTGCTTTAGAAAATGCTAGCGCAGAAGACCTCATTTACATTGGTGGAAGTACATTTGTAGTTGCGGAATCGTTATAATATCTTTACAATAACTTCAAATTTCCTTCATCGAGAAATACGTACTTTTGCCCTCTAACAAAAAACGAATGAAAAAAATTAGTAGCTTACTCTTTGCCCTAACCTGCCTCTCTATTTCAATAACCTTTGCACAAAACAAAAAAAGTTCTAACGAAATAGCGCGCCCAAAATTAGTGGTTGGAATCGCCGTTGATCAAATGCGTTGGGATTATCTTTACCGTTATTATAACCGCTACAGTGAAGGTGGATTCAAGCGTTTATTAAATAAAGGTTTCAGTTGCGAAAACACATACATCAACTATTTACCAAGCTATACAGCCGTTGGCCACACCACCATCTTTACTGGATCAGTACCAAGTATTGACGGTATAGCAGGAAACGACTGGATTGAGCAATTAACAGGCAAAAGAATGTATTGTACATCTGATAGCACCGTAAATGGTGTTGGCTCAACTACTGAATCAGCAGATGGAAAAATGTCTCCTCGTAATTTATTGGTTTCAACAATAACGGATGAATTACGTTTAGCAACTAATTTTAAATCGCAAGTAATTGGCGTTTCATTAAAAGACAGAGCATCTATTTTACCAGCTGGACATTTAGGTAAAGCATTTTGGTTTGACGATAAAAGCGGTAATTTTATAACAAGCACCTATTACAGCAATGAATTACCTACCTGGGTAAGCAATTTTAACAATCAAAAAAATGTGCTTAAACTAATTGATAAAGGCTGGAATACGCTTTATCCAATAAATACCTACACGCAAAGCACTGCGGATAATGTAATTTGGGAAGGAAAATATGCCGGTGAACAAAGTCCTACTTTTCCGCATGATTTAAAAGCCATCTACGAAAAAAATAAAAGCGTTATCCGCTCATGTCCTTTTGGCAATACTTTAACTTTAGCATTGGCTACTGAGGCTGTTAAATCAAACAAAATGGGACAAGGAGCAGCTACCGATTTCTTAACCATTAATTGCGCTTCAACAGATTATGTTGGACATCAATTTGGTCCAAACTCTATTGAAATAGAAGACACCTATTTACGCTTAGACAAAGATTTAGAAAGCTTCTTCGCCATGCTAGATGCGCAAGTAGGTGCCGGAAATTACACCGTTTTTTTAACGGCAGATCACGGTGCTGCGCACGCGGTTAATTTCATGAAAGAAAATAAACTACCAGCCGAAATTTGGAATTCAGACCCATTGGTTGTGGAATTAAACAAATTACTTAGCAGCAAATACGGACAAGAAAAACTAATTCGTGATATCGCAAACTATCAAGTAAATTTCGATTTAGCTAAAATTGAAAAAGCAAATTTAGATTTTGATGCCATAAAAAAAATCTGTTGCGATTATTTACGCAAACAACCGGGTATTTCCTATGCAGTTGATATTGAAAAAGTAAATTCATTGCCAATTCCAGAACCGCTAAAAACCATGGTTGTAAACGGTTATAACTTTAAAAGAAGCGGACAAATTCAAGTAATTTTAGATGCAGGATGGTTTGAAGGGCATGGATTAACGGGTACTACACACGGTACGTGGAACCCATACGATATTCACATTCCTTTACTTTGGTACGGATGGGGAATTAAAGCCGGACAAACCAATACAGCGGTTAACATGACCGACATATCTGCCACTGTAGCCGCCTTGTTGCACATACAAATGCCAAATGGTTGTATTGGAAAACCAATTACAGACATCACTAATAAATAAAAAAACATCACCATAAGGAAAGCCTCCAAAAAGTTAAACACTTGTTGGAGGCTTTTTTCGTTTATTCACTACCCTAAACTATCTTTAAACAACAATTAAACGAATTTTACTTCTTGTAAACGATAAAAACCGCGCTAGTTATCAGGATTTCTTACCTTTGCTTACCAAATATTAAATACACGGGATAAAATTTATATCCCTCATATGTGATAAGATGCAACAAACAGAGATCTATAAGCCCAAACATAAAATTCGTTTTGTAACCGCCGCTTCCCTTTTCGATGGACACGATGCTACCATTAATATCATGCGCAGAATTTTGCAGTCATCAGGTGCAGAAGTTATTCATTTAGGACACAATCGTTCTGTAGAAGAAGTGGTGAATTGCGCCATTCAAGAAGATGTACAAGGAATTGCCATGACTTCTTACCAAGGTGGGCACCTCGAATATTTTAAATATATGTACGATCTCTTACAAGAGAAAAACTCAGGACACATTAAAATATTTGCAGGTGGAGGCGGTGTAATCTTACCCGATGAAATAAGCGAATTAGAGGCCTATGGGATTTCAAAAATATATTCACCAGATGATGGCCGCAAAATGGGCTTACAAGGGATGATTAACGACATGCTTGTTAAGACCGATTTCCTTACCCCTGAGACAACTAGTGATGAATTAGCAAGCATCCAACAAGGGAATATCAAAACCATTGCAAGCACGATTTCTTTTGCCGAAAATAATCCAGAAGGAAGTGCGCAGTTGGTTCATGCATTAAAAGAACTTTCTAAAAACAACCAAGCCCCAGTTTTAGGTATTACCGGAACCGGGGGAGCAGGAAAATCTTCGCTGGTAGATGAACTGGTACGTCGCTTTTTAATCGAAGTGAAAGATAAAACCATGGCAATTATTTCTGTCGACCCTTCGAAACGTAAAACTGGAGGCGCCTTATTGGGCGATAGAATCCGCATGAATGCGATTAATCATCCGCGTATTTATATGCGTTCGCTTGCTACACGTCAGGCCAACTTAGCCCTCTCAAAAAACGTACAAGAGAGCATTGATATTTGTAAAGCGGCTGGTTACGATTTGATTATTGTCGAAACATCTGGAATTGGACAATCCGACACGGAAATTACTGAACATTGCGATGTTTCTTTGTATGTAATGACCCCTGAATTTGGTGCAGCTACGCAATTAGAAAAAATTGATATGCTTGATTTTGCTGATCTAGTAGCTATTAATAAATTCGATAAAAGAGGAGCTTTAGATGCTTTGCGCGATGTACGTAAACAATACAAACGCAACCATAATATTTTCGAAGCTAAGGACGAAGATATTCCAGTTTATGGAACCATGGCTTCGCAGTTTAACGATCCAGGTATGAATAATTTGTTTGCCGCTGTTATGCAACAAATAAAAACCAAAACCGGAACAGATTTTCAAGCACACACAGAATTAACCTCCAATCAATCAGAAAAAATATACATCATCCCACCCGATCGCGTACGTTACTTAGCGGAAATTGCAGAGGCAAGTCAAAGCTATAACGAGTGGGTTGAAAAACAATCAGGCTTCGCAAAAAAAATGTATCAATTAAAAGGAGTAATTGATCTTTTAACAGAAGATAAAAATAACTCCGATACGGCAATGATTCAATCACTAACAGAAACGTATGCTTATTACGAAGAACAATTAGACGGCGAATGTAAACGCTTGCTTCGCCAGTGGCCTGAAACTAAAAAAGCGTATAAAGAGGATTTTTTTATATACAAAGTTCGCGATAAAGAAATTAAACAAGCGCTTTATTCCGAATCCTTATCAAAATTGAGGATTCCAAAAGTTGCACTCCCACGATACGAAGCATGGGGCGATATCTTGCGTTGGCTATTAACCGAAAACCGACCGGGCGAATTTCCATATGCGGCAGGTGTTTTCCCACTAAAACGTGATGGAGAAGACCCAACTCGTATGTTTGCCGGTGAAGGAGGTCCAGAACGCACGAACAAGCGTTTTCATTATGTATCCTTGGGACAACCTGCCCATCGCCTCTCAACAGCTTTCGATTCGGTAACTTTATACGGAGAAGATCCACATATTCGGCCGGATATTTACGGAAAAATTGGTAACTCGGGCGTAAGCATTGCCACCTTAGACGATGCCAAGAAATTATATTCAGGCTTCGATCTTTGTGCACCAAGCACTTCTGTATCCATGACTATCAACGGTCCGGCTCCTATGCTTTTGGGCTTTTTCATGAATGCCGCTATTGATCAGCAATGTGAAAAATATATCATCGAAAACCATTTACAAGAAGAAATAGAAAAGAAAATTGCAGCAATATATAAAACCAAAAACATTCATCGCCCAACATACGAAGGTTCTTTACCAGAAGGAAACAATGGTTTAGGATTAATGTTATTAGGCGTAACCGGCGATCAAGTGTTACCAGCAGATGTATATGCTCAAATAAAAGCTAAAGCAATCAGCTCAGTGCGTGGAACCGTTCAAGCCGATATTCTAAAAGAAGATCAAGCGCAAAACACCTGTATTTTCTCGACAGAATTTGCCTTAAGAATGATGGGAGACATTCAGCAGTATTTCATCACCGAAAAAGTGCGTAACTTCTATTCGGTATCCATTTCAGGATACCACATTGCCGAGGCTGGAGCTAATCCTATTTCCCAATTGGCATTTACCCTTAGTAACGGATTTACTTTTGTTGAATACTACTTAAGTAGAGGTATGCATATCGATGATTTTGCCCCTAACCTATCGTTCTTCTTCTCCAATGGAATCGATCCGGAATACGCTGTAATTGGCCGCGTAGCGCGTAGAATATGGGCAAAAGCCATTAAATACAAATACAAAGGAAACGATCGATCACAAAAGTTAAAATACCATATACAAACCTCCGGTCGTTCTTTACACGCACAAGAAATCGACTTTAACGATATTCGGACTACCTTACAAGCCCTATATGCCATTTACGACAATTGCAATTCGCTTCATACCAATGCATACGACGAGGCAATAACAACCCCAACCGAAGAATCAGTTAGAAGAGCTATGGCCATTCAATTAATCATCAACCGCGAATTAGGATTAGCCAAAAATGAAAATCCATTACAAGGAGCCTTCATCATCGAAGAATTAACTGATTTAGTAGAAGAAGCGGTATTAGCCGAATTTAAACGCATTAACGACCGAGGAGGTGTATTAGGTGCCATGGAAACCATGTATCAGCGCGGCAAAATACAAGAAGAAAGTTTATACTACGAAACACTTAAACATACGGGCGAATTTCCAATTGTTGGAGTAAATACCTTTTTAAACAAAAATGGCTCACCAACCGTAATTCCTGGTGAAGTAATTCGTGCAACTGAAGATGAAAAACAATTTCAAATAGAAAGCTTAAAGAAATTTCAGGAACGTAATACCGATAAATCTGAAGAAATCTTAAGAGACTTACAAAAAGCAGCTATCCAAGGAGAAAATATTTTCGATAAATTAATGGAAGTATGCAAAATTTGCTCATTGGGTCAAATCAGCAATGCTTTGTATGAAGTAGGTGGGCAATATAGACGTAATATGTAAAAAGAAGAAATTAATTTCTCCTCTTTTTAGCTATAGAAAACCAACAAATTTAACGCGCTCCAAAGCAGAAAAAAGTATACCAACAAAAAAGCCACGATTAACTCGTGGCTTAAATATTTATGCTAAAATCCATTTGAACTTATAATCAACCGTAGGATTTTTCATTCGCTCAGCTACTCTCAATAAACGATCAGGAAGCCTCATGATGTAATCTCTAGCTTTTTCTCCAGCTTCGTTCAATTCTTTCATACTTTCAATATTCCATTCAACAATTAATTGTTTTAAAATATCGACATAATCAACAGCTGTGTAAACGCCTAAGCGTTGTGCAGCATCTGTAAAATGACCAAAAACCTGACCTATTGGCAAACCAACTTCTCTTAAAAAATGTGCTGGCATTACAATCTTCTTTTTCATCATATCTTCAAAGGCCAACATTGCTTCGTTTGCGTCTACTTTGAATATTTGCTTAATAAAATCTTTATAAGCCTTCGCATGTCTTGCTTCATCAGATGCAATTACACCACACATTTTTGATAATAATGTATCACCATCCTTCTTTGCCAATGAAGCAACTCTTCTGTGAGATACATTGGTAGCCATTTCTTGAAACGAGGTATAAATAAAATTTCTATACGGATCATGACCGGTACCTATATCGAAACCATCGGCAATTAAATACTGCGTAGATAACTCCATTTGACGCATATCTACCCTTCCCGAAAGGTAAAGGTATTTATTTAGTAAATCACCATGTCTGTTCTCTTCAGCAGTCCAATGTCTGTTCCACTTCATCCAGCCACCTTCTTCGTCTCTGCTTACACCATCAACCATCGCTAACCACGACTCATACGTTGGCAAAGCTTCTTCCGTAATGGTATCGCCAATTAGGACAGCCACTAAATCATATGATAATTCTCCAGCGCTTTGTTGCAAATCTCTTACTTTCTGAAAGAAATCGTCCTTACTCGCATCTGGTAAGAAATCAGAAGGTTGCCAAATATCATCTATTGGTTTTAGATATTCTGGCATCATCTCCAACATATATTTTTCAATATGTTGCATTACTTCTCTTCTTCTTTCTACAAAAAAACTCATTTCTTGTTTATATTTAATTTGCCCAAAGATAACCAAATATTATTGCAAAATGATGCTTAATATCAAATACTACGATTAATATTAAACTAAAAGTTAAAGCTTTAACCTAATATGTAAAGCAAGGCTTTTGCTACTATTCACGTTCGTCCCGCTTTCCGTTCCAATCTTTTTGTGGAAGCCGCTCGCGCCATTCCATTTGGTACTACAAAAAGGATTTCCACAACAATCGGGTTTAAAGCCAAAGGTATCTGCTAATCTTTAAAGGTATCGTGTCCTAAGCGCAGCGAAACAACCATATTAACGATGCTGCTTACCAATAATTGATTGAAGGAGGAATACTCCGTGGTTACGGAGCTAAAAGTATTCTTTATCAACCTGAACTCGATTATTAGTTACAATAAAATTTTCGACTGTCTATGAAATTGCCTTTCGAGAATGTACTAAAAAATCATCCCCCCTGCCCCCTTCAAAAGGGATAAATAGCCAGCGTCCAAACTGAAAACGTACACATCCTAGGCGTTTTGTCGGTGTCCGCCTTTGAAGGGGGCAGGGGGATGACAACAACTCAAATGCATACTAATTAGTAAAAATACAATTTTCGAACTCCTACTACTTAGGAAAAAATCTTCTCGAAATAAGGGTATTATCCAACTACATTATATTGAAAATCAATATTAACTAAGAGTAAGACAGGTGGAAAATTGTCGAACTCAGGTTTATAAGAGATACTTTTCCGAATAATCGGAACACGTTGTACATTTAGCCAAGCTAACGGCTTTCTACTTAGAGATGCTTCCTTCGTCGGCATGACAGCAAAATTTTGAGCGATATGCTAGTAAAACAAACGTTCAAAATTGCAGGTATTAACCGAAGAAAGCCCGTCGGTCCCGAATGCTCGGGATGCACCCCAAGCAGCGCGAAAAAACAAAAACAGTTGCAGCAACATTCGAATGTGCACTACCGAGCATTGTTCTATTCAGTTTTGTGGCAATAATTAATATTGGTTACAAAACAAATCGCCACAAAACCAAGCGATCTTGTTCTTGTTTTGCGACAAGGGTGTCCGCCCAAAGCTGCCTAACCGGATCGACAAAGGCTTTTGGTTACTTTTGGCCCACAAAAGTAAATGCCCTACCGGCAAGAGGCAAGCAAGAGAAAGAGGAAGGGTAAAAGTCAATGGTTACCAAAAGGTTTAACATTTATGAAAAGAGAAGATTCCTTCCTCAGCCTTCAGCAACGTGTGTTAAGTTTCGATTAGAAATGCTTATAAACAAGAATACCCTTCAGCTTTCGCTAAAGGGTATCTTTAAGATTTGGCACCGACCTACTCTCCCACGTGTTACCGCAGTACCATTGGCTCTGGTGGGCTTAACTTCTCTGTTCGGAATGGGAAGAGGTGGACACCACCGATATAGGCACCTAAATACCTTTTTTGTGTTGGTTCGTTGGTTGGTTGTTTCGTTGTGTAGAGTCCTAAACAACTAATAAACTAATAACCAAATAACCACTACAAATGACATAGTATTGAAAGAAGTTAGTTTGAAGAACAAACAACAGTATGTTGCTTTTGAAAGCTTCGGATGATTAGTACTACTCGACTGTGCTGTCACCAGCTTTACATCTGTAGCCTATCAACGTAGTAGTCTGCTACGGTCCTATATGGAATTCTCATCTCGTGGCTAGTTTCGCACTTAGATGCTTTCAGCGCTTATCTATTCCCAGCGTAGCTACTCTGCAATGCCCCTGGCGGAACAACAGATTCACTAGAGGCTAGTCCAACCCGGTCCTCTCGTACTAAGGTCAGCCCCACTCAAAATTCCTACGCCCACAACAGATAGGGACCGAACTGTCTCGCGACGTTCTGAACCCAGCTCGCGTGCCACTTTAATCGGCGAACAGCCGAACCCTTGGGACCTTCTCCAGCCCCAGGATGTGACGAGCCGACATCGAGGTGCCAAACCTCCCCGTCGATATGAGCTCTTGGGGGAGATCAGCCTGTTATCCCCAGCGTACCTTTTATCCTTTGAGCGATGGCCCTTCCATGCAGAACCACCGGATCACTATATCCGTCTTTCGACCCTGATCGACTTGTCTGTCTCACAGTCAAGCAAGCTTATGCTATTGCACTCCTCATACGGTTACCAAGCGTATTGAGCTTACCTTTGAAAGCCTCCGTTACCTTTTTGGAGGCGACCACCCCAGTCAAACTACCCATCAAACAATGTCTCCCTACTAGAAGGATTAGACACCGAATACAGAAAGGGTGGTATTTCAACGTTGGCTCCTCGAATCCTAGCGAACCCGATTCATAGCCTCCCACCTATCCTACACATCCTGTATCCAATGTCAATGTTAAACTGTAGTGAAGGTGCATGGGGTCTTTCCGTCCCGTTGCGGGTACCCGGCGTCTTCACCGGGACCACAATTTCACCGAGCTCATGGCTGAGACAGCGCCCAGATCGTTACACCATTCGTGCAGGTCGGAACTTACCCGACAAGGAATTTCGCTACCTTAGGACCGTTATAGTTACGGCCGCCGTTTACTGGGGCTTCGATTCAATGCTTCGCAATTGCTCACTAACATCCCCTCTTAACCTTCCAGCACCGGGCAGGTGTCAGGCCTTATACTTCATCTTTCGATTTTGCAAAGCCATGTGTTTTTGTTAAACAGTCGCCTGGGCCTTTTCACTGCGGCTCTCGTTGCCGAGAGCGCCCCTTCTCCCGAAGTTACAGGGCCATTTTGCCGAGTTCCTTAGCCATGATTCACTCGAGCACCTTAGAATCCTCTTCCCGGATACCTGTGTCGGTTTGCGGTACGGGTATTCATAATCTGAAGCTTAGCGGTTTTTCTTGGAAGTCTGATTACCTGCGCTATCCACTCAACCGAAGTCTCGCGGTACTATCAGCTCTCAGCAAGACCGGCGGATTTGCCTACCAGTCCTATACCTACAGCCTTTAACGAACTATTCCGTCAGTTCGCGGCAGTGTCACTACTCCGTCCCCACATCGCAATTATAAATAGTACTAGAATATTAACTAGTTGTCCATCGAATTTCCCCTTCGGGTTCTCCTTAGGTCCCGACTAACCCTGATCCGATTAGCGTTGATCAGGAAACCTTATCCTTTCGGTGGGCAGGTTTCTCGCCTGCCTTATCGTTACTTATGCCTACATTTGCTTTTCTAGCCGCTCCAGCACCCATTACCAGATACCTTCGCCGCAACTAGAATGCTCCCCTACCGATATATTTCAATCCCATAGCTTCGGTGTACAATTTAATGCCCGTTTATTATCCATGCCCGATCGCTCGACTAGTGAGCTGTTACGCACTCTTTAAATGAATGGCTGCTTCCAAGCCAACATCCTAGCTGTCTATGCAATCGGACCTCGTTAGTTCAACTTAACTGTAACTTGGGGACCTTAGCTGATGGTCTGGGTTCTTTCCCTCTCGGCGCGTGACCTTAGCACCCCGCGCCTCACTGCAGATCATATTTAATAGCATTCGGAGTTTGTCTGGATTTGGTAGGATTTGACTCCCCCGCACCCAATCAGTAGCTCTACCTCTATTAAACTTTATATCCACGCTGTTCCTAAAAACATTTCGGGGAGTACGAGCTATTTCCCAGTTTGATTAGCCTTTCACCCCTACCCACAGATCATCCGGAAACTTTTCAACGTTTATCGGTTCGGTCCTCCAGTACGTGTTACCGCACCTTCAACCTGTCCATGGGTAGATCACAAGGTTTCGCGTCTACCTCCTCTGACTATACGCCCTATTCAGACTCGCTTTCGCTTCGGATCCGTTCCTTAAAAACTTAACCTTGCCAGAGAAGAGTAACTCGTAGGCTCATTATGCAAAAGGCACGCCGTCACTGGACTTGCCAGCTCCGACCGCTTGTAAGTACACGGTTTCAGGTTCTATTTCACTCCCCTGTTCGGGGTTCTTTTCACCTTTCCCTCACGGTACTGGTTCACTATCGGTCTCTCAGGAGTATTTAGCCTTACCGGATGGTGCCGGCAGATTCCCACAAGGCGTCTCCGACCTCGCAGTACTCAGGATACTACTAGACTAACATTCTATACGTGTACTGGGCTATCACCATGTATCGCCGGGCTTCCCATCCCGTTCCACTTCTGTTTGTTATACCACATCGTAGTCCTACAACCCCCATTTTGCCGTAACAAAATAGGTTTGGGCTCTTTCCCTTTCGCTCGCCACTACTCAGGAAATCATTGTTATTTTCTCTTCCTCTGCTTACTTAGATGTTTCAGTTCGGCAGGTTTGCTCTATTTAGTGCTATGTCTTCAACATAGCGGGTTGCCCCATTCGGAAATCTTCGGATCTATTCCTATTTGCAAATACCCGAAGCTTATCGCAGCTTATCACGTCCTTCATCGCCTCTGAGAGCCAAGGCATCCCCCGTGTACTCTTTATTACTTTCTTCTACTTGTACGCCTTTTGCGCCGTACAGTATGCTTTTTTGCTCTTGTTATGATGTCTCATGCTTAACTTCTGCTTGCGCTTGGTTAAGCGAGCACAAACACAACAGTCGCCTATTGTTGTTTGCTCTTCTTTATTTAACTTCTTCCAATATGTCAAAGAACTTTATTAAGATTAGGGTGCAGGGTAGTAAGGTAGAAGGTTTTATCCTTCAGCCTTAGACCTTTCAGCCGTAAACCTTATTAGTGGAGAATAACGGAGTCGAACCGTTGACCTCCTGCGTGCAAGGCAGGCGCTCTAGCCAGCTGAGCTAATTCCCCAAAAAGATGTCACTGCATTTTGTTTTTTAATCAGTATACTATACTAATCTTTAACAATCACTTTCCTATGTAGTCCCGTCCAGATTTGAACTGGAGACCCCTACATTATCAGTGTAGTGCTCTAACCAGGCTGAGCTACGGGACTATTTGTATCGCCCCCTCAAAGACTTGTTAATGCCACTAACCGTGGTTGATCTTTTGGGTTTCGTGTGTTTCTTCTTTTTTTCTATTTAGAGTATCATGTTGCGCAGAAGAGTAGTCAGCTCTGCTCCAGAAAGGAGGTATTCCAGCCGCACCTTCCGGTACGGCTACCTTGTTACGACTTAGCCCCAGTTATCGGTTTTACCCTAGGACGCTCCTTTCGGTTACATACTTTAGGTACCCCCAACTTCCATGGCTTGACGGGCGGTGTGTACAAGGCCCGGGAACGTATTCACCGCGTCATTGCTGATACGCGATTACTAGCGAATCCAACTTCATGGGGTCGAGTTGCAGACCCCAATCCGAACTGTGAATGGCTTTATGAGATTCGCATACTATTGCTAGCTAGCTGCCCTCTGTACCATCCATTGTAGCACGTGTGTAGCCCCGGACGTAAGGGCCATGATGACTTGACGTCGTCCCCTCCTTCCTCTCTGTTTGCACAGGCAGTCTGTTTAGAGTCCCCATCTTTACATGCTGGCAACTAAACATAGGGGTTGCGCTCGTTGCGGGACTTAACCCAACACCTCACGGCACGAGCTGACGACAGCCATGCAGCACCTAGTTTCGTGTGATTGCTCACTTATCTATCTCTAGATAATTCACTAACTTTCAAGCCCGGGTAAGGTTCCTCGCGTATCATCGAATTAAACCACATGCTCCTCCGCTTGTGCGGGCCCCCGTCAATTCCTTTGAGTTTCACTCTTGCGAGCGTACTCCCCAGGTGGAACACTTAACGCTTTCGCTTAGCCGCTAACTGTGTATCGCTAACAGCGAGTGTTCATCGTTTAGGGCGTGGACTACCAGGGTATCTAATCCTGTTTGATCCCCACGCTTTCGTGCCTCAGCGTCAATTAAACCATAGTAAGCTGCCTTCGCAATCGGTGTTCTGAGACATATCTATGCATTTCACCGCTACTTGTCTCATTCCGCCTACCTCTAGTTCATTCAAGCCCATCAGTATCAAAGGCACTGCGATAGTTGAGCTACCGTCTTTCACCTCTGACTTAATAGGCCGCCTACGCACCCTTTAAACCCAATAAATCCGGATAACGCTTGGATCCTCCGTATTACCGCGGCTGCTGGCACGGAGTTAGCCGATCCTTATTCTTCTAGTACATTCAGCTATTTACACGTAAATAGGTTTATTCCTAGATAAAAGCAGTTTACAACCCATAGGGCAGTCTTCCTGCACGCGGCATGGCTGGTTCAGAGTTGCCTCCATTGACCAATATTCCTTACTGCTGCCTCCCGTAGGAGTCTGGTCCGTGTCTCAGTACCAGTGTGGGGGGTCATCCTCTCAGATCCCCTAGTCATCGTCGCCTTGGTGGGCCGTTACCCCGCCAACTAGCTAATGACACGCATGCCCATCTTAATCCTATAAATATTTGATCATTGAATAATGCTATCCTGTGATTTTATGCGGTGTTAATCCGAATTTCTTCGGGCTATCCCCCTGATTAAGGTAGGTTGCATACGCGTTACGCACCCGTGCGCCACTTTCATATCCAGCAAGCTGGATAATATCGTTCGACTTGCATGTATTAGGCCTGCCGCTAGCGTTCATCCTGAGCCAGGATCAAACTCTCCATTGTAAAATGTTGTATTTGATTCTGACTAGTTTTTAACTATTGTTAAAAATAGTCTCTTTTTTAATTTTGTCTGTCAGTATTCTGACCCAAAAAATCAGTCTGGTATTCTGTACTTGAATCCGTACTTCTTTACCTCGACTGCGCTACATTGACATCTCTTTTAAGAACTTCTCGACTGTTATAACCTCGCGGCTCGTCTGTATATTTTTGCTACGCTTCCGTAGTTTAAATCTTTTTTCTAACTTCCCGACATCCGCCGTTCCGCTCATTTACCCCTTCCTTTCGGTTGGGAGTGCAAAGGTAGAAATCTTTTTCTTATTCGCAAAAAAAATATTTTTTTTATTTCTAAGCTGATTCCAAATCCTTTCAATTCCTCTTCTCTTCCCCCTCTCACTCAATCACCCCTTCCTCCGAAGCGGAGTGCAAAGGTAGCAATCTTTTTCTCTATCGCAAATTTTATTTGAAATAATTTCTGCTCCCTCTCACTACTCTTTTTTACTCCATCGCTATCATCCGAAGCGGGATGCAAAA